>SXWH01000126.1 GCA_005791535.1 Verrucomicrobiaceae bacterium | reverse complement strand
GCAATTGTCTCCAGCACAGCAGCGTTCAGCGTGTCGTTTACGACGACGCAAACCGCATCGAAACCTGCAGCGAGGGAGCAGGTCTCCTCGTCGAGCCGCGAGTCAAGAAAGCGGAGCGAATGCCGTCCCGCGCCCGCCGCCTCAAGGAATTCACGATCATAACGCTTTGCGGAAAATACGGCGACTTTCATGCGCGCATTGAAAAGCATCGTTCCACTGGCCGGAAGGCAAAAGCAGAAACAAAAAACGCGAGCAATTGCAGACCGTGAAACGTATTACGCCACGCTCCCTGAACCCGCAACTCGCTCGGCTGCGAGCAAAATCCCAGCCGCCTTGTCCAGAGTCTCCTGCCATTCCGAGGCCGGATCGCTGTCCGCGACAATTCCCGCTCCCACGTGGAATGACGCCACATCATTCTCAATCACAACCGTGCGGATCGTGATGGAAAACTGACTCTCTTCGTTAAACCCAAACCAACCCGCAGCACCAGTGTACAAGCCTCGTGCGGCCGGTTCGAGTTCCGCGATAATTTCCCGCGCACGCTTCTTCGGCGCACCGGTGATACTACCGCCCGGAAAACACGCGCGAAGAGCTCCGGTATGGTCCACACCTGAACGCAGCCGCCCCTCCACTTTCGAGACGAGGTGAAAAACCTGTTCGTAGCGTTCCAGCTTCAAAAGCTCGGGCACCGCGACTGATCCATACTCGCAAACCTGCCCGAGATCGTTCCGCTCCAGATCGGTGATCATCACAAGTTCCGACACCTCTTTCGGTGACGTGATCAAATCAAACGCGCTCTTTTCGTCGGCCATCGGATCCGAGCGGCGCGGTCGTGTTCCCTTAATCGGACGGGTGCAAATCGAGCGGCCGCTCATTTTTAAAAATGACTCGGGTGAAGCCGAAAGCACGGTGCGCCCGCCGAGGTCGAGGTACGATGCATTCGGCGCCGGAGAATAGTGCCGCAACGCCTCGTAAAATGCCCAGGGCTCGCCCTCCCACGGCGAAGCGAAGCGGTGCGCGAGATTCACCTGATAAATGTCACCCGCCGCGATGTATTCCTGCGCCCGCGAAACCGCAGCACAAAATTCCTCACGATTCCAAAGCGAGCGAAAATCCGGACGCACACATTGCGCCCGTGATTCCGCTGCAAGCCGCGACGACAAATCGCCTATCTCGCACCAACTCTGCGCACCATGGCGGTAAAACAGCGCGTGCTCGTAAACACCGAAGCAGAACTCACCGTCGTAGCCCACCCATCCGGCCGCGAAACCATGGGGCAGACCGTCATCGCGCACACCGTCCATCCCGCGCGCGGCAAGCTCCACGCGGAGTTCATTCCAATCACGCGCAATGTTTCCAAGAATCACTTTCTGCGGTGCGGCAGCCACGATGGACATCGACTCGGCGTCGGATTTGGCGGAATCAAAAAACACCATTCCCGGCAGATGCCGCAAACGCGCGGCTGCTTCCGCTGGGGCCAAATCCAGCCGGATCGGCATTGCTGGTGTTGAATGAAATAGCGTCGTGCTTGGCACGCTCGGGAAATCATCCGGTTCTCCGCCGGATTCAATCGAAAACTACAGCGCGATGAGTTTTGCCGCCCGCATCGTCGCCCGCTCAAGCAACACAGCAGCATCCTTCATCGCATCCTTCAGGTCCATTGGGCGGTCTGCAATGGGGATCAGGATATCAAAAATCCCGGCATCCTCGGCAGTCCGCGTCACCGCACCACCAAACGCGAGAACCTTTCGCCCAGCAGCACGTGCGCGCTGCGCAACTCCCGCCGGACCTTTGCCGTCGAGCGTCTGGTCATCGAGACGCCCCTCACCAGTAATGACAATATCCGCAGCGGCGATTCGCGCATCCAGATTCATTGTCTCCGCTACAATGTCGAATCCGGGGCGAATCTGTGCGTCACAAAAAGTCAGCAGTCCAAATCCCAATCCACCCGCAGCACCAGCGCCGGGGATATCCCGGAAATCACGTTCAAACGAAGCCCTGCACACATCCGCGAGACGCCACATGGCCCCCTCCAAGAACTCCACAGTATGCGGGTCTGCCCCTTTCTGGGGCGAATAAACGCGCGCGGTCCCACGTTCACCGGTGAGCGGATTCTGAACATCACACGCCGCAATGATCTCAGGCATTACAATGTCGACCGGACGCTCCACCGCAGCGAGCAAATCGAGCGTGCCGGGCAGCGGCTGATATTCGCCCGCTTCGTTTAAAAACCGGTATCCGAGCGCACGAGCCATCCCGATTCCGCCATCAGTAGTCGCACTGCCGCCAAGCCCGACGAGGATCTTCCTGGCGCCGCGGTTGATGGCATCGCGAATCAACAATCCGGTGCCGAAAGTATTTGCGACAAATGGATCGCGTTCTTCGGGCTTCAAACGCCAAAGCCCGCTGGCCTCGCTCATTTCGATTATCGCTACCCGGGAACCTGCAACCCACGCGTAGCTTGCTTCGATTTCCCGACCAATCGGGTCGCAACTTGGGACTGTGATGCGTTCCGCTCCCATCGCCGCCCCCAGAGCCTCGGTGAATCCTTCACCACCGTCCGCAATCGGCGCGATGTCGATCCCGACATTCGGAAACACGGAGCGGAATCCGCGTTCAATTGCCTGCGCTGCCGCAAGCGCGGTAAGCGAGCCCTTGAACTTATCGGGAGCAATGAGTATACGCATCAAATCCGCGTAACCGGAGAAAATTACTCTCTACGGCTTCGCCGGAGGATTCAGAGGGTCGTCCAATGGGAGCGGCGGGGTATCCGATTGCTTGCCCTTCGGGTCCTTCCCGACTTCCGGAGCAGTCTTCGGCTGTGCTGTCCCAGCTTCTTCATCGCCACCGTCTCCGGTTACCCGATTGCCCGACTTCCGCGGGAGCGCATCCGCCTTTTCAGAGCGCACACGTAAGATTTGCTGATAACGGGGCGGGTTCTTTGTCTGCTGCTGCAAAAGGTGCTGCGCATTCGTCCTGTTCGGTCCCGCATTGTGTTTGGAAGCCTTGAAATTGTGGGCGGCGCGCTTTGCCTGCTGCAATTGCGCGTGTTGACGAGCTGCCGCAGCGCTTGCACGCGCCGCGAGACTCAGTTTTGCACTGACCGCAGCGCCAAGTTGGGCATTCGACAGCAGATGCGCCTGCGCCGACTGCCGCACTGCGACATTCAACAGGGCGCTGTTGGAGTTCCGATGCCCCAGGCTCTTTCGCGCACTGGCGAGTAGGGCTGCTTTGTTGCCGTTCCGAGAAGTGAGGAGCGATGCCTTGTTGGCGTTCAATGCGGTCAGCAGCTTCGACTTCCCCGCGTTGGAAGCCGACTTCAGCAATGCGGATTTGCCAGAATTTTTGATGGAATGCAGCGCCGCTTTGTTCGAGTTCAGAGCGGACAAGAGTCGCGCCTTGCCCGAATTCGTCGCCGACTTCAGCAGCGCCGCCTTGCCGGCGTTTTTGATCGAGAGCAGTGCGGCCTTCTTGGAGTTCAACGCCGACAGCAACCGAGCCTTACCGGAATTCGTCGCCGATTTCAGCAGCGCGGCCTTGCCCGCATTTTTGATCGAGAGCAGCGCGGACTTCTTCGAATTCAGCGCGGAAAGAAGCCGGGCCTTTCCAGAATTAGACGCCGACTTCAGCAGCGCTGCTTTGCCCGCGTTCTTGATCGAAAGGAGCGATGCCTTTTTCGAGTTCAGTGCCGAAAGTAACCGCGCCTTCCCGGAGTTCGTCGCCGACTTCAGCAATGATGCGCGACCTGAATTGCGGGCGGACAGCAGCTTGGATTTACTCGCAGTGGAAGCCGCCTTCAGAAGCGCAGCTTTGCCAGCGTTCCGCGAGAGGAGGAGTTTCGATTTCCCGGCATTCGCCGCGGCCTTCAACAACGCGGCTTTTCCCGCTGCCTGTTTCTGCAAAAGCAGTGATTTCGCAGCCGCAGCCTTTGCCAGCAGATGCGAGTTGTTCGGGCGTTTCGGCTTCGGCACAGGCGGACGCGGGGGCTTCGGCAGCGCCACCGCGTCGAGGCAAAGCGCGAGGGTAACGAGGAATACTGTAATGATGCGCGGCAATGAATACATCCTGTCAGTTAGCGTAAGCTTCCGTTCGTCGGCTGCAAACAGCTTTTTCGACATTGTGATTATTTCAATGGCGCGATGTGCTCCGGGAAATCGCGCTCGTAGCGGCTTCTGAGCGCGGCCGAATCCGCAGGAACGAGGTACACCTTTCCCCGGATCGTCTTCGTCTGGCCGGGCTCGAGTCCGCCGATTCGGAAATCGCTGTGCAAACACCGGGCGACTCCTTGAAACAACTCCTGATAAGGCTCCCACGCAGTTGCCCATATCCATCGATCATCCGCGCTGTAGCAGCCGATGAGGCCGTTACTCGGAACGAGCGGACTCAACGGACGCGGGTTGACATCCGTGCGCGGCACGTGTTTCGGCGCCCAAGTTTGGCCGGGCGTGTATCGCGCCGTCGTCGCCCAGGGTCGGACTGGCATCCGCTCCATTTTTCCGTCGAGAAAGATGAAGCATTTCCCGAGATAATCCTCCGGCGCGCCCTTCGAGCCGTTGTCATTCGAGGTAAATCCCGTAAACGGTCCGAGCCTCACGCATGGCTGCGCCCAATGGACCTCGCTCGTATTCGGGGTCGGGTTGCGGGCCACGACGCGGAAGTCCACCTCGTCGGACTTCGCCGTTATCGTGTGCTCGACGATGACTCCATCCTCAAGCGTGTCGCGCAATTTCATCGTCCGGCGATCGTCGCTGAGCGAAACCAGCTCGTTCGTGTGCGGAATCACCGTGTGCTTCACCCAGTCGGCATCGGTGGAGCCCGCGCGGCAGTATGCTTCGAGATAGTTGATGCGGATTTCACCGCCCGGCACATGCGGCGCGTGAATCACGAGATAGTTCTTGTCGCGTGAAAGCGTCAGTTCGGGTTCTGCTGCGACTGCCGCAATGGCACAGAAAGAGAGAATGGTTCCGAGGTTCATGGCGGCGCGAGTATTCCGGCGGCAAAACGCGAACGCAAGCCGCGGTGCTACTCGTCGAGGGCCTTGATTTCCTTTTTCAACATCGCCTTCAGCCGGTGCTTGATCATGTAAACCTGTGCGATATTCACACCGAGCCGGCGTGCCGTTTCCATCGCGCTCCAGCCTTTGATCGCGACGCAATCAAATATCTGGAACTGCTTCGCATCCACTTTGCGTTTCAGATTCGCAATTCCCGCATCAAAGAGGTTGCTTTGCCATTCCTCTTCCCAGACCTCATCGATTTTCTTGCCCCCGTCCGCGAAGCGTTCGACGGTCGCCGTCGAGCGCCGTGATTGGCGCGCCGCCCTTCGCTTTCTGAACTGGTCATTGATGCGCCATCGCGCGGTATTTAACAGCCAGCCCTTAAATCGCCCGACCTTCGGGTCGTAAGTGCCGATGTTTTTCGCGACGGAAATGCACGTTTCCTGAACAGCCTCCTCCGCCTCGTCTTCGCGAAGCCCGGCACGCAGCGCGAAGCCGTAGAGCAACCGCCAGTAAGTCTCGAAAAACTCCTGCCACTTGAGTTGATCATCCCAGTTCGTCAGGCGCGCAATCAGGCTCTGGCGCGTGAACGAAAGGGGATCGGACTCCGTATCGCGCGGCATGGCCGGCTTACAGGAGCATCAGCGCCGGGCTCTCGATCAACTTCTTCAACTCGCCAAGATACGTTGCCGCAACTGCACCATCGACCACGCGGTGATCGCCACTGAGCGTGATTTTCATGCGCTGACCGACTGTGATCTGGTCGTTGGCTCCGACAACGGGCTTCTTCACGATTGCTCCCACCGCGATAATCATCGCCTGAGGCGGGTTCACGATCGCGCAGAAATCCTCGATGCCATACGCTCCGAGATTCGAGACGGTGATGGTGCCACCGACGAATTCGTTCGGGAGAAGCTTCTTCGTTCGCGCACGGCCGGCAAGGTCCTTTACCCCTTCGCTGATTTCGCGCAGCGACTTCTTCTGGGCATCGCGGATAACGGGCGTCAGCAAGCCATCGTCCACCGAAACCGCAACGCTGAGGTGCACGCTGCCGTATTGGATGATTTGATCGCCCGCAAAGCTGGCGTTTACCGCAGGAACCTTCGTCGCGGCGGTGACCACGGCTTTCAGCACGAAATCGTTCACCGTGAGTTTCGGACCACCGGCCGCTTCGCTCGCAGCATTTGCAGCGGCGCGGAATGCCATCAGAGGGCCTGCATCGACTTCGATCGTGAGGTAGAAATGCGGAATGGTCGTTTTGCTGGCGAGCAGGCGCTCGGCGATGATCCGGCGCATTCCGGAGAGCGCGATCTTCGTGTCGCCCTCGCCCGCAGGCGTGGATGCAATCGGCTTTGCTGCGGCAGCGGGCGCAGCCACCGGTGCAGAACCCGCCGCAGGAACGTCGCGAGCGATGATGCGTCCACCGGGGCCAGTGCCGGCCACACCCGCGAGGCTCACGCCCTGTGCGGCCGCGACCTTTTTCGCGAGCGGCGAGGCTTTGATTCGCGCATTGCTGTCGGCTGCCGTGACTGCCTTAGCCGGAGCAGCGGGCGTAACGGCGGAAGCCTGCGCCGCAGCGGGTGCGGCAGCGGCAGCCGGCTTTGCGCCACCGCCGACAACGGGCATCGAGCCATCGGCGGGAGCGACCTCGCCTTTCATCAAAAGCATCGCGATCGGCGTGCCGCACGGCACCTTCTGGCCGGCAGGAACGAGAATCTTGTGCACGGTTCCCGAGTCAAATGCCTCCATTCCCATCGTCGCCTTGTCGGTTTCGACCTCCGCGATTTCGTCTCCCGTGGAGACCTTGTCACCTTCCTTGATCAGCCACTTCACGACGGTCCCTTCGGTCATCGTGTCGGCGAGTTTGGGCATTTCGATATATTTGGCCATGTGAGAAAAAGTCGGTGCCGTTTAGCGGGAAACAGCGGGATGGGAAATGGAAAGTTGCGTTTGGCGCGGCAAAAACAGCCGCCCGGGCTACGCGGAAGGCTGCTTCGACCAGCGGCGCAACGCCTCCAGCCACTCGGGTTCAAAGTTCCGGCCCGAGCGCTGGGCCACGGTGAACGGTCGCGCGGGACCTGTGTTTGCGAGCGGATCGTCACTCCGTTTTCCGGCTATCCGGAAGCCCGCGAAATCGGGCGCGAGTTCACACAGGATGGATGCGGGAATGACGCACTTTTCCTCGATGGTCGCGCTGATGGTCACGCCGGTGAGCCGTTTCAAAATCCACGCCGAAAGAATCTCGCGCGAACTCGCCGCGTGAATGTGGCTGACGCCGTCGCGCGCGAGCCACGGCAGCATCGTGAGCGCATAACGGGCCTGCCGCAGATACTCCTCGGTGGACAACTTTCCGCCGAGATCGCCGCGCCAGGTCTCGATGCGGTGCCTCAATTCTTTCTGCTGCTGCCATTCGCCTTCCACCACCATCGCCTCGGGCAGGAAATCGCAGTGCGGCAGCGTCGTTTTCCAATCCTCGGGCGCACTGCCACCAGCCTTGGTGATGTAGGCGCGAAATGCCGGAATCGTCTCAGAGAGCTGACGGAGTTCCGCCTCGTGACGCTCCGTCGTGGGCCACTCTTCAAGCAGGACCGCGAGATTGGCGCGGACCGATGCCGGCTTCGTGGATGGCTTCACCGTGCGATCAAACAACCCGCGCAGTTCCTTCACAGTCGAATCGACGCCGAATTCCGCCTGCAAGCGCTTCTGGCCCGCAGCTCCGAACTGCTCCCGCAATTCGCGCGAACGCAGCAGTTTTTCCAGCGAATCCGCCAGCTCCGCCGTGTCGCCGGGCTTGCAAATAAAACCGGTTTCGCCGTGCACGATCTGCTCGGGCACTCCGGCGATCTGCGTGGAGACCACCGGTCTCGCGCTCGCCATCGCTTCCAGAATCACCGTGGGGAAAACATCGCTCGCCCCGAGACGATCCACGATGCAGGGAAGCGCGAAAATATCACACCCGCGCAGCGCGGCGAAAACCTCCTCCTGCGGCAGCGCGCCTGTCAGCCGGACGCAGTCGTTCAGATTCCGCTGTGCGATGTCCTGCTCCAATTGCGCCCGCCACGGCCCCTCGCCGATGATATCGCACTGAAACTCCAACCCGCGCGACCGCAGCGCGGAAGCCGCCGTGATCAAATGATGGAATCCCTTAAACTCAATCAGCCGCCCGATTGCCACAATCCGCGGCACGCTGTTCGCGGAACCCGGAGTCACCTGCTTGAAATTCGAAAGGTCCATCCCATTGAACACGCGGAACATCTTGCCCGCCGAATCCGGACACAAATCGCGCAACTGCCCTGTGCTCCACGCTGTCTCATTCGCCACGAACTCCGCCTCGCGGCAAATCTCCCGGAGCAAATCGTGGTTGCCGAGATCCACCATGTAATCCTGCCCGTGCGTGGACATGCTGAACGGCAGCCCGCTGATCGCCTTTAGGAACAGCGCCGTATGCGCCGCACGGTTTGCAAAGTGCACATGGAAATGCGTGAAGCCGCGCGCCTTGAACAAATCCGCAAAATACAGCGCATTCCTCGCCCGCACGGCCGCCTTGTAGTCGGGACCGTACTTCCGCTCGTGACTAGCGACGAGGTCCGCCGGCCAGCGTCCCGTGCGTTTAGCCTCCTGCTCACCCAGCTTCAGAATGCTCTGCGGCGGCGCATAATGCACAGGTGCCTTCAGTTTTGCGTAATGGCCATGGCGGAAGGAAGTATGCGGAGGATAAATGCTAAAAATCTCGAGCTGCACCCCGGCGCGCTCAAGTGCGAGCATCTCCGTATCGATGAACGTCTGAGAGACAACCGGGTATCTGCTGAAAAGGTATGCGATTCGCACAACGCGCTTATTTCCGGAAAGTTCACTCCCGCGGCGAGCGGAAAATTCCGCAAATTGCGCAGCTACTCCTCAGCAGCAGGCTTCTTTTTTCGCACGGCCCTTGGTTTTTCCGGCGCGGAAGCCACCCGGCCGTCGACGAACCGCGTCACGATTTTCTCCGCCGCCTGCCCCTCCGCCGCCGTCCGCAACAACCGCCCCTCGCCATCCATCGTGATCGTGTAACCGCGTCGCAGCGTCGCATCCGGCGACAACACCCGCAGCACCGCCTCGATCTTCTCCACCCTCGCCACACGCCGCGCCAGAAAAGCCGCCGCGCACTCCTGCAGCTTTGCCGCCGCAGCCTTCAGCCGCTCCATCCTCATCGCCAGCACCCGGTCCGGCCGGTGCCGGTCCAGCCGCGCATCCAGCGCCGAAAGTTGATTTCGCAACGCCGCCAGCCGGTCCTCCGCTGCGCGAAACAACGCCTGCTCTGCCAAATCCACACGCTGCGAACGCTCCTCGATCGCCACCGCCGGGTTCCGCAAATACCGGTGGCTCCCCAACAACGCCACCGCCGCCCGGCCGCGCTCGATCTCCCGCGCCACTGCACGCTTCATCCGGCGCTCGATGTCCCCGAGCTGCCGCAACACCTCCGCCGTATCCGGTGCCACAAGCTCCGCCGCCGCACTCGGCGTCGGTGCGCGCAAATCCGCCACAAAATCCGCGATCGTAAAATCAATCTCATGCCCCACCGCCGAGACCACCGGCACCGCCGAACCCGCGATCGCCCTCGCCAGCGCCTCGCTATTAAACTCCCACAAATCCTCCATGCTCCCCCCGCCCCGCGCCACCACGATCACATCCACCGGCTCCGCGATCTGCTGCAGCCGGTCCAGCGCCTCGATGATCTCCGCCGCCGCACCCGCACCCTGCACCCGGCACGGACTCACAATCACCCGCACCCACGGCGCACGACGCGCCAGAATCTGCACCATATCCCGCAACGCCGCACCCGTCGGCGACGTCACAATTCCCACCACCCTCGGAAACCTCGGTAACGGACGCTTATGCTCCGCATCAAAAAGCCCCTCCGCCGCCAGCTTCCGCTTCAGCGCCTCAAACCGCGCCTGAAGCTGACCCGCCCCCGCCTCCTGCACCGTCGAAACATTCAACTGATACTGCCCCCGCGCCTCATACACCGTAATCCGCCCCTTCGCCTGCACCAGCATCCCATCCCGCAACTGCACCCCGCTCCGCCTCCACATCCCCGTCCTCGCGAACATCACACACGACAACTGCGAATCCGCATCCTTCAGCGTGAAATACTGATGCCCGCTCGCCTGCAACCGGTAGTTCGAAACCTCCCCATCCACCCAAACCTCCACAAACGCCCCCTCAATCACCGCCCGCACCGCCTTCGTCACCTCTCCCACCGAATACACACGCCCCTTCTCCCCCGGCGAACTAACGGCGGGCATCGAAAAGAGATCAGCAGAATCGTCTGGCATCACCCCCGACCATCGGCAATCCCCCCACCCTTGGCCAGCCGCAAAATCCCCCGCCCCCGCCGCATCGGAAGCCAGCCGGGACACATAGCGGTTGCCATAAATAATTTCCGAAACAAGCGGGACGCGTAAAGGAGCGGCGCGCTTCCAGCCGCCGACCACCGCGCGCGCAGCGCAAACATCTCCGGCGTGGCACGGAGAGAAGATTTCCGCTTTGCGTTTTGCATGCCTGCGGCGGGACGCAGCCTGTCAGTTGCCTTGGTTTTCGCGATGATCCGGCTCTCTCGCTTCTGTCAATTTTCGAACCCTGACCCCTAGTTCCACGTCGAGCCTTCTGCGCTCTCGTCCTGTCTGGCCAGCCGACTTCATTCGCGTGGCTTGGGTTGTTGCTTGCGCCACCAAGTCGTCGCGAATGTCCGGGACTTGAGGAAGAGGAAGAAGCCGAGAACGAGCTGTGCCGCGATTCCAATTACGTGCGGTGCCTCGATGCTGAATCGTTGGGCGCGTGCCTTGGGATCATCAATCTCCGCGAACGTGATTGCGTAAGCCAGGGCGCGAGGTGTCGCGTAGAGGCACATGGCGACACCGACGACAGCGAAAGCGACAGAGGCAACGGCCAGCGGATGCGGAGGTAACTGCTCGGCTTCTGCGTCAGAGGGCAGCGGCAAAAGCCACGAAGCCAACTCGCGACTGCGAACGAAAAGGAAAGCGCCGACCACGAGAAAAATCACCGACGGGCCAAAGGTCGCAAGCGCCGTGCTGAACGAAAAACCACCCGACAGCTTGAATGACGCTGTGAGGATAACGCCCATCGCTGCGCCTGCGAAAAACTCGAGCGCCTGAAACCAGGCATAGAGTGCGAATGCCCGGAGCGTGAGGACGGCTACATCATGTCGGCTCATATTTGGAATGGAAGTTTGGGCGCTCCTTTGAGGGCGCTACTTTGAGTGGGGTGCATTGTTGCGCGCGGTTCATTTGGATGCAGTAACTCTACCAATCTCGTAATCGCACACGCGGCAAGCGGGTTGCCAATCGGGGCATGGGTAACCGCAACTCGGACAAAAGCGCGTCGAATACTTGAGGTCGCGGAGCGCATACGTTTTGGCGCATTCTCGGTTGTAATCTGCACGGAGGGCTTCTTCCTCGGGTGTTGGGGATGGAAGTGGTGGATTAGGTTCTCCGATGTAAATACCCGGAAGTTGTGCCTCGTCGAGTTGGGGCTTGGCGATGCAATGACCGGCCTTCGCATGAGCGAGGGCTTCCTCGTCGGTGTGGCAAAAGTGAACGTCTCGTTTGCACGTCTCACAATGGCGCACTGCTGGGTCTGATGTCTGCCAAAGGTTTTCCCATTGCAGCGGACAGACTTTGCGAAACTCGACGACACAGTTACGGATTGGATTCTTGTAACGCATTCGGGATACGTGCGCTATTTTGAGTGTGGTTCATTGTTGCGTCATGGTTCATTGTTGCGCATTTGGTGGTGTTGAGGAGGTGCTTCATTTCAGCTTCAACTCTCGGGCGGCTACTTTGAAGACAAAGTTCCTGTTCGGAAGGAACTTCCGGTCAATCGGAGGATTCTTGTTGAGTTCTTCTTCCACAAGCGCCGCATCGAAGCTCGAAAAGGCAGTGCGATGATTCAGCAGCATCAACTCAAACAGTGGCCGGGCCGTATCAGAGGCCAAATAGACGACACGCTGCGTTCCGTCGTCCTCGATAATCCGGAACGGAGACTTCTGGTTCTTCGTCGTCTTCGGAAGCGTCTTCGCCACGAGAAGGTAGTCCCAAAAATGGGCAAACTCGATCAGAGCGACCAACTGCCGATCTCCCACTTTCTTCGTGATGTGCGCACTCGATCCATCGCTGGAATCCAATGTGAGAGTCCATCCGTTCATGTCTGCCACAAGGCTCTCGCGACCACCACCTGCGAAGCAAGCGGTCGTCAAAACGGACAGTAACGCGAGCACACGGATCATGAGTGATATGCTTGTGGTTTGGCCGAACGACCCCAAGCTCAGCGACTGCGGAGGGCGGCGCAGCCTGTGCGGAAAGGTGGCGGGGGCAGGTCTGCGGGTGGGAGCACAGGCTGTTGGCCCTGTTGGGTATTTGTGAGAGGACGGTTTTGGCTGAAATCCCTCTTGCATCACCGTATCGGCGGTTGTGGCGGAAGGTGCCTGAGCACCCGAAGACGCTTGGCGAGCACCTTCGACGGGTGCGGATTGACCGCAAGATGACCAATGTTCAGGCCGCGCATATTCTTGGGGTAACATATCAGACTGTTGAAAAATGGGAGCACAATCGCACGCTCATTGGCCCATGTTCCCGACCCAAGGTGATTGCCTTCATCGGATACGACCCGGAGGTTGAATCATCAAAATACAACGTCTGACAAAAACGTGTTCCGTTGTTGGGAATTTACACTCAATGTTTTCAGAGAAAGCGGCTCGTTCTTTCTGGGTTGGGTCTGGAATCCGTGCCTTGCGGAATCGTTCCGTCCCTTTCCGCACGTTGCGGAAGGGCGATGTTGCCGCTTGGTGCTCCACCGAGTTGGCGCACTTGAGTTTCGAGTTCGCCGACGTATCGACTTATGCCGACCAGTTGTTCCGCAAAAAGCCCACGTTCTTTTTCGAGTCGCTCAAGGTAGTAGTCTTTTGCCCGCGTCGCAATTTCAAGGTCGCGGTTCTGGTGTTCTAGTTCTTTGATGCGGTCGTTGTCTGCGGGTGTCGCCCGTGTCGTGGTTTCCGAATGATTCGGAATGTGCGCTTCCGAAGTAGGCGCGCTTTCTTTCGGCGGCTGCT
>SXWH01000125.1 GCA_005791535.1 Verrucomicrobiaceae bacterium | reverse complement strand
GGCATGAAAGCGCGCGCGCGATTCACATACGCCACCGTCTCCGACATCGCCGCCGCCATCTCCGTGCCGGGGTGGAACTGCAGCTTCATGATGCTCGCGCCCTGGATGCTCTGGCTCTCCACATGCTCGATGCCCGTGATGTACAGAAAGTGTTACTCGTAGTATTACGTGATGTCGCCCTCCCTCTGCGCCGGGTCCATGCCGCCGTAAGGGTGCGCGACGTAGATCGTCGGGATGCCCAGCGCCGGGAACACATCGCGCGCCATCCGCTGAATCGCCATCCACCCGCCGAGGCACAGCGCCACCACGGCGACGATCACCGTAAATGGTCTGCGGAGCGAGCTGCGGATGAGGTTCATGAAAAGAGGGGACGCGTATTACAGCACCGACCCGACAAGGTGTGACAGGTTTTTTACCGCCTCCGCACTTTTCCTCCTCCGGCGCGGCTTCGCGCGGATTCGATGTTTGACCGCGCGCCTCGGCTGTGGTTTCCATCGCGGCGATGAAACTCCTGAACGCTCTCGCCGCCCTCCTTTTCGCCACCACCCTTCACGCAGCCGACACCGTCTGGCACATCAAGGCCGTCCATCCCGAGGGGCGTCTCATCGATGTCAAAGCCGTCGATTCCGCCGGAAAATTGCATGCCGTCAAAGCCATCCAGACCGAGGGCAACGCGCACCTGCTCGACATCAAAGCCCTCGTGGGCGACGCCAAACTGCCGGTGAAGATTCTCGTTAGCTCGGACAAGCTCCAGCCCGTGAAGGCCGTCGCCGCCGATGGCACGGTGCTCGGCATCAAAGCCATCCTGCCCGATGGCGGGAAGCTCGATGTCAAAGGCGTTTCCGCCTCCGGCAGCATCATCAACATCAAAGCCATCGCCGCCGACGGGACCAACTACGGCATTAAAGCCATTTCGCCCGACGGTCATCTGTACGACGTCAAAGGCATCAAGCTGGGCGCCGACAAAGTCGAGGGGAAGGTCAACGGAGTCGAATTTGCCGCGCACGTAAAGGCGTTGCCGCAGGCCGTCGGCTCGAAGTAGGCGATCGGCGCCCGCCCCTTCAGAGGAAATCGAGGAAAGCCCCCGTCCGTCGCCCCATCCGCGAAACGCTAAAGCCCGTTCGGGAAGCGGGTTGCGTGGTTTTCTGCCGCTAGAAGCCGATCCTTTAAGGGTGAAGGTGGCTGTTTCAGGGGTAAAGGGAGGTTTGTCAGAGGAAAGGGCAGGTTACTCAGGTGAAAAGCGTGCTGTACCAGCGGGAAAGCGTGCTGTACCACAGCGGAAGCCTGTTGTACCACGCCGGGAGCGTGCTGTACCACGTCGGCAGCCTGCTGTACCATGGCGAAAGCCCGTTGTACCACGGCGGAAAGTCAAAGTACCGCGTCGGAAAGGTGAAGTACCACGCCGGAAGGTCAAAGTACCACGCCGGAAACCCAAAGTACCACGTCCGAAGGGCAAAGTACCCGGTACTTTGCCTTTCGGAGGCGGTACAGCGGCCTTCGGAGGCGGTACTTTGGGTTTCCGGCGTGGTACAGCGACCTCCGGGGGCGGTACTTTGAGCTTCCGGCGTGGTACTTTGCGTTGCTCCGCTGGTACAGCAGGCTTCGGACGTGGTACAGCAGGCTCCCCGGCTGGTACAAGCCGCTCCTCTTTAAGTACAGCACGCTCCTCCGCAGGTGGAGCAGGCTTCCGGGCCGGTTGACGGGACGCCGGGCACGGTGGATCTCGAATCTGGACCGGTGGATCTCACGCCGGGCGTGGTGGAGCGGGTTGCGCAGGAGGATGGGCGGCTTGTGCGCGATGCGTCGGGGGGAGCAGCGACCCTGGCGAAAGCGCAACGGCCCGCTGCCATGTGACAGCGGGCCGTTGGCCTTAAAGGTTACTTTATCCGGCGAGTGGCTCTACCAACTCATCCGCAAGCCGGTCGTCCATGCCCAACCGTCGTATTCGCCGCCATTGCCGGCGGAGTCGTCCATGGAGGCGTAGGTCCAGCCGCTCTGGAGCTTCAGCTTGTGGCCGTAGATGTAGTAGTTGAGGCCGAGGTAGGCCTCGTCGTAGCGGTCGCCTTTTCCGCTCACGATCCGGCTTTCGTAGCGGCCAAATCTCAGGCTGTCGGGGTCGCTGCCTTCCACGTGGGTGTAGCGGGCGATGCCTTCGAGCTTGTCCGTGAATTGGTACCAGACCTGCCCCATCGCGCCCCAGCCGTCGCTTTGCGAGAGCTTGCCGATCCCGCCCGCGAGGTCGGTGGCAAATCCCCAGGAGCCGTAATCGGCGTTGAGATTGAGGGAGCCGACGTGCTCGAACGGGCGGATATTGACCGCGGCCGGGTCCACGTCCTGGTAGAAGTAGTCGAGGTTGATGACCGCCTTCTTTGCCCCGAGCGGCGCGCTGATGTCGTAGCCAAGGCCGAGGACGCCGAACCAGCTCGCGTCGAAGTTCCCGAACTCCTTGTCCACGTCGTTAGAGAACACGCCGACGTTGTAAGACCACTTGCCGAGTTGTCCATTCGCGGCGACGCCGCTGAAGAACCGCGTGGTGGCCCAGAAGCTGTTGGTGAGCTGGTTGCGTTCGAGGGTCTGGAGGTTGTTTGATGAAATCCGTCCGTCGTGAGTGAAATCCGCGGCGAATTTTCCGATCTTCAGATTGAAGGATTCGCTCTGCTTCCAGCTTAGATAAAGCTCGGAGATCCGCTCGTAGGCCGGGTCGCTTGCCTGCGGGTTCAACTGAACCTCGGTCTTGAACTCCAGACCGCCCGCGAACTTCAGCCGTGTGCCGACGCGGAATCGTCGAAGTTCCCAATCCTGTTGATGGCCCTGGGCGGAATCGATTTCGTAAACGTCGGCATGGAGGCGGCCGATGAACCGGGCCTCACGAAGGAAGCCATCGCCCTTGTATATGGTGGGCAGATCCCAGAGCGACGTGAGCAAGTCGTTTGATTCGGACGCGGTGTCAGTCGAGGACACGGACGCACTCCCGGCAAGGGCGCTGGAAGCTGCGAGTAATGTGGTGAGTAGGATGGGTGTTTTCATAGGTGAGGAATGAGGAATTCAGAATGGAGGGCAGGTCCGCCGCGTTGCGCGGAAAACGGGAGGAAGACCCGCTGTCCTGCGACAACGGGTCTTCCCGGTACCACGAGAAGATGATGGCGAATCTCGGCTACTTCTTTTCCGGCGAGTAAGGGAGTGCGGACTTGTGGACGATGAGTCTCAACTTTCCGTCCGCGCCTTTCTTGAAGACGAACGTTTTGTCCACCATCGTCTCTTTGCCTTCCTTGTCCGTCACCCAGACGTTGCCCATGGTGATGGCGATGTCGCCGTGAATCTGGATGCCGTCCTCGTTGCCTTCGCCGAGGTTGTCGAAGCGGGCTTTTACCCACGGCTTTAGCGCGAAGCCTTTGTCTTCCGGGAATTTCGGATTTCCACCGACGAAGTACGCGAGCGCGCCTTCCTTGGTAGGGCGGAAGGTGTTCGCGCCGTATGCGAGCGTCGGTTTGAAGAACACCTGGCCCTTGTCATAGTCGTAGGCCTCGGAGAGCACTTTTTCCGCGAGGGCTTTCGGATCACCGCCGGTCTCGCTGGCCTTGCCAATTGCCACGAGCGCATCGCACCACGCCTGCTGCGCAGCGAGGACTTCGGCCTTGGTGATGGTCGCCTTGGCGGACGCTTTCGCGCCGGCCTTCGCTTTTGTTTTCGCTTCCTGTGCGTGGGTTGCAGCCACTGGCAGACCCGCCGCGATCAACGTCATAAGGATGTATTTTGTCATATTTGAATTGGATATGGTTCTTCGATGTTTGCCGCCGGTGCGGCAGCAAGCGGGTCTTAGAGCGCGAACTTTACGTGGCAACAGAAACTTCGAAAAAAGCATGCGATGATCGGAATGCTTCGTTTAAACGAAAAAGAGAACGGCCCGCTGCATCACGCAACGGGCCGTTCTGACCAAACACCACCGTGAGGTGGAAATAGGACTACCAGCGTCCCTTCAGGGTCTTGCCGGTCGGGAACGCGCCCTTGGAATCCGGCCCGAAGAAGATGCGAACACCGGCGAACGCGGTGACTTCGCTCTCGCCGTCCATGTCGGCGTATTCGACGCCGGTCATGAGCTTCGCACGGTGGCCCGCGATGTAGTAGTTCAGACCGAGATAGCCGGCCTGATACTGATTGCCCGGCTGTGCTCCTGCTGCGCGCTCATAACGGCGCTGGCCGGTGAGACCTTTCTCATCGTCCGACAGCGCGAGCTGGTAGCGCCCGACGAGCTGGAGATTGTCGGTGAGGAAATACGAAGGCTGGATGTTGATGCCGACAGCGCTGCCGCGGTCGCTGCCAAATCCGCCGGTCACTTCCGTCACCAGCGCGGCCGGACCATCCGTGAGGATGAGCGCGGCGGAGACGCCATCGCGGAAGCGGTTCATGTTTGTTGCCTCGGCGTCGGCCTCGCTGTGGATGTAGCTGGCGTAGATGGAAGCGGATTCAGCACCAAAAAGGCCGCCGAGGTCGTAGCTTGCCGCAGCGATGTAAGACCATCCGGAGTTGAAATCGCCAAACGCACGGGACATGTTGTGATCCGTGTAATTCGAGAAGATGCCGGTGTAATATTCGGTCTTTCCGACTTTGCCCGAGAGCGTGACTGCCGGTGTGTAGTCGAGGCCGAACATATTGGTGAACATGGAGCGCTCCATGTAATTGATGTAGCGGCTGGAGACGTTGCGGTCGTGGGTGAAGCGGTGCTTCTGCTGGCCGATGGTGAGCTTGACCGCGTCGCTGAACTTCCAGCTCGCCCACAGTTCGGTGAAGCCGTTGTAAACCGGGTCAAAATCCGCGCCGCTGACTGCTTGTGCGTGGATGGTGAGGTTCTCAAACAAAGTAGCCTGGAAGCCGAAGCGCGCGCGACGGTGTTCCCAGCCCGAGTCGTTGCCGAGCGTGCCGTCCGTGTCATGATAGTGCAGGTGGTAGCGGCCGAGGACCCAGAGTTCCTGAAGGACGGAGTTGTTCTTGTCCTTGTAGAGGAGTCCGAAGTTGTCGAACTGCTCGGAGAGAGTTTTCTCCTTGGTCTCGACTTTGATTGGAGCGGAGGTGTTTCCGGCAATCGCGGCGGATGCAGCGAGTACCAGAGCGAGCGTGGTTTTCATCATTTGTGTGTTTTGGTGTAGGTTTTGTGTGACGCGGGGGTGGCGTCTTTACGGAGACTCTCCGGCAAATGTTACGAAATTATGACTTATGGGAGGCGAAAAGGTAACGTTTGACGAATTTTTGGCGGCCGAGAGGCGCTATTGAGGCGTTTTGGCGTCAAACTCCATGGAACTCCGTGCTCGAAAAGCTCCGGAACGCCGCTAGGGATGTGGCGATGAATGCGAAGCCAACGAGTCACGCAGGCCGCCGCCGCGGCGCTTCGCTTGTCGTGCGTTTCAGCATCACGGCGTCGATCGTGGTCGTGCTGGCGATGGCGGTTTTGGGATGGTTCAACTTTCAGGGGGCCAAGGAGCATCTCACGGAGACGTGGCGGCAGTCGCTGGAGCATGAACGGCGAACAGTTGCGCTCAAATGCGGGAGCCTTGCGGCGGATGTCGTTCGCGATTCGCTCTATCTGGCGCGCTCGCAGTCGGTGATCGATTTCCTCCGCGATAGAAACGGGACGACGCGCAGTCGTGTGGAGGCGGATTTCCGGGCGCTGATGGCCGGCAAGCCCGGCTACGTCCAGGTCCGGATCATTGCGACGGACAGCGTGGGAATGGAACTCGTCCGGCTCGACCGCTCCGGCGATGCGGTGACGGCGATGCCCGAGGAGCGGCTTCAGCCCAAGGGTGACCGCGACTACGTGCGCGACGGTGCGCGTCTCGGCGAGGGCGATGTGTATCTTTCGGAGATTGATTTGAATCGCGACTTCGGGGGCATTTCAAAGCCGTACACGCCTACGATGCGCGCAGTGGCGATGACTGTCGGACCGGTGCCGGCGCTCGTGGTCATCAATGTCGATCTCACGCGCTTTCTTGCGGACCTACAGGCGCAGCGCGCCGAGCGGATGCGGCTCTACGTGGCGAATGAGGCCGGTTCGTGGCTTGTGCACCCGGTGCCTGATGCGCGCTTCGGCGTGGATCTCGGACACAACTGGAATGCTTTGCGTCCCTCGCCGGAGGACCGGCGCGAGTTTGGAAATGACTGGGTGTTCTCCGAGGGACGTCACGTGCTGGTGCCTGAAACGAAAAGGGAGCTTCTCATTCGCGTGTCGTCTGCGGGAGGCGCCGAACTGGACGGCCTTCGCTCCGCGCGAAACAAGGCATTGGTTATCTCCGGCAGCGCTGCGGCCGCTGGAATTCTGGTGCTGGTTGCGCTTGCGAGGTGGACTACGAGACGCCTTCGGACAGTGGCCGTGGCGATCGCGGATTTCGACGCGGGAGCTGTGCCGCACCCGCTTCCGGAAACTTCGGGCGATGAAGTTGGAATGCTCGCCGCAGGCTTTAATGCGATGTCGCAAAAGATCGCCGCGCAGGTGGCAGCCGTGGAATCCGCGCGAGCCGAGGCCGTGGACGCTTCGCGGGCGAAGGAGCAGTTCCTCGCCGTGATGAGTCACGAGATTCGCACGCCGCTGAATGCAGTGACCGGGCTGCTTCGCCTGCTGGAACGGAACAATCCGCCGCCGCATCAGATTCCCGTGCTGCGTTCACTCAATGCGGCCGCACAGCAGTTGACCGCGCTTTTCAACGGTGTGCTCGACTGGTCAAAGCTGCGCGCGGGGAAAATGGAGGTGTACATGGAGCCGTTCCCGCTGCGTCGTGTGCTCGGTGATGTGGCGCTCGTCCATCGTCCGCTCGCTGCTCAGAAGGGCTTGGAATTTATTGAGGACATCGCGGACGACGTCCCCGAGTTTGCGATTGGCGACGCGACCCGCCTTTCGCAGGTGCTGCACAACCTGCTCAACAACGCAGTGAAGTTCACGAGCGCCGGATGCGTGGCGCTGAAAGCCCGGTGGGTGAACGGCCGGTTGCACGGTGAGGTCAGCGATACGGGAATCGGCGTCGTGGAAGCGGACCGTGTGCGCATCTTTTCACCGTTTGATCAAACGTCCGGTTCGCAGCGATTTGGCGGGACCGGGCTTGGACTCAGCATCACGAAAACAATCCTCGAATTGCAGGGCGGTGGAATCCGCGTGGAGCAAAACGAACCGCACGGCTCACGCTTTCTTTTTGAGCTTCCCTGCGAGCCTGCAAGCACGCCGGCGGGAGGGGACGCGTCCGACACCGTGCGGCTGGATGGAATGCGGATCCTTTACGTCGAGGACACTCCCTCGAACCGTGAGGTGATGGCGGCGTTGATTGCAGAAACCGGCGCTGTGCTGGAGATGGCCGAAACCGGCGGGGACGGGATCGCGCGGCTTCGTGCTGCGGAGTTCGATGTGGCGCTTTTCGACCTTCAGCTCCCGGACATGACGGGCATCGAACTCGCCCGCGAGGCGCTGAAGCTTTGCCCCGCGCTGCCGGTTTTTGCCGTGACGGCGCAGCTATCGGATGAGGCCCGTGCCGAGTGTCTTCGTGTCGGAATGAGGGGAGCTGTGGCGAAGCCGATTGTGCCCGCGATTCTCTTTGCAGCGCTTAAATCCGGCGGTGCGCACGCCGCTTCTCCGGCGATTCGCGCGACTCCCCTTCACGAGCTTTTTCGAGGGGAGAAGCTTGCACAGGTGCTCACCGCGATCTCCGCGGAACTGCGCAAAGCCGTTGTGGAGGTTACAAATGCAGTCGCCGCGCGGGACTCGGACGCTGTTCGCAAACTACGCCATCGGCTTCACTCCGCGATAGCGCAGTTACAGCTCTCGGCGGTGAACGCATCGTTTGAACGGATCATCGCTGCGGAGTGGGCGGCGCTGGATGATTGCGTCGCCGCATTACACGCAGCAGCCGCGCAGTGTGACGACGGAGCGTCAGCGAAGCACGGGTAGCTTCGCCAGAAGGGCTTCGCGGTAGGATTCCCCGACGGGCAGCGAGTGCTTGCCGAGAAAGACCGTGCTGCCTTCGATCTTCGTGATGTGCCGCAGATTCACGATGTAGGAGCGGTGCGCGCGGACGAACTCCGGCGGAAGTTGCTGCTCAAGCCTGCCGATCGTCATCAGGCTCAGCACCGTGGAATCCGTGCTCACAAACTCCACGTAATTCGCCTCCGCTTTCAGGAGCACGAGATCATCAAGCACCACCCGCACGAGGCGCGTGCCGTCCTTTACGAAAACTTCGCGCAGGGGCGTGATTCCACGCGCCAGGTCTTTGGCGGCGAGTTTCTCGCGAACTTTTGCGACGGCTTGCGCGAAGCGGGGAAATTCGAGCGGCTTCACGAGGTAATCGGTGACCTGGAATTCGTAGCTCTGTGCGCCGAACTCCGCGCTCGCACTAATCAGCACAATCGGAATATCCCGCGACAGCGCACGCAGCACCTCGGGTCCATTGAGTCCCGGCATTTGGAGATCGAGAAAAACGGCGTCGATCCCGCCCGCGGAAATCACCTGAAGCGCGGTGAGTCCGTCGCCGACTTTCAGGCAGAATTCCGTGTCGTCGAAGCGTTGGAGAAAGGCCTCCACCGTCTCGCACACGAGCGGGTCATCGTCAGCAACCAGGTATTTCATCGGGGTCGGGACGATATAGCGGCAAGGCCCTTTGGGGAAGGCGGAACGTTACATTTTCAGGGAGTAAGCAGAAAAGCCGGTGTGCAAATTGCAAAAGTCGATCTCCCGCGCTATGATACTCCCATCAAGCGCTTTCGTGGCGCACTGCGACTCTCCACCTGTGGTGGTGTTTGGTCAGAACGGCCCGTAACCGAAAGGAAGCGGGCCGTTCTCTTTTCCCGGGACGGCCTTTGCCCTCAATCATCGTGGTCCTCTCCGTTCAGTTTCCTGCTTCCCTGCTCGAGCAGTTTGCGCTCGGCACGGGTCAGACTGTCCATTCCGGACCGGGCGATTTTTTCAAGAATCGGGTCCACCTCCGCGGCGACGAAATCATCCGCGCCCATGCGGCTCAGGCGGTCGGCGCGCTGGCGCCGGTCGAAGATAACGCGCTGAATCCAGAGCGGATTTCCAAAGCCGAGTAGCTTCATCCATGCCCAACCCAACGCTGTGCTGGCGAGGATTCCTGCGGGGCCGATAACGGTGACTGTTGCCGAAATCGCGCAAGCAGCGGCGAGCAGCACCACCCCGATTGCCAGAAACTTTGCCCGGAACCTCAATGGCAGGACGAAGAAAAGGTTCACGCGATGTTCCAGCTCCGGCATGATCGTGCAGTATGCTGCAAGCACCGCCGCAGCCGGAGCCGAGAAGCCCGCGACCTCCGCATAATGGCCGGGCGTGGAAAGGTGCGCCGCCCACGAAGCAAGGCTGCCGAGCACCCATGCGGAAAGTGTGAGCAGCATGAAATGCCGCCTTCCGATGATTCGCTCTACATCGGGGCCGGCCAGTAGGATCGCTGCGAAGTTCAGCAGAAAGTGCAGCGTGTTGGCGTGTACGAGCGGCGCGGTGATGATCGCCCAGTAGCTGCTGTCGGCTAACAGATTGCTATCCAGCTTTACGATATCCCATAGATTTGCCGACATCGACGCGTGGCCCGCGCCGAAAACGATGTCGAACGTCTTCATCCCGGCCTGCATCAAACCCCATGCGAAAACGACGGACAGGACGACGGTCGTGCCGCGCAATCCGGTCGTCCAGACGCGTTGAGAGTCGGATGTGTAACGTCGAGGGGTGCGCATGTACGTGGCTCAAAATAGACGCCGTACGATACGAAGGCAAAGGGCAAAACGTGCGAAAGTCGCCCTGCCGCCATGGCGGATTTTTCGCTTTGTGAACACGAATCGCGGGGCGATACGTTGGTGCCATGAATTCTGGATTTCTCGACAAGCTGCTCGAACGCATCGGGCGCGTGCGCCCCGAGGAGGTCCGCGACTACGTGCTCCGGCTGGCGGACGAAAAGGGGTTCTTTGAGACGATCTTTCACGCACTGCACGAGGGGGTCATAGTTACCGATGCTGCCGGTCACATCACTTACTTGAATCGCGCTGCCGGCGAGTTCTTCGGTATGGAGCGCGAGTCGGCGATGGGAGTGCTTCTCACGGAAAAGATCCGGGGGCTCGACTGGAGCGCAATCGCGCAGGCCGAAAAAACCATCTCCCGCGACATGGAGGTATTTTACCCCATGAACCGGTTTTTGAATTTCTACGTTACCCCATTACGGGTGGACAGCGAAGCGCACGACCTCCTCGGCTATGCGGTCATCCTGCGGGACATCACCGAAAGCCGGAAAAGCACTGAGGAAACCATCCACAGCGAGCGCTTGAACGCACTGACGCTCCTCGCTGCGGGGGTTGCGCACGAAATTGGGAATCCACTCAACTCCCTCCATATTCATCTCCAGCTTATGGAGCGGAGGCTGCGCAAAATCCCCGATTCGCAGCGGAAGGATCTCTTGAAAATTGTCGATGTTGCGAAGGAGGAAATCGGTCGGCTCGACACGATTATCCGGCAGTTCCTCGGTGCCATCCGTCCGGCCCAGCTCGATTGCCACCTCGAGAACCTGAATCAACTCGTGCAGGAAAGCATCCGGTTTCTCGAAACAGAAATCGCCGACCGCAATATCATCGTCGAGTCGGAGCTGCGCGCCGACCTTCCGCTCGTGGAACTCGATCGCACGCAAATCAAACAGGCGTTTTTCAATGTGATCAAAAACGCGTTTCAGGCGATGAAGAGCGGCGGAATCCTCAGGGTCCGCACTGATATGGACGATCGCTTTGCCAGCGTCTCGTTTGCGGACACTGGTGGTGGAATTCCCGAGGCGGAAATGAGCAAAATCTTCGAGCCGTATTTCACCACAAAGGCCGGCGGCAGCGGGCTCGGTCTGCTGATCGTGCGTCGCATCATACGCGAGCACGGAGGAGAGATGGAGCTGCTGAATACACCGGGAAGCGGGCTTGCGCTCACGATGAAGCTCCCGCTGACAAGTCAGCGGGTTCGCATGCTCGGTTCAGGCGCCGACTCGCGGCAGTAGTGGCTCGGGATTTCCCTCCGGCCTTTACAGCAGGGAGGACTTCTCGGCGCGTTTGCGTGCGTTGGCGTCGAGGATCTTCTTCCGCAGGCGAATCGATTTCGGCGTCACCTCCACGTATTCATCCGGCGCAATGTATTCGAGCGAGCGTTCAAGGCTCATTTTCAATCCGGGCGGGAGCGTGATGCCTTTGCCATCGCCCTGCGAACGCATGTTGGTGAGCTTTTTCGCGCGGCACGGGTTTACCGGCATGTCTTCGTTGCGGCTGTTCTCGCCGACGATCATTCCTTCGTAGATTTCCTCCTGCGGATCGATGAACAGGCGGCCGCGTTCCTGCACGGTGTCGAGCGCGTAAGCAGTGCTCACGCCGTTTTCCATGCTCACGAGGACGCCATTGCCGCGGTTCGGGATTTCTCCCTTGTGCGGGCCGTAGCCGTGGAAGAGCGAGCTTGTGATACCCATGCCCTTGGTCACGTTGACGAGCACAGTTTCGAATCCGATGAGTCCGCGCGTCGGGATGATCGCGGTGAGCTCCACGCTGTGGGGGTGATGCTCCATGTGCGTGATGTCGGCTTTGCGTCCGGCGAGGCTTTGGATGATGTCGCCGAGATATTCCTGAGGAAGATCGACGTGCAGTTCCTCGTAAGGCTCGGTGACGTTGCCGGCCTCGTCCTTTTTGAAAATAACCTCCGGGCGCGAGACGAGCACCTCGAAGCCTTCGCGGCGCATCTGCTCGACGAGAATCGCGATCTGCATTTCGCCGCGCGCTTTGATGTCGAAGTGGCCTGCCACGTCGGTATCGGATACCTGAATCGAAACGTTTGTGCGCGTCTCGCGGAATAGACGCTCGCGCACCTGACGCGCGGTGAGAAGCGTGCCTTCGCGGCCGGCCAGAGGACCGTCGTTGATGCAAATCTTCATGCTGATCGTCGGCGGATCGATGTCGACGAATGGCAGGCGCTCCCGTTCCTCGCTGTCCGTCAGCGTTTCGCCGATGAACACATCCTCAAAGCCGGCGATGCCGACGATGTCACCCGCGAACGCTTCTGGAATCTCGATTTTCTTGAGCCCCTCGTGTCCAAAAACCGCAGTCACTTTTGCCTTCGAAGCATGGCCGTCATTGTGGAGGCAAACGATGGTGTCGCCGACTTTCACGCTGCCCGAGACGATGCGCCCGTAGGCGAGACGGCCGAGGTATTCGCTGTAATCGAGATTCGCGACGACGAACTGGAAGTATGGAACGTCGCTGATTTTCGGCGCGGGGATTTTGTCCACGACCGTCTGGTAAAGCGGTTCCATCGTGCTGCTCTCGTCGGTGAGGTTGATCTTCGCGAAGCCGTTCTTCGCGCTCGCGTAAACGATCGGGAAGTCGAGCTGGTCGTCGCTCGCATGAAGCTCGAGGAAAAGCTCAAAGACCTGATCGAGCACCTTGTGCGGATCGGCGTTGTCGCGGTCGATCTTGTTGATGACAACAATCGGCTTCGCGCCGTTCTCAAGCGCCTTTTTCAAAACGAACTTCGTCTGCGCCTGCGGGCCGTCGTGCGCATCCACTACGAGCAGCACG
>SXWH01000124.1 GCA_005791535.1 Verrucomicrobiaceae bacterium | reverse complement strand
TGCTGTTCCATGCGGCAACGTTTGCGGGGCCGATTTCCACTTCCTCGGTCAATGGCGAAGCCCTCGTCGCCTGGAACGGTGCCACGGTGTGGCAGGGCCGCACCACGAATCCGCTCCGCGCTGCCGCGGTGATGGTTGACGGGCGCGAGTTCGCCGCTGCGTTTGATGGCGAGAAGACCCTGTGGGAGAGCGAGCCGGGCGCGGGCGCGAAGGTGCGCGAGAAAAGCCCCGAGCTCCGCGCGAGCGCCATCCCTCCGAAAGGCCCGGTCGCGGGCCGCGGGATTTCCACGCGCATTGTGGATGGTGTCACCATCATCCAGTGGCAGGGGAGGGAAGTGTGGCGCGGTACGACGAGTGGCTTCCTCGTTTGCAAAACGAAGGCGCTCGATGGCGTGGAACTCGCCGCGGTGTTCGATGGCGAGAAGGTCCTCTGGGAAAGCCAGCCGGGCGTGGCCGCGCGCGTCCGGTAAGGTTGCGCGCGGGCCACGGGCGTGGCGCGGGAGCCGTTTTAGTTCTCGGTCTCGACGCTCACGAAGACGGGCTGCCCGGCGGGATAGATGTTTCCAAATGCGCCGGACTTGACGTTCGTGGTGTCCGATCCGCCGCCGCCGTCGATTTTCACGGGGCCAAAGAAGCGCGCGCGGCCGATTGGGTTGTTGTTGCCGATGTTCGCGGTGTCGGCTCCGTCGCCGAGGGCGATGTTTACAGGGCCGCGGAAGACCGACTCGATGCCAGCGTTCGTGGTCTCGATTAACAACGTGTCCGCTCCGTCGCCGAAGTTTGTGGTGAACGCGCCTGCGAATGCCACGTCGACGAGGTTCGTCGTCTCCGCGCCTGCGCCGGTGAGCAATGAGACAGCGCCCTTCACCGAGATCCCCACGAATGTAATGTTGCCGGTATTGCCGGTGACGCTGGCGCTCTTGACGCCGAGACTTCCAAATGTGGACTGGCCGCCGTTGTTCACTTGAACGTTGAAGTTACCCTCGCCGAAGTCAAACGCCGCGGTGCTGATGTTTACCAGCGCCACGTTCATGGTCACCGCGTCCCCTGCGTTGCCGCCCTTGTAGGTGAGCCCTGCGATGCGCGCTCCGACGAGGCTTCCTCCGAACCCATTGTTTCCGTTGCCGGAATTGATGCTGACCGGCCCCGAAGTGAGGCCGAACTGCGAGGTGAGGGAGAAGCCATCGTTCCCGGCGCCGGTCGTGACCTTCACTCCTCCGGGGATCGATCCGACACCGGTGGTGATTTGCCCGTTCGTGTCGCCGCCTGCGTACGTGGCGGTGATGCCGGCGACGCTTGCCGTCATTCCCGTTACGGCGAACGTGCTCGTGCCGGCGGCGTGCGTGCCGGCGAGGATGCCGATCGGCCCGGTCTTTAGATTTCCCGTGGCGGAGATGGTCGCGACGGAGACTCCGTCGCCAAATCCGAGCTTGATGGGGCCGGCGACGCTGCTGTTGGTGGGCGTGAGGGCGAAGGAATCGTCTCCATCGCCTGCGCTGAGGGTGAAGCCCCCGCTGGCCACCAGGTTGCCGCCGCTGATGCTTACGCCGTTTGTGCCGCTGCCCAGCGTGGCGGTGAGCGAGCCGGCGAAAATCTCGCCGCCGGAGATGTTCACGACGTCGTTGCCGCCGGCACCCGTGAAGGTGATGCTGCCGGTCGCCAGCGAGCTGGAAGTGATCGCGAGGGTATTGTTGCCGCCGCCGAGGCTGGTGGTGACGGTGCCAAATCGCGCGGTGGTTCCCGAGAGGCTCACGAAATCGGCCCCGCTGCCGGCGAGGACGGAGATGGATTTGATGTCAATCGTCGAGCCGCCGATGTTTACAGCGCTGGTGCTGCCGCCGCCGTTTCCGTATTTCACTGCGATGGGGCCTGCGGCGATTGCGGCGCCGCTGATGGAGAGGTTGTTTACCCCGTCGCCGCCGTCGTAGGTGATGCCTGCGGGTGCTTTCAAGCTGCCGCCGCCGCTGAAGCTCACGGTGTCGTCCAAGGCACCGGTCATGATTTTCAACGGGCCGCTGAAGGCGAGGAGCGAAGCACTGAAGCTCACGCCCGCGGTGCCGCTGCCCATATCCACAGTCGTCGCGCCAAGCCGCCCGGTCGATACGCCGATGCTGGCAGCATCCGCCCCGTCGCCAAAGTTCACCTTGAGCGCTCCGATGGTGGAATCCGAGCCGGAAATCGTCATGCTGTCGTCCCCGGTTTTGCTCGTCGCGGTGATGCTCTTCACGTTCATCACCGAGGCGCTGATGGAGATGGTGTTGGTGCCCGCGGCGTGGTCTCTGAAACTGGCCACGATGGCTCCGGCGGTGAGCTCGCTGCCGCCGACGGAGAGGGAATTCGCCCCGTCGCCTCCGTCGAAAAACACGCCGCCCGACAGTCTCGACGAGGTGCCTGTGCCCACCGTCACGCTATCATTATCGGCGCCCGTGGTCACCTTCACGGCACCCGTCACAAACAAGTCCGAGCCGCCGATCAACACGGTGTTGCTCCCCGAACCGAGGTTCAAAGTCACGCTTCCGAGTTTGATGCGCTGGTTGGTGATGCCCACACTGTCCCCGCCCGTGCCGGCGATGATGGAAATGGCCGGCGTCTCCAGCGAAGTGCTGCTGCTGCTAAACGAGCTGCCTCCGTCTCCGAAGTTCAGCGCGATGCCGCCTTTTACAGCCACCGTCCCGCCGCTGGTGATCGACGCGCTATCCGCGCCGTTCACGGAGGTGAAAGCCACCTTCCCGCCGATCAGCACATTATTCCCCGCGCCGATGTTCACGCCCGTGTTGCCCAGCCCGTTACTCACCGTCACGTTCCCGCCGATGGTCAGGTTCGACGAGGCGGAGATGCTCGTATTCGTCGTCCCCGCATGGGCGAGGTGCTGCACGAGCACATTGCCCGCGACGTTCAAGCTGGCGGAATTGAGCACAAACGTATTGTCGCCCGTGCCCAGCATCGCCGTCACCGAATTCCCAAACATCGCCGCGCCCGTCGTATTGATCGTCACCGCATCCGCACCGCTCCCGCCCTTCACCGTCAAGGCCCCCTTCACATCCACCGAGCTCCCGGCCACGGTAAACGAGTTATCCCCCTCACCGAGATCCGCCATCAGCGCCCCGCCGATGGAAAAGATCGTGCTCGAGGAAGTGAAGCTATCATTCCCCTCGCCGCCGATAAAAGTGAACCCGCCCGACGTCACCGCATTACTCACGACCACCGAATCATTCCCGCCCTCGCCGTCGATCGTGATGCTCCCTGCCGAGACAATATTCAGCGTCACAAAATCCGTGCCCCCGCCCATCTTCATCCCCAGCGCATTCAGCGCACCCTGCAACGTCACCGTCGTAACCGCCGCCGCACCGTTCAGCGCGATCGTGGTCCCGCCGCCGCCCTGGATCGTAAGCGTATCCGGCCCCCCGTAACCCACCAGGATATCATTATTCGCCCCATCCCCCGTGATGTTCAAAACACCACCCGCAAACGTGGCAGTGATGAGCCCCGCGGGAGCCACGCGGGCTTCAAGGATTTCGACGAAAGATGAAGTGGCGCGACGGAATGGTGCTTTCATACAACCACAAAGCCACAAACCGCCCCGATTGGCGATGCTTGAATCAGCGCGCAGCCCCGTGCGCCACCCCGATCGCCGCCACCCGTGCACAGGAGCGGCGACATTCCTGCCGCCGACAGCATCCCGAAGCCTGAAAACGCAGCTTCCCTCTGCGTGGCACGCCGTCGGCGACAAGAATGTCGCCGCTCCGATTCGCGCCGCCACCTTCCCTGCAAACCGCACCACCATTCCCAGCCCGATAGTTAGCAAGATTTCCTCTCGACACCCGATCATCCGTGCGTATGGTGAACGCACCTCAAGGAACTTCGCACTTCCGATGCGCACAGAACACCAGCTCCACCTCAAGCACGGCAACTCTGCTGTCGAAACGGCGCTCGTACATAAAAACTTCCATCCGACCGCCCTAGGCGCCCTGAGGGTGCCGGTATTCACCCGTCTGCCGCACCCGGCACCTCTCAAGATACCGGCACCCACTACCCCTCCCACTCCGGCAAGCCACTCCGCGCCAAATCTCGGCCACCTGTCCGTTCGGACAACCCACCGGCTGCCAGCGGCCAGCCATCTGTCCGTTCGGACAACCCACCGGCTGCCAGCAGCCAGCCATCTGTCCGTTCGGACAACCCACCGGCTGCCAGCAGCCAGCCATCTGTCCGTTCGGACAACCCACCGGCTGCCAGCAGCCAGCCATCTGTCCGTTCGGACAACCCACCGGCTGTCAGCAGCCAGCCATCTGTCCGTATTTACAACGAACTATTTTCCAGCGATTTAGCTGATTTTCGACCGTAAAACACTGAAAACCCACCAAAACCATGCCATCACGCAAACTACCACGCACCGACGACCAGCGCACCTTCGCGTTGAATACCGCCAATAACAAAGCCGCCAGCACCGCGCCGGCCTTATGGCTCATCACAAACGCTCAATACACCCAGCTTCAAGCCATCCTGAGTCCGTGGCGCAATGCACGGCAGGTGGTCGCCGATGCACTGGCCGAACAGGTCTCTGCGACTGCGCTGGCTAATAGCACGCATACATTGCTGGTGAAGAATATTAGCCATTTCATCCAAGTGCTGAATCTGGCGATCGACCGCGGCGTGTTGCAACCTAGTGCGCGGGCCTATTATGACCTTCCGGTTTCCCATGCAGAAGTGCCGGCGATCAATACCCCTGCCGAAGCTCAGGAATGGGCGGTAAAAATCTCCACGGGAGAGGCCAACCGCATCGCCGACGGAGGCACCGCGCTCGCGTGGCCCAGCGCCGCCCAGGTGGAAGCCGCCCGCGTCGCCGCCGCCAACGCCGAGAACGCGCAGAGCACGAAAAAAGATGCTTACGACAGCGCCCAGTCCATCCTCGCCGCCCAACGCCCGGCCGCGGATGCGTTCATCAAAGACCTCTGGGACACCATCGAGTTCAACCTGCGCGCCGAAACCGCCGCCAGCCTCCGCCGCCGCGCCCGCGAATGGGGCGTCGCCTACGAGGGAGACGAGGAAGAGGAAGGCCCCACGCCTCCACCCACCCCGCCGACGCCTTAAAAAACCGCGCAACGCGGAGGTATTTAAGGGGCGTAGAAGCTCGACAACCGGAGCAATCTCCCGCACTTCCCCACCCAGTCGCGGCGCAGGCGGCGAACACGGTGCCGACGGCGACGAGCCCGACGGTGTTTGGGACGACAGGGATACGCAGACGGTGACGGGGCTTTTCCCGCTCACGGATGCGGATGGCGATGCGGTCTCCATCACCAGCACCTCGGGCGCAGTGGGTTTGTCGATCGTGGGCGTATCGGGTAATTCGGTGAATTTCACGCCGCTGAGCAATTTCACGGGCGCGGCGTCTTTTAACTACCCGGTGAGCGACGGCTTTGGCGGCACGGCGTCGGGCACGGTGACGATGGCGATCACATCCGGCACACCGCAGCTAGCGAGCACCCGCCTGAACGGTCTGCTCCGTAACGCGGCTGGCGAACCGGTGGGCATCGTCACGACAACGCGGACCTCGACCGGTGCCTACAGCGCGTCGGTGAAAATCGGCTCGGTTACCAAGGCTGTTCGTTTCACGCTTGGACAGAGCGGAACGGTGACTGTCGCCACGGCCTTCGGTCCTTTCACCGCCGTATTCAACCCGGCGGAGCCTTCGCGCCTGCAAGTGAGCATCGCGCGCAGCCTCGGTGGCCCGGTTTCCGGAACCCTTCGCCATGCGGCACTCGGAGCGACTCAGGGAATGTTCCGTGTAGCGCTGGCGTCGATCGACCGCGTCAACGTGCCCGGCGGCGGGCTGCTCCAATGCTCGCTGCTCAGCAATGGCCGCATCACTTATTCGATGACGTTGCCCGACGCACGGGTCGTGAGCGGAAAATCCGACGTCGCAGACAACGGAACCTTCGTCATTTACTCATCGGTCGCGCGCACTGCGCCGCTAGCCTACGTTGCGGGAGAATTCAACCTCGCGGATCTGAGTGCCACGGACGTTACCGGTGAAGTAGCATGGAAAATGCCCCTCCAGACCGCGGCAGGACTGCACGCGAGCGGAGTCAACACCGTCCTCACCGCGAATGGCTGCCTCTTTGAGACGGGCGATACATTGCCGAACGGTAGCGTGTATCTCACGATCGCCGGCGGAAATCAGCCTGCCGATGTCACGGTTGCGACGACTGCGACCGCTGGTCGTGTCGTCCTTCCCACACCGGGGGTGACTTCGTGGACGGCCCTCAGCAACGGAACGTTTACGGCGAAAATCACTCACCCGCTGTTCACAGCCCCCATCGTGGCGAAGGGAATCTACATGCCGAAGAGCAACACCGCATGGGGAGTGTTTTCCGGAACCACGATTGGTGGACGCATCGAGGTGATGCAGCCGTAATCGAAAGGGGATGTTGCCTCGCGGAATAATCCGCGCGGCAATTCCTCACTCGTTGATTGCGGGCGTTCGCGGAGGGCGTTAAGTGGAGCGAGGCAGACGGGTGTATCCTTCTCCCGGCTATCGAGCTGTGGGTGGGTGAGGCACTGCTTCTGCTAAATTCTTCAGCCCAATGACTTATTCAACCGAATCGAGCGCCTGTTGCGCAGTCGTCCATCATACATTACGACAGCGCTGGCTTTTCTCGTTTTCGGATTCCTCATCACCGTGCTCACAACGCCGTGGGTGATTCGTGTCGCGCATCAAGGTATCGGTCTCGATGCCCCGACCGAGGCCAGGAAGAAGCAGGAGGTGCCAATTCCGCGACTTGGCGGAATGCCGATCATGCTCTCGCTGTCGCTGGCTTTGGTGCTGATTCTTTTCAAGCAACCGGCGCGGTCCGGAGATTGGTTCCCCATTCTGGTCGGCGGCGTGCTGATGTATACGCTCGGACTGTGTGACGACATCAAGCCCATCGGTGCGCGGAAAAAGCTCATCGGCCAGATATTGGCCGCGGTGGTCGTGCACAGCCTCGGGCTGAGTATCGAGCGCTTTTCCCTGCCACATGTGGGCCAGATCGAACTCGGCGCGTGGAGTGGGGTCGTCACGGTCTTCTGGCTGATTGCAATTCCAAACATCGTCAATTTGATCGACGGATTCGACGGACTCGCCGGGGGACTCGGTCTGTTCATGGCGCTTACCATGGGCGTCGTAGGATATCACGCGCAGCATTTCGGGCTTACATGGTTTGCGTTCGCGATGGCCGGGTCGCTGCTTGGCTTTCTTGTGTACAATTTCCCGCCCGCAAAAATCTATCTCGGCGACGGTGGTGCATAGTTGATCGGATTCCTGATCGCGGCGCTCTCGATTTCGAGTGCCCACAAAGGCTCGGTGGCGGCGGTGCTTGTGGTCACAATTGTCGGACTCGGTCTGCCCATTCTCGACACGACGTTCGCCCTGCTCCGGCGGGCTTTCCGCGGTTTTCCGCTGTTCCACGCGGATGACGATCATTTTCACCACAAGCTCGAGCGTCTTGGCTTTTCCAAAGGGCGCATTTTGATGGGGCTGTATTCTGTCTGTGCGGTACTCTCGGTCACCGGCCTGATGGTGATGTGGAATCAGAACCCCACCATTCCGATCGTCGCCGGGCTGGGTGTACTTTTCCTGCTGGCGCTCGCCGTGGTCCGGCACTTTCACCGAGTGAAATCCTGGGGTGATGCGCACCGCAAAATGAAGCGCGTTCTGAGCCGGCGCGCGGAGAACCGGTACGCGCTTTTGCAGGCCAAAGTCCTCGAACTGGAGCTGGAACGCGCAGGCAGCGCCGCGGATTTCTGGGCGATATTCGACGATACGATGCGACGCGTTGGATTTGTCGAATCCGGCGAGGTGCTCGATGAAATCCAGATCGAAATCCGCTTCATCGGCGCCAAATCGTGGGTGGTTTACGCACCGCGACGCGATGGCACTCCGGTCGAATGGCGGCGGGTGGCCGAGGTCTTCCGCCCGATTCTTGTGAAAGCGCGTGAAAAATGGCGGGCTGGCGGACCGGCGAACTGATACCACGAGATCCGATGGACGAATCCAGCCCAGCCGAGAATCCGAAACGCCGCAGGACACGAACATCCCGGATCGCGCCCAAGTTGCGTCGTGCATGGTTGCCGCCCGGAGTGATTCGGTATTGGGCTCCGGTCGCAATTTTCGGCCTTCTGCTCGTGCTGGCACCGTTGCTGTTCGGCGCAGTCGACCGCATCGTGCAGGTGTTCCTGCTTGTGTTTCTCGCGGCTGGCCTGTTTCTGCGGCCGCCCGCATTGGTGCCGCTCGGACGGACTGCAAATGTTGTCATAACGCTGCTTTTAGCGGTCCTCTTGCTCAAGGAATTTGCGCCGTGGCGATGGTTCGGAGAAACAATCTGGCGTCGCGAACTGGCGGCGAGTTTTAATGTGCCGCTGCCGGCAACGCATCACCCCGAGCCGTTCCGGGCTGTTGATGCACTGCTCGCGGGAGTGGTCGGTTTGCTTTGGTTTCAATGGGTACGCTCGCTGGCTTCGGAGCGTGGCACGCGGCGGGTGATGGGCTGGGTAATGTTTGCGGCGGGTCTCGCTGTGGCCGTGGTCTGCCTGGCGATGGGGCGCCGCGAGGTCAGTGCGGAGGGTGGGATGATTTACGGTCTTCGCTTTACGACGAGCTGGGCTGGATGGGGGCCGTTTCCGAATCGCAACCACACGGCTGACTTGCTCGCAATGTCGATGCTAATAGGTGCCGGTTGCATCGCCTGGGCTGTGGTGAAAAGGCGCAAGACGCTGGTCGTCGCGGGAGTGCTCGCCTTTCTCGTGATTGGCGCTGCATTGATCGCGAGCGGTTCACGCGGCGGTATACTCATCGCGTTTGGAACGGGCGCGGTGGTGTTTGCCGGATTTGTTTTGGTACGGTTTTTCAACGCACGCACGTTCGCACTGGTTACGACGGCGGGCGTGCTCGGGCTCACCGCTTTTATGCTCACCGGTGGAGAAGTTATTAAGAGGATGCAGTCGCACGAGGCCGGCGGCGTTTCGAATGACCTCCGCGTGGCGATCTGGCGGGACACGTTTGCGATGTGGAAGGACGCGCCGCTTTTCGGCCACGGCTTGGAGACATTTGCGCAGTTGTTTTCGTCCTACCAAACCGTCGCTCTGGACGGCGCGCGCGCGGTGCACCCGGAAAGTTCGGTACTGCTGTGGATGGCGGAGTTGGGAGCTGTGCCGCTAGGAATCGCTGTGATCGCATTTTTGATTTTTGTCGGTACCAACATGGGTGCCGTGCTCGAGCGGCGCGGTGCATTTTTCATCAGCCTGGGTGCACTCGCCGGCGTTGCTGGATTTCTCGCGCACTCTGCGATCGATGTGCCTGCGCACCGATGGGGAACCGCTGCGTTTGCACTCGCATTGCTTGCGGTGGCGTGTCCCGTGAGGAGTTCCGAGGCTCCGGTGCCGCCGTCATCCCGGCGTGCCTCCGTCGTGCCGCTTGCTGTAGCGGGATTCTGGGTGCTGCCGATGCTGGTCGATGGTGCTGCGTGGTCGCCGCTCAAGCCGGTGCTCCTGCTTGAGCGTGAAAACTGGTTTGCGGCAGGAGGTGGAAAAAGCCGTCCGCCGCGTCCGCCGCTCGCAGAATGGCACGCCGTGGCGAAATGCTTCCCGCTTGATTGGGAAGTGCAGCAGACGACGGGAATGCGCGAACTCGAAGCGGAGCTCCCTCTTGTGCGGAAAGGTAAATCGCCTTCACCCCAGTGGCAGTGGCGCTTCGATCTCGTCTCGCGGCTTGCACCGGGCCTTTACGGCGAATCGATGAAGCAGGCCTACGTCACGGCGCAAATTTCAAAAGGACTTGCGATGGGATACTGGCAGAAGGCCGTGGATGCTGCGGGGCACGATAAGAACGAAGTTCTCCGTACCGCGTTGCGGGAAACCGCTTCATTTCCTGATTCCGAGGGCGTGTGGACGAATTTTTGTCTCGAACACCCCGAACTGCTGCCTGTCTTCGCGGCGTTGATGATTGAAGACATGCACCGGTCGCCGGCTTCGACACGGTTTATTTTTGATGTCTGGTGGGAGCGTCGCTCGACCACGGGCGCGTTCACCGATGACGAGCGTGGCGTGTTCCATCGCTACGGTCATCACTGGGCAACGCTTGAGCAGGTGGGCGAATGGGTGAAATTGAACGCCGCGCGACGGAAGTTGGACTACCGGAATTGGGCGGCGCTCATCCACAAGCTCGGCGACTCGGTGCGTGCATGGGAGATTCTGTCAGGAGTGGAAAAGGAGCCCGGGCCAATTGACGTGCCACGCTCTGCGACGGTTGCTTCGATGCGCGATTTGATGAGTGTTGCACCGGATAACTTCAGCAATATCGCGAGCCTCGCGAGCTTTCTGGATTCGCACGGGCAGTCGAAGGAGGCGCGTTCGATCGTGCTCGCGACGGCGCAGCGCCCCGGCGCGCCGAAGTGGTTCCTTTTAAAGTCCGCGTATGGCCTCGCCGCAGAGGGCCGGCACCCGGAAGCCGTGGAGCTCATGATGCGGATCAAGTAGCCGCGACTCACCGAATGGAGCGATCACTGTACGAGCGGATCGGTGGAAATGCGGGTCTTTCGCGTCTTGTGAAATGGTTCTACGCCAAGCTGCGCTACGAGCCGGAAGTGGAGGACTTGTTCAAGCAGCACGTCCACGACTGGCCTGCGCATATCCGGCTCATCATTGATTTTTGGTCCACCATGACCGGCGGCCCGGCGACTTACGCGGGCGGCATGGGGAAGCATATTTTCCTCCGGCTTCAGGCGCATCATTACGCGGTGTGGCTCGCGGTCTGGGAGCAGAACTGCATCGAACTGCTGCCTCACGCCGAGGCATCCGAGATTATTCAGCTCGCGCACAATATCGGCGACGACCTTCGCAGGATGGAGTCGCGCGCGAGGTGAGCGTTACTTCGATTTTGCCACGCGCGTTTGCTCGCTCTCGAGAACGCGCTTGTTGTGGTACGCGGCGACGCCATCGCAAATCGCTGCTGCGATTTGGTCGCGGTAGCGCGGGTTTGCAAGTTTGCGCGCCTCAGCGGGATTGTTGACAAATCCGCCTTCCACCAGAATTGCCGGACAACGCGTGTGCCGCACGACTGCAAACTGCCGGCCCTTGATGCCGCGATCCGTGACCTCTAGCCGCTTCACAAGGGATTGCTGCACGAGTTGTGCAAATCCGGCGCCGTTGTCTGCGGGCGGCGGCTCGGGTGGTTTTGAAAACAGCCCCGAAGACGACGGTGCGACTTTGTCCGATGCGAAAAATGTCTCCACACCATCGCCGCTGCCGGTCGTGCTGTCATTAAAGTGAATGCTCACAAAAAGCGCCCGTCGCTGCGCATTGGCGATATCCGCCCGCTCGTGCAGTTCGAGGAAACGATCATCCCGGCGCGTCATGATCACCTGGAAGCCGCGTTTCTTCAGCAGCGCTTCAAGGCGCAGCGCGGTGTCGAGTGTAAGCTGTTTCTCCACAAGACCGTTTTTCGTCGCGCCGTTGTCGTGCCCGCCGTGTCCGGCATCGACGACGATCACCGGAATCGCTGGTTCCGCATCCGCCCCATCGCCAGCCGGAGTGCCGCTGCGCGGAATCGCGAGCCACAGACCGACGAGCAGCAGAATCAGGCCCAGATGCGGAAGCAGCGAGGAGAACCGAAAGCTGGATCTCGGCGGGCTCGGTGGTTTTACACCCGATGGAATTCCGGGTGGAAGAATCCGCGGTCGTTGCAGCGGCAATCGCAACTGGTCCGGATTCGTTTTCGGCCGGCGGCGCGGAATTGGTGGCGTGGACTTCAAAAAAGCGTGGGCGGGAAAATGGAGCAAATCCGGCTCGATTGCACTTCGAAAACGGGTGGTGGCGCCCGCTTTTCGATTAATCTTTGTGTATCTTCCGGGCGCTTGATGGCACCCTCGCGGCACCATCTTCCGCCTATGCACTCCCTGGTCCATATCCTGTCTCGAATCACGCTTTGCGTTTTCTTAATCGCCAGTCCATTCCCCGCGAATGCGGCGACGCCGTTGGATGGAACGGCTCTTCTTTCCACAGATGGTGATCTCGCTTCGCAGATGGTGGACGGCATCGATCGCTTCCTTCTGCGGAAAACTGCCGAGGCCACGGCAAATCGGGATCGCTCATGGAACCCTGACGGCTCCTCGGTTGAGGCCTGGCAGAAATCGATGGAACCGCACCGGGCGCGGCTTGCGAAGATTTTGGGCGTTCGTGATTCGCGTGCTTCGGTTCCGCGGATGGAGCTGCTTTCTACGCCCGAGCAATCGTCCGTCGTCGGGCGCGGAAAGGGATACGAGATCCACGCGGTGAGATGGCCCGCCTTTGCGGATGTGAACGGAGAAGGGCTTCTTTTGATTCCCCTCGGACGCGTGCCGGTGGCGGATGTCGTGGCGATTCCCGATGCATCGCAGACGCCCGAGCAATTATGTGGCCTCGCCCCCGGCATCGCCCCGCAATCGCAATTTGCGCGTCGGCTTGTGGAGAGCGGATGCAGGGTGCTCGTTCCGAGTATCGTCGACCGCAACCGCGGTCCCCACCTTGGCCGCGCGAGGCAATCTGCGCGGCAGTTCTTGTACAGTTCCGCGTTTTCGCTTGGCCGTCATTTGATCGGCTATGAACTGCAGAAGGTTTTCGCCGGAGTGGATTATTTTGAATCGCGCGAAGGCTCTGCGCGGCCGGTCGGTGTGATTGGATGGGGCGATGGGGGAATGCTGGCACTTTACGCCGGCGTGCTGGACTCGCGTATCGATGCGGTATGTGCGAGCGGGTATTTTGATGAACGAAGCGCGGTGTGGCGCGAGCCGATTGATCGAAACGTCTTCGGATTGCTCACGCATTTTGGTGATGCCGAACTTGCTGCAATGATCGCTCCGCGTGCGCTGGTGGTCGATGCTGCCGCGGGGCCGCTGCTTGAGCTCACAACAGCCGATGGCGGAGCGCCGGGTGTCCTTGTGCCGCAGTCGGTCGTGTCCGTGCAGTCGGAAATCGATCGTGCGCGGAAGTTGTCCGGAGCGCTGAAGTCCGCCTCGAACATCAAACACGTTGAGCGCAGCAGAGAACACTCGTTCTGTGATGATCGCGTGCTCGGTGGCTTCCTGAATGAGTTATCGCCGGGACTAAAGCCGGAGCCGGATCCAGGCGGGCCGGCTATCGCGGGCGCAGTGCCGTCCGCAATTGCGCGACAGGCCCGTCAGTTTGCGGAAATCGACCGCCACAACCAGCAAATGCTCGTCCGGAGTCCGGAGGTCCGTGCGGATTTCATGAAGAAGCTCGATCCAGGAACGTCGGCCGCGTTTTCGGAAAGCGTGGAATGGTATCGGGAGTATTTTGCGACCGAAATCATCGGACGCTTTGACGACAAGCCGCTGCCATTCAATGCTCGCAGTCGAAAGGTTGATGAGAATGAAAAGTGGACTTCCTACGACGTGGTGCTCGACGTCTTTCCGGAGGTTTTTGCGTATGGCGTGCTGCTTGTTCCGAGGGGGATTCCGGCTGGCGAGCGGAGACCCGTGGTGGTCTGTCAGCACGGGCTTGAAGGGCGTCCCCAGGATGTTATTTCCGGCGACAATCCATCCTATCACGACTTTGCTGCAAAGCTTGCCGAGCGCGGCTTCGTCACCTTCTCGCCGCAGAATCCTTACATCTTCAAGGACCGTTTCCGTTCCCTTCAGCGGAAGGCAAATCCCCTCGGGAAGACGCTCTTCTCCGTGATTGTTCCGCAGCATCAGCAAATCGTGGACTGGCTGCAGACGCAGCCGTTCGTGGATCCGGAGCGGATCGCCTTTTACGGTCTGAGCTACGGCGGAAAATCGGCGATGCGCATTCCTCCGTTAGTGAAGGATTACGCGCTCTCAATCTGCTCGGCTGACTTCAATGAGTGGGTCGGCAAGAACGCGGCGACGACCGGAACAATGGCGCGATACAGCTACGTGTTTACCGGTGAGTACGAGATCTTCGAATTCGATCTCGGAAGCACGTTCAACTACGCGGAAATGGCCGCGCTCATCGCACCGCGACCTTTCATGGTCGAGCGCGGGCACTTTGATGGCGTGGCGCCGGACGAGGCCGTCGCATGGGAATTCGCAAAGGTGCGGCATCTTTATGCCGCTAAACTGAAGCTGCCTGATCGTGTCGAAATGGAGACGTTTGTGGGTCCGCACACGATTCACGGGCACGGCACGTTTGACTTTCTCCATCGGCACCTGAAATGGCCGAAGCCGCCGGAGTAGCAGGTTACTTCGATTCCTGTTTCTCCGCGTCTTTCTTCGCGTCGTCCTTTTTCTCGGCGCTCTCTCCCGCTTTCTCTGGCTTTGCGTCCTTTGCTTGCGCGGCGATCTTGACGATGTCCTTGGTGGGCAGAACTGCGGGAACTCCGGGTTGCTGCGAGCCGGCGCTCAAAGCTCCGGTGCTCCGGCGAATGATCGAAAGGCCCACCAGCTTGCCATCCGCGGAGAATACCGGCGAAGCGGGACGCAGGGTTTGGACGCTCAGGAACTCACGGGGTTTCTTCACGATGCCGAGGACTTCCGTTGTGTAGGCGGTGGGTTGGCGGTTCATGGTTGCGTCCATCCGGCCGAGCACGATGACGTCATCAAGAACGTCTGCCTTCGCGCTGTTGGTAAGGTCCACTGCGCTGAATTTCACGTCCTTCGCCTCGGGGCTGTCCGCGCGCACTTTGAAAAATGCGAGGTCGAGATCCGCGTCCTTCATCACCACATCGGCCGGAATCTCGGTGCCATCGGGCATCACTACTTTGACTTCCTTGATGTCGGTCTTGGTCTTGATGCGCACGGTACCGTTTGGCGTTTCCACTTCGCGGCCGTCCATCAGGCTGCCGCCGCCGATGCTGCTGAGCGATGCGACGATGAGGCCCGACGCATCGACGATGACGCCCATCGTCTCCACCTTCTGATCTTTGCCACCGCCGGGTCCGCCGATTCGCATTCCGGAAGGGCCGTCTCCATCGACGCCGACTTCGGTTTTCGCGATGATGGACAGACCGACGATGGCATCGGAGTTTGTTTCGAGGACCTTCTTCGCCTGAGTCTTCAGTTCACCGGAAGCGGCGAATGCGGGCGTGGCGATGGCGAGAATGGAGGCTGCGAGGATTGCTGTGTATTTCATTTTGAATGGAGTGTTTTTAAGTTGATGCGGAAATCACCACTGCGGTTCGACTTCGATGTAGAAGCTCCGAATCCCGCGGCGGATGAAGAAGACGGTCTGCCGCGGTTTCGCGGTCGTGATTTGCGTGAGCTTCTTTTTCAGCGCGGCGATGTCAGGAATCGCTTCACCGTCGATGCTCAGCAGAATGTCCGAGTCGCGCAGGCTTGCCAGCGCCGCCCATCCGTTGCTTGCGACGCTGCTGATGAAGACGCCTTTCACATCCGTCTCCAGTTCGGCCTTGGTCCGCTGGTTCTCGGAAAGGTCGCGCGCGCTGAACTCGAAGCGCTCGTCTTTGAATTCCGGAATCTCCACATCGTCCTTCGGCCGGCTGCCGAGTGTGCTCGTGAGCTTCAGTGACGCGCCGTCGCGAATCCCCTCGAACTCGACCTCGGCGCCGACATCGTATCCGCGGATGAGGTTTGAGAGGACTTCCTGATCCTCGGGGCGGCTGGCATTGATGACCTGACCGTCGAGTTTGAGCAGCAGATCGCCGGGTTTGATCCCGCCCTTTTCCGCGGCACTTCCCGGAGCGACGGACGTGACGCGCACGCCTTTCTTGCCGCTGATTCCCATCGCCGTGGCGAGCTCGGGGCTGATGACCTGCACGCTTGCGCCGAGCCATGCTTTCTCGGGTTGCCGCGCTTTTTGCTCTTCGGGTTGCGGTCCGATTTTCACCACGGTCACGAATTGCTCGCGTCCTTGATCGTACGAAATGAGTGCAGGCTTTGGCTCCGTGGAACCTTTTGTGAATTCCTCGGTGAGCGTGATGAGGGACTTCACGTCGGTCACCGGCTTTCCGTTGAATTTCGTGATGATGTTGCCCGGCCGGATGGATGGCTTGGCCTCGGCGCATGGGCCGCCGTTGCGGACACTGTCGACGAGCACGCCGGCGGTGTCGGAACGGCGTGATTCGAGCGCGGACAGACGGGTCTGATTGCGCACTGTGAGTCCCCAGCTTTTGAGTTCCAATTCCTTCGCACGGGGCGCATCGCGGAGCAGAGTCTTCATTTCCCACGTCTGCGGCTGACCGTTGCGGAGCCCCTTCATCTTCACATCACCGCCGACCGGCGTATTCAGCACCATGGCGTTGAAAAGCGGCAGATCCTCCGGAGCGTGGCAGTCGGGCACGGGCTGGCCGTTGTATTCCGTGATGAAATCGCCCGCGCGCACGCCGGCCTTTTCCGCGGGGCTGTCCTTGAGCACGGTGGAGACGAGTGCGCCTTTCTCGTGCGCCATCACCCGGAGCAGCGGCTGGATTTCCACGCCGATCCAGCTCCGGTCCACGGCGCCTTTTTCGATGAGTTGTTTTGTCACCGATTTCGCAAGGTTTGAAGGAATCGCCCCGCCGAGGCTCGCAATGCCGACTTCGTTTACGCCGATGATTTCGCCGTCCGTATTGACGAGCGGGCCGCCGCTGTTCCCGCCGTAAATCACCGCGTCGTGGCCGATCCAGCGGACCAGTTCGCCGACGTTCTCGCCGTCGAGTGTCAGCCCTCCCATGTTTCGCGGAGCGATGAGTTCCGTATTCGCCACGATGCCGCGCGTGACCGATTGCGAAAGGCCGCCGGGGCTTCCCATCGCGAACACAGTATCGCCGACCTTCAGTTTCGACGAGTCACCGAATTTCGCGACAGGCAGCGTCTGGTCCTTGTTCCGGCGGGTCGTAAGGTCGAGTTTGATGATCGCCAGATCCGAAAGCGCGTCCGTGCCCACAAGCGTCGCATCCACTTCCTCGCGATTGGAAAGCGTGCAAAGGAACCGCGTTCCGCGCCCGGCCACGTGATGGTTCGTCAAAATATACCCGTCTTCGGAAATGATCGTTCCGCTTCCCGAGCCGCGCTGCTTCTTCATCCTGCCGTCGTCGCCTTCCTCCATCACCACATGAATCCGCACCAGCGCGGGAAAGACGGAGGTCATCGCTTTCGTGATCGCCGTCGTCTCCTCGGCGTGCACGCGGGAGAAAGGCATGGCATGCCCGAGAAAAGTTGCGGATATCGCGGCGAGGAGCAGGGTTCGTTTCATTGGAAGAATGTTCGGCATGTCGCATTAAGCGCAGCCGAGCCCTGCTTTTGTTTGAGGTTTCCCGAAATGTCACGCAGTAAGCCGCCGCACCGGGCGAAAGCGCGCGGTGAGACTCTCGCAGCGTCCGGCTATTTTACCGGCCAGTCGTCGGTGCGGAAGGGCGAGGCCGGGAGTCCTGCGCCGTTGCACAGGTTTGGCTCGGCGTCGTGGCTCCATCCAAAGCGGACGGCGGTGGCCTTTGTGACGCCATCCGCGCTCACGACGATGCTGTCGCCGCTGATTTCCGCCTTGGCGGGCACGAAAGCCTTGTCCTCTCCGGCGATCAGGAAATGCGTCAGCGGTTGACCGTCGCGCGATTTCAGTCCCGCGCCGTGGTCGAAGGTGATGGTCGCCTTTCCGCCGTCAAACTTCGCCGCCTTGTAAAGCGGGCCGCTGTATTCGAATCCCGTTTTTCCGTAGGTCTTCGCGAGCGCCCAGAGCGCCAGTCGGCGGCCGACTTCCTGTTTGTTCTTCGGATGGATGTCCGCGGTGTTTCCGATGTCGGTGAGGACGGCCATTCCGGTGTTCGGGATTTTCAAAGTGGCGGCCTGCGCTTCCCAGATGCGGGCAAGGTTTTCGGGGTTTGCGCCTTTGTAGACGAAGGGTGCGAGCTGCACGAAGTAGAACGGCATGTCGGGCATCTGCCAGACTTCGCGCCATCCGGAGATGAGGGCCTTCTTCTTTTCAAAATAGAGCATTCCCTCGCCGTTGTTGCTCTCGCCTTGATACCAAAGCGCGCCGCGGATTGCGAACGGCACGAGCGGTGCGATGCGTGCATTGTAAAGCGCGAGCGGCGACTGGATGTTGACGCTCACGACCTTCTTGGTCGGGTCGGCCTTGTCGGGCTTCTCGGATTTTGCGGGGAACTGATCGAGTTTGTCCGCGATGTCTTTCAGCGCCGGGATGGCTTTGAATCCCTGAGGCGGAGTCCACGGTTCGATGCGTGTGCCGCCCCAGTTTGCACCGAGGAGACCGATGGGCACATCGACTTGTTTGCGCAGTTCGCGCGCGAAGTAGTAACCCACGGCCGTGAAGTTCGCGACTGTCTGCGGCGACGCCTGCTGCCAGCCGTTGGAGATGACTTTTGCCTCCGGCTTTTCCGCGCCCGGGTTGCTCACTTTCAAATGCCGGATGAGTGGATGATCGCCAGCAGCGATTTCCTCCTTTGGATTCCCGGCACCGGCGACGGTCCATTCCATGTTCGACTGACCGGAGCACAGCCACACGTCGCCGATGACGACGTCTTCGAGCGAAAGGGTGTTCTTGCCGCGAATCGTCATCGTCTGGCCGGTCGCGTTGGCCTTCATCGCGTCGAGTTTCACCATCCATTTGCCGCTCTCGTCGGGTTTCGCGGTCTTCTTTTGACCGGCAAATTCCACGGTGACCTCCTCGCCCGCATCGGCCCAGCCCCAAACCGGGCAGGCGGAGTCGCGCTGGAGAACCATGTGGCTGCCGATGATGGGCGAAAGCGAAACATCGGCGCTGGCGGTGATAACGGTGGCGAGGAAGAGAACGGCGGGTGTGATTTTCATACGCGCGGGAATACCCGCAGGCGAGGGGTTCATTAGTCTCCGTACGAAGCTCCCCGCCGATGCTCAGCCTTGACTGGACGGCTTTCCCCGCTAAATCCCGCTCCCTGCAATGAATTACGGTTCCAGAGTCATAGCCATTTTTTCGCTCGCGAT
>SXWH01000123.1 GCA_005791535.1 Verrucomicrobiaceae bacterium | reverse complement strand
CGCTCCAGCGCAGCACGAATCTCCCCGATGGCTCCCGCATTTGGCCCCGATTTGAAAAGCTCCGCCGCAGAGAAAATCCAAGCGAGCGGATTGTTCGGGTCCGCCGCCTTCAGCCGCTCGATCAGTGCAAGGCGCTCCGGGTTGGGCTCGGACTTCTCGCCCGGCAGCACAGTCTTCGCAGGCACGGCATTGATCGCAGCCATGAGCACCACGGGGCTGTTTGGAAAGAGTTCGAGCGCACGGTCTAGGAATCGGCGCTCCTGGGTCTTTTCAAACACCGCGACGAGATTCACCGCGGTCTCGCCATGTTTCGCGAGAAAGCCGGTTATTTGTTCGGGTGTCGGCATGAAAGCCGAATTGCCACTCGCCAGCTCGATAAAGCGATTCCAATCCACCTCCCTCTGGCCTCCAGCGGTTCCCGAAAGCACATTCTCCGGCGAACGTTTCCCGGCAACACCCTCCCGACTCTTGGTGTTGGCGCTTGCTGCTTTGGCGGAAGAACCATCCGCGCGCGATTCATCGCCATACGACATAATAAGCCACACCGAGGCCGCTACGACTGGGATGAAGGCGATGATTAAAACGTCACGTGATTTCATACAGTCGTTACTACCGCCATGATGACGAATATGCCCGTAGTTTGTTCAAGCAATTCATACGCCGGACATTGAGCCGCCGAATGTTTGAGACACGATTCCAAAAAAATCTGGCGGATGGGGAGGGATTCGAACCCTCGTAGGTTGTTTAGACCTAACACGCTTTCCAAGCGTGCGCGATCGACCACTCTGCCACCCATCCGTTTTTCAGTCGAGGCGCGGAGAGTGCGCAAAATCCCGGCGGGCGCAAGCACGGAGATGCCCGGAATGAAAAATTCGCTCCGTCCGTTACGGGAGATCGATGCGAAGGAGCGACTTTGTCCGGTCTGAGAAAGTCGCGAGCACGGCAACCGAACCGGTGCCGTTGTAGCTGCGACGCGCACCAAACGAGCCCGGAAGCGCGTTGAGCAGAGCGAAGGATGACAACTGCTTTGTTCCGATCGTCTGGCCAGTGCGAAGGAGCTGGCGGGTCGTGCCCTGCGAATCCACGGCCCAGAGTCCGGTCTTTGTTTTCGCGGAAACTGCGCGACCTTTGACTTCCGCAACGAACACCGGGCCCATCGACTCGGGTAATGCAAATGTGGTGAACTTGCTCCAGATGGTATCGGCGAGCTGGGCACCATTGGAATCCACCGCCGCGGCCCCAATTGCCGCGACACTCTGCGCCGTACCGGGCGCGGAAGACTTCCATAGACCGTTGACGGGCGGGTTTCCTGCGAGCGCTGCGCGACGGGTACCGAGAAAGAGAACGCTTCCGGCACTATTCATGACCGGGTCGGAGAATGTCGAAAAACCTTCCGGCAATGTACTTTCGCCCAGCAGCTCGGTAAACGTAGCGCCATCGATCGAGCGGAGAAGCGCAACGTCGTTCGCTTTGGTCACCCCCGGCTGGGGTGACTTTGTCGCGAGCACAGCGATGCCGGGTCCTCCGTAAGCCGGGATGCCGAGGGCGCCGAGTGCCGCGGCGATCCCGGACGACGCGGAGTTTGTCCGCAGCAGCGTGGTCAAAGTGCCCGATGCGCCGAGCTTCACGAGAATGACGCGCTTGTCGGCAAGCGTGAGCTTGGCGAGCACTTCGGACGTTCCATGCCAGCGGCCCTGCCCCGCCGAGGTGGGCGCGGGCTGGAGCACGGTGATCTTCTTCACGATGGAATTCGAGACCGGCGTGCCGGTGCGGGCGAGCAGCACGGCGGAACTTGCGCCCGTGACCCGAACAAGCGCGGTGTCGTTCGCGGCTGACACCACTCCCGGAAGCGGCAGCAAACGGACCAGCGCAATGACCGCATCTTCCGTGAGCGACATGCTCGTAACCGACTTCAGCCGGAGCGGACTGAGTCCCGGAAGCGGCTGACCTTCGCGAAGGACCGGAGACAGCGAGCCAAACAGATCCGTCCAAACGCCCTCGTCCTCAGAGCCTTTCGCACCACTCATTTTGGCACCGAAAGCGACCTTTCCGCTCGGTGAGATGAGCGGGTCACCAAACGACTTGAACGACGCCAGCGGCACACCCGCGGGGTCGCCCTGTTTGGCTACGATACCGCCCGCACCCGCACCGTCCTCGCCGTAAATTGCCGCAGTTTTCACACGCCCATTCTGCAAGGTTACCCGCGCGACCATCCCGCGACGATCACTCAATGCAGGCACCCCGAAATCCGTGAAAAAGCCGGCTGTTCCGGCTGGAGCAGATGTACCGCTCGATGCGCTTGCCGGATTCACTTCGACACCAGTTACTTCGTAGCGAACGGTAACGGTCGTATTCACGGTGGTCGTCTTGTTCTTGGAATTCACGGCCGTGAAAACGAGCGAATACGAACCGAGATTTAACGGAGTACCCGGTGCGGGCGTCTGGGTAAAAGTGGTGATTCCGCGCGGGTCGGCAGCGGTAACCGAAACTCCGCGAAGGTCCGGCATCGTCACAAGACCGCTACCATCCGGCTCCAGTGCGAGCGGGATTGCTCCAGTTATGACGGGAGCAGGAAAATCCACTCCGGCGGCCGATGCCAGAATGTCTATGGATGCCTCATTCGGATTGGCACTGCCGACTCGGAAAGTGGCCGTCTTCGCGCCGAATGAAGCAGGAGTGAGCGTCGCGGTGAATGTGGCGCTACCTCCCGCCGGGATATCAGTCGGTCCTGCGCCGCTGGTAGTCGCAAATTCGGCGGCGCTCGATCCGCTCACCGACACAAGAATCCCCGTGAGCGGTGCGGCCGAATCATTGCGGATGGTGAATGTCCGCGAGGCGGGCTCGGTGATGACCGCATCGCCCCACGCGGCCGGGGTCGAATCGCCCGCGATAGTGCCGGAATCATTCGGGTTAAAGACGAGGGTCGTGGATCCGCCTGCGCCGGATTCAACATGCCAGCCCTGCGAGCGCGCCAGAACGGTCACCGGAATATCCATCGTCACCGACGCACCGTCGAAATCCGTCGCGGTCAAATGAACTGCCGTCGAACCCGAACGGTCTGCCGGAGGAAACAAACCGAACGACTTCCCAAGCAACCCGACTCCCACGAGCGCGCCGTCGTCGGTCGTCGCAGAATACGTGAACTTGTGCGCAAGCGATGTCTCAACGGTATGAACACGGTTGACCGAAGCACCCGAGAAATCCTTCACCGGAAGATCGGTAAAAGCACCGCCGGCATTCACTCTCGGCAGCGCGGCGATTTCATCGATGACATCCATTCCACTGCCGAGCACCTGTGCGAAAACCGTGAACCCGCCGTTCTGCGCATCGAGATTTGCAGAATTATCCGCGAGATTCACGAACCACTGGCTGGTGGCACTGTTCGGATCACCCCCAAGTTTCGCCATCGCAATCGTCCCGCGAAGATTCGAGATGCCGGGCTCATTCTGGATGGCAGCAAAAGTCGGCACGGAACCTACGCCAGTCGAGGTCCACCGGAAGCCGCCGCCCTGCACTACAAAGCCGGGAATGGAGCGATGAATGAAGTTGTTCTCGGTCGCTCCGGCCTGAATGTAGGCAATGAAATTGGCAGAGGTGATGGGCTTCGTGGTATCGAACAGCTCGATATCCACTGCCTTAATCTGCGAACCGATGCGGACACTCAGCCGGACGCGATTCTCAATTGCATCCGGATCCCGGAAAAGCGGCAGCATATCGAGAGTCTGCACCGTTCCACCACGGCGCAGAACCGCCGGGTCGGCCTGCCGGATGATCTCCGGCGGCACATTGACCGCGCCGGCCATGCCCGCGAGCGAAACGAGAAAGACATTGAGGAAGGGTGCAAAACGCATCGCAGCAAAATAAATATCTTTCGCCATTCTGCAATCGGAAGCAGGAGGGAAACACTGCGTTCCACCTTGCGCCGCGCTGGCTCTGCTTCTAAACGCCCTTCGTGCCTGACATCCAGCCAGCAATTTTCGCCGCTTCCGTTCTCGCGAGCCTGTTTTGCCTTGAAGCAAATGCCTCGGAGCCGGTTCAGCTACCGGGAATCGCGAACGCATTCCGCGTCACGGATCGAATCCTCTCCGGATCGCAACCGGGAGGAGACGCGGCGTTTCGCGCCCTCGCAGACCTCGGCGTGAAAACCATCGTGAGCGTCGACGGCGCGAAGCCGGATCTCGAAACCGCCCGCCGTTTCGGGCTGCGATACATCCACCTTCCCATCGGCTATGACGGGGTCCCGCAGGCGCGCGTTCCAGAGCTTGCAAAGGTCGCGCAGAAGCCTGCGGAAGGCCTGATATTCGTGCATTGCCACCACGGAAAGCACCGCGGCCCCACGGCCGTAGCCATCATGTGCGAGATCGCCGAAGGCTGGTCGCCAGCCAAGGCTGAAGAATGGCTGAGAAAAGCCGGCACCGGCACGGAGTACGCGGGCCTGTATCGCTCGGTGCTAGAATTCAAGCCGGTCACGAAGGAGCAAATCGCGGCGGTCGGACCACTGCCCGAAATTGCGAAAACGCCGGGAATCGTCGATGCGATGATCGCAATCGATGAACACTTCGATTTGCTAAAGGAAGCGCAGCGGGCGGGATGGCAAAGCGCGCCGGGCGACGCGACGCTCCTCCTCGAACAATATCGTGAAATTGCACGACTAGAGGACACGGCCAAACGAAACGACAGCTACCGTGCACTGCTCGCAAAAGGCACCGAGGCCGCGACGCAACTCGCCGAAGCGCTACGAACGCACTCAGCTGACAAGGCGGACGCAGCAATCAAGGAACTGCGCGAAAACTGCGCAGCGTGCCACAAAGAGCACCGTAATCAGCGGAAGTAAGCCGCCCGCTTTGCGCGGCTACTTCATCAACGCATCCATCGTCGCCTTCATCGCCTCCGCCCAGATTTTGTAACCTGCGGCATTTGGATGGAGCAGGTCGGGCATGATGTCTTTTGGAATCTCGCCGTCCGGTCCGAGGAACTTCGAAGTGAGGTCGAGATACGTCACCTTTTTGCCGTCGCCGTATGTGCTGATGATTGCGTTGATGCCCTCGACAGCTTTGCGCTTCGGCGAGTCCTTCTTGTCGCGCGGGAAGACGCCGAGCAGCAGGATTTTTGTGGAAGGGAGCTTGGCCTGCACCTTTTCGATAATCTTCTTCACACCCGCTGCGGCCCATTCCGGCTTCTCTTCGGCGAAGTGCCCGATGTTGTTCGTGCCGATCATGATCACGACGACTTTCGGATTCAGTCCGTCGAGAACGCCGCCTTCGATGTGCCCGAGCGTGTCCTCGGTACGCTCACCGGAAACGCCGAAACTCACCGCATTGAAGGGCGCATAATGCTCGTTCCAAGCCTCCTTGCCGCGGCCCGGCCATGCATCGGTGATCGAGTCGCCGAGGAACACGATTTGGATTCCCGGCTTCTTACCGGCTTCAAGAAACCCTTTGCGGCGATTCTCGTTGCGGGTCGCCGGAGTAATGGCGGACTCCGCCGTGCGCGGCTCGCGCTTGGGCTTGGCGACGGGAGCCGGAGCTGCCGGGGCCGGGGCCGCAGGAGTTGCGGGCGCGGCGGGTGTCTGGGCGAATGCGCTGCCAACGGCGAGCGCGACTGCGAGAATCGATGTCTGGATGGTCATGATTTGAGAGTGAAGGCGTTGTGTGTATGCGAACGAAGCCCGGCGTCCAACGGGAAATTGCCGGAACCAATCAGCCTGCCTTCGCGTGCTTAAAAAAGGAGCCGTGGATCCGTTCCGTCCCTTTTCCGCCAAAGCGCACATCGAGCTTCGGCTCGCCATCCGCTTTGCCTTCGATGCGAAACCGGTGAAGCCCCTTCGTAAGAGGCACCGGCACATACCACCATCCACCGCCGCGCGGCCATGCAATCGGAGTCCCATCCACCGAAATCGCGAGCGTCTTTGGCCCGCTGAGTTGGAATTGATGAACGTCATCGCTCTCGGCTTCGAACCAGCCCTCGACCGAAAATTCACCATCGCGCTGCACGCCGGCTTTCGCGAGCCAGTCCCCTTTTCCATCCTCGACCACCACCGCCGGCTGACCGGCGGGAATCACGCGAAACCCGGGCGCAAGAGTCTGGCCGGCCGCAAGCGCAGAAGCCGGCAGCACCGATGGCGGCACGATGTTCAACACAATCGGTGCGGCCCTGGTTTCCTTTTTGTCGCCAAACATCGCCGCAGCGAGAATTCGCACCGGCCCCATGCCGAGCGTTCGTGGGTCCACGGTAATCCGTCCTTCGGCACCGCTGATGCGCCCGAGGTCGCGCAAATTGTGAAAGAACGCGACACCCGTCGCTCCGGGCGCGGCTGCCGAAATTTCCAGCGGCTTGTCCCACGCCCAGTCGCCGGAAGGCGCGGTAACGCGGATGAGCGACTCGCGGTTGCGAATCACCACCGGCACCGAGATTCGTCCCTGCGTTGCCAGCGCGTCCGATGCGGTAACCGTGATCGACAATTCGTGCGCACCGTCCGGCGCAAGCGAAGTATCAAATGCCAGCGGCTCTCCCGGCTTCGCAATCGCGACGCGGCGACCGTCGAGCGCCAACTCCACCATCGCGGGCTGCAACCCATCGGGCGACTGGATCGCCGGCGATACCTTCATCGCACCCTTCAGTTCGCGACCCGGCGTGAGTTCCGACACCACCGGAACAATCCGCTTTTTCCACGGCGCACAAAGTCCATCGCCCACGACGAGCAACTGATACGGCGCTGCGACGGATTGGTAGAATGCCTCCGCCAGCGTGCAGCCCTGCGCGTAATGCCAGTGAATGAACGGCGTCGGGAACTTGGCCTGGATTGCATACGGCTCCGTCACCGCCCCGCTCGCACCCGCTGCTCCGGCACGAAGAAATGCGCTGAGCGGAGTCTGTCCAGCGCCATCCTCCATCGCACCACCAAAGCTCGTCAGATGCTCACAAATCGCGCCGGGCAGAATCGTGCTTCCGCTCTTCGCCCAATCGAAATCCGCAATCCCAATCATCGCTCCGGCGACATCGCTCTTCGATGCCGGGAGGACTCCTTTTTCAACAAAGGCCTGCATTCCGAGCGAGCGCAGCTTTTCAGCCGCCCGCGCAGTTCCCCACTCGCGGGTCGTCGATCGGACGTCGCCATTTTCCATGAAATAGAACGTGCCCCTCGGGTTCGTCCCGTCCGCCGCGATGCTTCGGCGCAGATTCGCAATGGACTCCGTCACACTCAGTCCGCGCCCGCTGGTCTGCGCCAGCACAGTCGGCAGAAGATACCGGAATCCCTTGTCCGGCTGCGTCGGCTGTCCGTTCGGCATCCAGCCTACGCTGGAGCGAAAGCCGCTGGTCGGCCACAGGTCGAATTTCACATCCTTCGCCCGCACGTCGAGCAACTTGAAATCGGCCCTGTCGTGCAGGGACGCGAGATCGGCATCGCGCCGTGCGTGGGCCATGTCCCACCAGCCGTTTTCCATCGCCTCGCGAAGCAATTCCATCGCAGCATCTCCTTCACCGAGCCGGGCACGCATGCATGCGAAGTTGTACAGGAGCTCGGTATTTCGCGGATGCTTCTCCTTCAGCGCAGCCAGCTCCGCAGCAGCAGCTCGCAGCACCGCAAGCTCCCGCGCCATCGCCTCTGCATCGGGGCTTGCGACAAACGGCACACGGCCCTGCTTCTTCGCAGCGGCTTCCTCTTTCTCCCGCGCCGCACGCTCCATCTCGCGCCGGGCGCCGAAGTCCTGGAGCTTCTGCATCGCGGCGCGATAACGCGACAATTCGTCTTCCGGCCACTGCATCGGCTCGATGGCCTGCGAAACCTGCCGGAAGTAGAAGTTCGCGTTCATCCCGAGATAGCCGGGATTTTTGGAAAGCGTGAACTGGTAGAAGAATGTGAGCCCGGTGCTCGATGCCGGTTGCGTGATGACCTTCGGGAACTCCTTGCCCGCCATGTCCGCGGACGTGTCGATCGCCGTGGGGAAGTCCGAGCTGTAAAGCACGTAGTCCACCTGCCTCGCAATGCCGCGCAGTTCGGCGGTCCGGATGACCGGTTGCAGAATCTTCTGCCGGAATTCATCCACGCCGATTCGCTCAAAAGACGGGATATCCTTCAAATAAACGACGTTCGCCTGAGGAATGCCGCGGGCGTCGATGTATGCGTTTGCGACCGCCATCGATGCCCAGCTGTCCGCATTCACGACAACGAGCGCATTCTCCGGCCCGCCCGCACCGAATGCGGTCGGGACAGCAAGAAGCGAAGCGAGACGAAATGCTTTTGAAACGTTGGACATCAAGCCGCATTTCGTCGCTGCTTTACCGCGGAAATGGAAGCGCGGACTTCCGCGCTCCGGGCGAGTGCCGGCGGTTTGTGACATATTTTTTCGATGCGGTTTGGCCTCATGCGTGTTACCTCAAAGCCGTGCTCCCAACCTCACCATGACTCTCCAAAGAACCATCCGTCACCTCACCTTCGCACTCCCATTCCTTGCGTCACTGCCACTTCACGCAGGCCTCGTCGGCTGGTGGAAGTTTGACGAGGCAACAGGAACGACGGCCGCCGATTCCGCTGCGTCGCCCGCAAATGGTGCGCTGACCGGAGGCGCGAGCTTTCAGCCGGCAGCCGGTCGCTTCGGCGGCGCAGTTTACCTGAACGGCACGACCGGCTACGTGGACATGGGTGATGCGGCGAAACTGGAATTCCCGCTGGCTCAGAGCTTCACACTGGCTTGCTGGTACAAACCGGACGGCGACGAAAGCACCGCGGAGTTTCAGACAAACAGCGGGCTCATGACAAAGGGCTACGGCCTGAATCTCGGCACGCCCGCCTACGATTCGGCGGGATACTACCTCATGACCGTGAACTGGACGACCGGCACCGGGAACATGACGTCGTTCTTCCAATTCGATTCGCGCCAGAACAGCACGAACGCTACGGCATTCCGGTTTGTTACCGCGTATCAGGCTCCGGATGCGGTGGTGAATGGAACATGGCATCACTTTGTCGCGGTCATCGACAGGACCGGCGGGCAAGCCCGCACTTACGTGGACGGTGTGCTTTATTCGACAAAGACCATCACCACCGGGGCTGGGAACGGACAATGGGATATGGGAGTGAATACGAGCCCGTTCATCGTCGGGAACCATCTCGCCCGCTACACGAAAGGCTGGTTTGACGACGTCGGCGTCTGGAATCACGCGCTCACCGCCGGCGATATCTCGACGATTTACAATTCCGGCATCGCAAGTCTGGGAGACACCGACGGCGACGGTCTTGCCGATGCATGGGAGCAAACGTATTTTGGAAACCTGACCCAAACGGCGTCCGGCGATCCCGATGGCGACGGTCTCTCCAACATCAACGAGCAGCTCCGCAATTCCAATCCGACCATCGCAGACACTGACGGCGACGGCTTGAGCGACGGCGTGGAGGTCAACACTTTCGGTTCCAATCCGGCAGTTGCTGATACGGACGGCGACGGATTGAACGACGGCGCAGAGGTGAACAGTCACGGCACAAATCCGGTGCTCGTGGACACGGACGGGGACAACTGGAACGACGGCGAGGAAGTCGCGGCAGGAACCAGTCCGCTGCTTGCAACGAACACCCCGCTTCCCGCCGCTTACAACGTCCACATCAACGAATTCATGGCGAACAGCTCGCCAAAAGCGAACGACCCGACCGCTCCGCTCGACATGGATGGCGACAGCGAGGATTGGATCGAGCTCCGGAATAACGAGGCGACTTCGGTCAACCTTCGAGGCTACCACCTTTCAGACGACCCGACTCTGCCGGGAAAATACACGCTGCCAAATCTCACGATTCCCGCGGGCGGATACGCGCTCGTCTACGCCTCGGGCAAGGATCGCCACGTGAACGGCGCGCAATCACATACCAATTTCAAACTCGGCACCACCGGCGTTCTCATCCTCAGCCGCCCGTCCGCAGGAGGACCCGTATCGGTATCGGCGATCGGCACGCTGGCGACGCCGTATCCGTCGCAGCACCGCTTCGTTTCCTATGGTGCGCCGGACAATCTCGCCGCAACTGCGCCCGCATACCTCACCACGCCGACGCCCGGTGCGGCAAACAATCCCGCAAGCGTCACCGGCTTTGTCGCGGACACGACATTTTCGGTGGACCGCGGAATCTACTCGGCACCATTCGCCACGACGATTGCATGCCCCACGCCCGGCGCGACGATTGTTTATACATTCAATGGAAGCACTCCGACGCTGACAAACGGCACTCAAATCCCGCCAGTCGACTCACTGACTCCGCCCAGCGGTGCCGTGAACATCACCGCAACGACGCTCGTCCGCGCCCGCGCATTCAAGGCCGGGCTCGCGCCGAGTGACACCGACACCCAAAGCTACATTTTCACATCGGACGTGATGACCCAGAACTCACCGCCGGCATCCATCGGCGTCGGAACCACGCCGGGTTCGCTCACCAACACCATCAACGGATGGGGCACCACAAGCGGCACCGCGGGCACCGGCACCGGCGCGGGTGCCACACCGGCGGTTCTCACCGGTCTCACAAACGTCAGCGCAGGCCTGAGCATCTGGGGTGTTAATCAGGCGATTGCAACGGATCCAAATCCCGACAATCAGTTCCACCAAAGCGACCTCATGGCTCTTCCCACACTGTCACTCGTGGCCGATTGGAAGGACCTCTTCGGACCGAACGCCGGTGAAGGCATTTACCCACCGGCGTCCGGCGTCGCGCTCGAAGGCGTCGATCGCGCAGCCTCGCTGGAATTGATCAATCCCGACGCCTCCCTCGCTTCACCGAATCTCGCGAAAGGCTTCCAGACCGATGGCAACATCCACATCTTTGGCGGGACCAGTCAGGCTCGGTGGAAGTCACTGAAACTTTCCTTCCGATTCCAGTGCCTCAACGACGTGAACTTCCGCGCTTACGGGGACGACGGAACCAACCAGTTCAGCAATTTCGTTCTCGATGCCGCGATGAACAACACGTGGATGCATCCCACCGACGCCAATCAGCGCACGCGCTCTGCATTCTCCAGAGACTACGTCATGGCGGATCTGCAGAATCAGATGAGCGGCGCAGGCGGCTTCCACACAAGGGCCTGTCATCTTTACCTCAACGGGATGTACTGGGGCATCTACTGGCTCCATGAAAAGCCTGACCATCACTACGGCTCAGCGTATCTGGGCGGAAACAGCGGCGACTACGATGTATTCAAACACAGCGCCACGGCCGGCGTGGACGGCGCGGCGAATGCCTACCCGCAGGTCGTAAACACGACCTTTCTGGATCCGGCGCTTCCACTCGGTTCGGGAACGATCACATCGCTCAACTCCTCCTCCCAATACTACAATTCCACGGTTCTGAAGAACTACGAGGACTTCCTCGATCTCATTGGCTCGGGCTTCAGTGCGCCGAATCCGGCACCCGACCTCACGCAACCAGCGAACTACAACGCTGTCGCAGCCGTCCTCGATATCGATCACTTCATCGATTACATGATGCTCAACTTCGTCGCCGGAAATCAGGATTGGGCGGACAAAAATCTCTACTGCATGAAAAGTCGCGCGCCCGGCGGAAAGTGGCGCTTCGCAAGCTGGGACGCCGAACACGTTTTCCGTACGGGAGCCGAGAACTTTATCGCTGGCGGCGGTAATGAGGTCCCGCGCGCAGGACAGCCGAAGGACATCCACAACAAACTCCGCGTGAACGCCGAGTACAAGCTGCGCTGGGCCGACCGTATCCGGAAGCAAATGTTCAACGGCGGCCCGCTGACAGTCGCGGGAATGACCGCCGCCTTTAACTTCAGGAACAACGAAATCTCCGATGCTATCCGGGGAGAATCCGCTCGATGGGGTTACGCGCGGGCGTCGCTCAACGGGAATATCTCCTACAAACGCAGCGACTGGCTCACGGAGGTGAATCGTATCACCGTGCTGGAAACCGGGGGGAACTCGCTCATCCAAAACCGCTGGAACCTTTACATGGCTCCCGGAACAGGCCAGTTCCGCCTCGCCACCTACGGTCTCTACCCGACCACCGAAGCACCGGATTTCAGCCAGCACGGTGGAAGCGTCGCAGTGAATTACCCGCTCACAATCAGCAATCCCAACGGGTCCGGCACGATTTTCTACACGTTGGACGGCACTGACCCGCGCGTCACGGGCGGGTCGGTTTCGGGCATCGCGCAAACATACACCGCTCCCATTTCGCTCGCGGCCAGCGGGACAGTGAAGTCGCGCATCCTCCTCGGCGGGGTTTGGAGCGCGCTCAACGAAGCATACTTCAGCGTCGGCACAGTTCCCGCCAGCGCGTCGAATATCGTCATCAGCGAGTTCAGTTACAACCCCTCCACCACGCCACCGACGCCCGGTTACGTTGACCCGAATGACTTCGAATACGTCGAACTACTCAACATCAGCGGCAGCACCGTGGATTTGAGCGGGTGCGAATTCACCGCCGGCATTACCTACCGTTTTAACAACGGCAGCATCCGCCAGCTTGCGCCCGGCGGCCGACTGATCATTGCCGAAAATCCTGCCGCACTTGCCGCGCGCCACGGCGGCGGACTTCCCATCGCTGGCGCATTCGAATTGAACACCAGCCTCTCTAACGGGGGCGAACGCATTACGCTCACAGCGGCCGACGGAACGACGATCATCAAGAGCTTCGAATACAAGGACAACGGAGCATGGCCAGTTGCTGCCGATGGCGGAGGCTTCTCGCTGGTTCTCATCGCTCCGTTCACGAACCCAAACCATGATCAGGCCGAAAGCTGGCGCACCAGCGCAGCGTCCAACAATGGAACTCCCGGGACCGGCGACAACGCCGGCGGTTACGCCGCATGGAAAACAACGAACGGCCTCGCAAGCGACCTCGACACCGACGGCGACGGCTACGCCAACGTGCTGGAATACGTGCTCGGAACAAATCCAAACGGCCCCGGCGCACCCGCGATGTCCGCCGCGGTGCAGACGCTCACCGTCAACGGTCTGGCGAACACCTACTTCACATTCACATTCACCCACGCTCCCGCGACGGACGATGTCACGTGGCGCGTCGAAATGAGCCCCGACCTCGCCACATGGGGGAGCACGCCCGCGGACATCCAACGACTGAGCCTCGTGGTAAATGGCAACGGCAGCGTCACGGAAACATGGCGCAGCACAGCCCCCGTAAGCAGCACGAAACATTTCGCGCGCATCTTCGCCAGCACCCCGTAAACGGGCTGCCTCAAGAGCGTCGACGCCGCGACGCGACGAGGCCGAGTCCGCCGAGCAAAAGCGCTACGCTGCCGGGCTCTGGAATGATTAGGACGACATCCGTTCCGCTATCTCCAAACGTAATCTGAGCCGGGAAGCCACCGACAGTGCCGAAGCGATTCGCTCCAAAGCTTCCGGCAATGGGCTGACTCGTCTCCAGGAGCGTGTAGACCAATTGGTCCGCGAAACCGGCCTGCGTCGTGAATACGAAATCATCGAACTCGAGAACTCCCGAGCCAATATTCAATGCGCCGGACGGCAGCGAAATCCTGTCGCTTAAGAACGGATCGCCGATATCAAAGAGCAACGAAGCCGACGCAATCGGAGCGGCACCATCCGCGAAGTCCACCTCGGATGTGCCAAATGTCATCGTTCCGATTCCCCCGGCCGGACCGGGCGAGATTCGCGCACCTGCGTTGAAATCGACGAGCGCAGGAGCACCGGAAACACTTCCGGTCCCGGTCAAGGTGCCGCCGTTTAGCGCGACACTGCCGGTGATGCTTCCGTTCAATTCCAGAACGCCGGCGAGCACGGTTGTTCCGCCTGTGTGGCCAGCGACGGACGAGGCATTGAGCGTCAAAGTTCCATCGCCAGCCTTGATGAGTCCGCCGCTTCCACTGAAATCGGGCGCCACGGTGGTGAGCGTGCCCGCACCGATGTTAAATGTCCGGTCTCCGACGAGATTGATAACGTTCAGATTTACGCCCGCGTATCCGGCATTCGTGAAAATCACGTTGCCGGTCGAGGTGAAATCACCGCCGAGATTGATAATTGCGTCCTGATTCGTCGTGCTGAACTTCACCTGAATATCGCCACCACTTGCCGTGATACCGCCGGGGCCGATATTGAGTGTGGACGCTGCGCCGCCGCCCGCGACTCGCAAAATAGCCGACGTGGTATCGGTCGCCGTGATGTTGATGGCATTGACCGTTGCGGTGCTTCCGCTCGCGACACCAAGAATCCCTCGCGACACCGTTCCGGTTCCGGTCACAACCATGCCGCTTCGCATAATCACCTGACCGCCCGTGGCACCAGCGTTCGTCGAGTTCACAATGATGTTTGCCACCGTCTCGGTGCCCGTTTGTGTCGTGATACTGTCAGTGGAAGTGCCGGTGAAATTAATAGTCGCCGTATCCGGAATCTGATCCGCGGCAAGGCGAAGCATGCGCCCGGTGCCGGTGATATTGATGACGTTCCCAGTCGCATTCACGCCCGCGGGTTTATTCAACTGCAAGTCACCCGCCGAGATCGTCAGTTCACCGGTGAATGTGTTCGGATCAATGCCGCCGATCTGCGACGCGGCTCCAAATTGAATTGCGCCCGCACCGGACAATGGACCGGTGAGCGTGGCTCCGGCAACAAACGCAATTGTCCCCTCGCTCGCAGCCAGCGGAACCGCGAGCGTTGTCGTAGCAGGGACAGTTAACGTTCCAGACTGCCGCTTCTCGATGGCTCCATTTCCCGAAATGACGTTTGCCAGCGTGAAGTCACCGGGCCGGTTGAATACCAGCGTTCCATTATTCGCAATTGCACCGGTGCCAAACGTGCCGGTGCCGACCGTCGTGCCGTCGCCGATTTCCACCCGACCTTCGTTGATCACAATTCCGCCGGTGAAGTCATTCGCGCCGGCATTCGCCAATATCAGGGTACCGGCACCGGACTTCGCGATTGAAGTCGAACCGCTCAGTCGCCCAGCACCATTGAAAGTGTATGTGAGCACCGGATTGTTGATAGTGACACTCAGGGGCGCAAGTGTGGTCGTGAGGCTCACGGTTCCTGACGTCGCACCATCTTCAAACAAGACATGATCCGTGCCCGGCGCGTTCTGGAAGTAGTGCGTCGCCGAGCCGGTCAAAGTCCCGCGCCAGTTGAGTGTGCCCGTGCCGGAGCCGTCATTGATGTCCCACGAACTGCTGACGTCCCCTTTCCATTTCGGATTATCGGCCCCGGCAATATTCACGTCGATGGTGCCGGCTGCGGCATTATCCACGAGATTGCCGGCCACTCTAAGCGGGAGACTGAGCACAAATCCTGCAAAACCCGCGCCACCGATGGGATTGATGTTGTCGTACGCAATCAGCGGAAACACGCCTGTCGTGGTTGCTCCGATGATGGTGAGCTGGGTGTTCGCACCCGAAATCAGAGCAGGAGCATTAATGGGAGCCGCTGTCGGATTGCCAAATACCCCCAGGTCGAAATCGATGCGGCTTCCGGCTGATGTGGTGAGCCCTCCGGTCGCGAGCGCCCCGCCGGCGTTCGCAATCCTGACAAGAAGCCTGCCCGCCGAGCCAATCGATATCGAACTCGTTCCCGTCTGCGTCGTCGAAGTCCGCAGCACACCGGCCGAAATGGTCGTGGCTCCCGCGTAACTCACGGCGCCCTGCAAATCCAGAACACCCCCGTTCACAGTGAGTCCTCCGCTAAATGACGCGACCGAACCGGCGACGAACGATTGAGTCCCGGCTCCATTTTTTACCAATGAAAGATTCCCTGTCACCGTCCCGCCGAAGCCTTCGGTCTGCGTGCCCAACGGCGGTGCCGTGATAACAGCAGGCGTATCGAGCGTGAGCACCGACGGTGTGAGCGACGTGTTTGTAACGACGCCCGCGTTGGCGTTGTTTTTGCGCAGCAGCGCAAATGTCTGATTGAATCCGTTGAGGTCGAATGTCGCCGCGCCGGATGGTGCGAGATTCAGCACCGCCTCGATCGGAGCGCCGTCGTTCGCATCGACCCTGGCGAATCCGGTGACGATGAGGCTTCCCACGCCATTCGATGGAAGATCACCACCGCCGGCAAATGCCACGCGACCCGTGCGGACCGAGACATCCGTGACTCCATTGAAAATCAGCGGACCGCCGAATACGAGCGCATCAGTACCGGTGAGCGAAGTTCCGACGATGTGTCCACCGTTAGCCATAGCGCCGGTGATGGTCACGCTCCCACCGAGAACGACATTCCCGACAGCAGTGCCGTTCACTTGAATCGCTCCCAACCCAACTCCGGGCGAATTTGCATTCACCGTTACGGGGTTCGCGAGAGTAACTCCCGGCTCAAGGAGCAGTCGCCCGGCGGTACCGATTGCAACCGGCCCCGTACCCGCCGCACCCGATGCCTGCACGAGCAACGTTCCGCCGGTAATGGTCGTTCCCCCGGTGTAGGTGCCCGGACTTGCTAGAACGAGCTGCCCAGTGCCGTCCTTCAGCAGCGACCCGGACCCAGACACAGCGCCGGAAATCGTCATCGCATTCGAGGCCGTCAGCCGTCTGGTCGCACCGATATCCACGGTGCCGCCGAATGTCCCCGCTGCTCCGGCAACGGTCAAATTGCCACCCATCAGGGCAATATTCCCGGTGCCGGAGATGGCGGATAACACGGTGTATCCGTCGGGGCGATTGATCCGAAGGACGCCGTTGTTTGTTATAGCGCCGCCTCCGAGGGACCCGGCGCCGACAGTCACGCCGTCGCCGAGTTCGATGACGCCATCGTTGATAACGGTGCCGCCGGCGTACGTATTCGCCGTGGTATTCGCAAATCGCACGAGCGCACTGCCGCTCTTCACGACCGAAGTAGAACCCGAGATGTTACCGGTCCCGCTCAGCGTGTAAATGCGGGCTGTGTTTTCGAAAACAACGGCAGACGGCGTCATTCCGGCCGTGATGATGATGTCGGTAACTCCTGTCGCGGAATCGTCGAAGCGGACGGAGTCCGAGCCGGTTCCGGTCTGAATGTAGCGGGTGGCGGTTCCGCTCGCGATTTCACGCCAGTTCAGCGTTCCGGGCGTGCCGTCGATATCCCAGTTTCCATCGACCGCGCCGGTCCATTTCGGCGCATCGGTCCCGTTCACTGTAAGCTTCAGTTCCGTGGTCGTCGTGTCGTCCGAGAGCGTTCCCAATACACGCGGAGGCATCACAAGCGACAGGCCGGCAAAGCCGCCACCGCCGATGGTTGTATCGTAGTCGAGAATAGGGAACGCGACTCCATTCGTAAATCCCGCCCCGGATACGATGATTTGCGTGCCGGAGAACGCCGAGAATGTCGGCACGCGAAGCGGCGCAACAAGCGGGTTTCCTGAAGACCCCAAGGCAAACGTCACCCGCCCCGCTGCACTGCCGCCGACCGTCAATGACGCAAGCGTCGCGACGCCACCGGGCACCGCAACATTTACGGAAACACCCGCACCATCAGCGACCGAGACAGGCGAAATTCCAAACGTCGCGCCACCGCCCGCGCGAAAGCCGAGCGTGCCGGCGCTTACCGTTGTGGGTCCGGAATAAGAATTCGCCCCGTTCAGCGCAAGCGTTCCCACTCCGACTTTCGTCAGCGCCAGCGTTCCAGTGCCGTCGATCAAGGCTCCATCAAATGTACCCGCCCCTACCGAGACCACCGACGTCGTGGCAGCCACGATATTCCGCACCGTGCCCGCGCCTGAAAGCGACCCGAGCGACACACTCACGCCGTTAAGTTCCAGCGTGTGACCCGACGCGACGTTCCACGACGCAGCCGCACTGCCCGCGGTCGCACTCGCAAGTCGCGTGGCTTTTCCAGCGAGGCCGGTGAGCGTGAGCACTCCGCTGTAAGCCGAATTATCGCCATTAAAAACGAGACGATTGACCACCGCAGCGGGCTGGTCGTTGTTTATCGTCAGCGCTGCGCTGCCTGTGAGACGGCCTGTGAAATTCAGCGGCCCAGTACTGCCGTTGTTCGTATTCGTTTTGCTGACTGCGATCGTACTGGCCGAGAGCACATTGATGTTCCCGCTCTGCGTCACGGCGTTTGTCGTACTGTTCGGAGAAAACGTCAGCGTTCCTCCGTTCAAATTGATCGTCGCAGCCGACGTAACAACACCGGAGTTCGACTGCAGATGCAACCTCCCGCCCGTAGCAATATTGAAAGTCGCCGTCGCTTCGATGGAAGTCGCGCGGTTGCCGCCGCTTTGAATCGTAAAGTTCGGAATCGACACACCGAAGGCTCCATTGCGAATCGCAAAGCCCGAGGAAACCGTAATCGCGCCGCTACCCACCACGTCCACCGTGTTTCCTCCCAAATCGAAAGCCGCGCCAGCAATCAGCGAATCAAAACACAAATCCTCACCGTTATTGAAGCCACCCGCCGGCGTCGTGTTCGTATTCGCGTTCGTGATTTGCCACGTCTGGTTCGCCCCAATCTGAATCTTCGACTGCAACCGCAGTGCTTGCAGAGCAGTGGACATGTCGATGCCGCCCGCGCCAATCGTTAGTGTATTCGCCGAGTTGGTATTCTGAAATCCCACCATGACGGTGTTCACGTTCCGCGCTCCGCCCACGTCCGTCACCTTGATCCCCAGAACCGACATATCGCCTCCGAGCTGCGAGAGCGTGGCGAGCGCACCGGGCGTCGTGTACAAATTGTTCCACACCATGAAGTCGTTCACACCGGGCACGAATCCATTCTGCCATGCGGCGGCGGTGTTTAATGCACTCGTGTTCTGCAACTTCAGAAAATCGTCGGCATGCAAGGATGGGACGAGCGAAGCAATGGAAATGGCGAGAAAGCAGCGGGCGCAGATTTTCACGCCAATAACGATGACAGGTCGTTTAGAATCGTGCAATCCCCGCCTCGAAAAGCGGGCGAATCCCGCAAACCCGTACACATAATCGTAACCGCCGTTTCCTTTACGTAACGTGCAACGGCGCGAGCGCTGCGATAATGTCGGGGCGATATGAAAAACGAAAACACAACCGCCGCCATCGATACCACAGGGGTTTCGGAATGGTGGTTCACCCGCAACATCATTGCCGGACTCTTCGGCATCGCAGCGAGCCTCTCGCTCAACATCGCACTCACCCAAAGCGCGTCCGCCGGTAATCTCGCCAACCAGCCAGAACCGCAAAGCGCGTCAATCGCGGCTCGGTAACCGCCGTCCGGACAGCGCGATTTCACACGGGTTGCGTCAGAAACGGCCAGCCACTTAACCCGCCGCTCGCGAGCGTTTGAATAGACATCCAAGAACGCCACCGATGCCAAGTAGCGCGGCAATCGTCATCGCAGCGATGCCGACGCCGAACCCGTAGTCGCCATAGCTGAGGGCCTGAAGCCGCCAAACACCGAGTAGCCATTCGGCAAGTGTAAGAACGCCGAACCACACGATGTCGCGCTTGGTCGTAACCAAGGCAAACGCGACAAACTGTGGCAGCAGGAAAGTCAGACAAGACAAGACCCAAACGACGAGCATATCGAAGGACGTCCAGAGCCTCGCCGAGCCGTATACTGGAAACGCCAACGGAACGGCCACAATCGGGAGCATACCGGAATCCGGAATGCCGGGCACAAGCAAATCATAGGCTGTGCCGGAAACGAACCACAGCAGAGCAGCGAGAGAAATTGGGAGCCACGAATGGATCATCTTCGTCGTTTGTTGAGGAAGCCTTTCACAAATACCGCAGCGGTGGCAACTCATCTGCTTCGATGCCCATCATAGATGAAAGCACCGCGGCATTATCCGCAGACACCATCGCCTGAGCCCTTGGGTTTCGACGCTCGTTGGATGCGCAACTCATCTGCTTCGATTTCCAACTCACCTTCGTCGAGCAACACGTGCAGCGAGAATCTTGCGCGACTGCATAGATGCGCTTCCTCATAAAGCCACCAGCGCCCGACCAACCCGAGCGTGCGGATGCGATGCTTCACCCCTGTGAACAACAATTGAACGCGACGACCAGCAAACCCGCCCAGCGCCCGCCGCGCATCCATGATCAACGTAAGACTCCCATCGTGCTGCGCCACTGACTCCACAACCGCATCGTGCAAGGTCTCACGCGCAAGACGGACAACCGGAGCCGGCAACAACGGCGAGATAAGCGCCGAATATTCGCGGGAAATCTTCCAACGCCGCATCCACTGCCGCCGTGCACGGCGCTCCCATCCGGACTGAGGCTGCATTCCATCGTAAAGCTGGCTTGTAAAAAATATCATGCACTTAATGTCAGCCCCGACTCATACGTTGCGATCTCACACAAGAAAACGCGGGAACCCGGCATCAACGCACGGTCAACTGCTCGGTTAGCGGTGAGTCCAGCGTGACTTCAAACTCCGTGTCGAGGAAGCGCCGGATCACATCCATATTGGTGATGGAGTGCCGCGACAGTTTGCCGGTCCGGAATGAACCGCCTCCTGCGAGAGCCATCGGGATCAACATTTGATCCGCCAGGTATTCGCCGACCGGCGCACCGTGCGTGAGATAGTCGCGAACACTCTTCACAAGATGATCGACGACCTGCTCGCTGCGCACGCCACGCTGCCCGAATGCACTGAATATCTCCGTGTGCGTGGCTCCGGATAATTCGGCAAGGACGACGTTTCCGGGGCCTACTTGATCGCTCTCGCGCTCGATGGTGATCGACTCGGCGGGCCATCCGAGCGAGCGCTTCAACGACTCCCGCTGCCGCTCCGCAATGGAATCCGGCAGTCCGGCGATGATGACCTGCGCAGAACGGGACACGAGCCCCCCGCGTTCGAGAATCTCGACCGGCTGAAGCTTGCTGCATGGCGTGATGCGAACCTGCATCTGCCCGCCGCCCGCCGGGAAAAAGCCCGGACGCAGCAAGTCGGCCTCGACCTGCGCGCCCATCCTTCCCACGACGGGAAGAAACGCCCGCTCGAGAAAATCGAACGGCGGCGCGAGCGGGTTGTGAGTCCCGCCTTCGAGGTTCAGAACGCTCGGCTCATCGGCGACCAGCAAAGCGGGCAGCACGGTTTGCAAAACGAGTGTCGCGCTTCCGGCAGTTCCCACGGCAAAGCGATACGCGCCCGGCTTTACGGGGCCTGGATGAAAGATGAGCTCCTGCGAGCCGATTTCCGCGCCATCCACGGCGGCGCCGCCGATCTCGACAGCGGCGTTCACCGCCGTCAGATGCTGGCGCATCAGACCGGGCTTCTGCCGGCCGGCGCGGATGCGCTCGATGCGGAATGGCTTGCCCGTGACAAGCGACAGCGCAAGCGAGGTGCGGAGGATTTGTCCCCCGCCCTCGCCGGCTGACCCGTCGATTTGAATCAACTTTGTTTTCACTGTTTTCTATCAATCTCAATCATCGGCCTGCGCCGAGTCCTTAATGACGAACCGCGCGCGCAGCTTCGCGACAGTCGTAGCGAGTCCCGCGGTCTCGACGCTCTTCAGGACTTCGGAGAAATCCTTGTAAGCATCGGGCGCTTCATCGATCGGGTACTGACGGCAGTTCGTCAGGATGTCACCGGCGTCGAACTGGGAATCGACGACTTTCTGATCCAGCGCGCGCGACGCGGCCTTGCGCCCCATCGAGCGACCGGCGCCGTGGTTCACGCTGAAGCAGCTCTGCTCCGCGCCGGGCTGCGCGACCATCACCACCGAGCCGTCGCGGGGATTTCCCGGCAGCAGGATCGGATGTCCGGTTTCGTAAAACGGCGTATCCTTCAGCGCGAAGTGTCCGCCGGGGAAAGCGCGCGTCGCACCTTTCCGGTGCACCCACGACTTCACATTCCCAACGACCTCCTGCCGCGCGATGTTGTGGCTGATGAAATACACCAGCCGCCCCGTCGCACCGGGCAGCACTTCCTGAAACGCCTCAAGCACGAGCGCGTTGATCAGCATATGATTCACCGTCGCGAAGTTCGACCCGAGCGCGAGGTCGTCGAGATACGCATCCGCCTCGGGAGTCCCGAGCGGCGCGTAAACGAGCTTCTTGTCGTTCGCGGGGAACGGCGTCCCCCATTTCTCGAACTTCTCTTCTAGGTCGCGGAACTGCGCGCACGCCAGGATGTTTCCAAACCCGCGCGAACCGCAGTGCGACAGGAACCCGACGTGTTGATCGCGCATCCCGAAAACATTGGCGGCACGGCGCGCGTCGTCGCGGTCGGCGACTTCGACAATCTCGCACTCACCGAAGTGGTTTCCACCACCGTAGCTTCCGAGCTGCTGCATCTTCTCCGCGAAGTTGCGGACGCGTCCCGACTCGCGGACCCACTGCAAGCGGTTCGCCAGCGCATCGCGCGAATCGTCGTGTCCGAGATGGAACGCATCTTCGCAACGCTCCGCCCACTCCGGCGGGATTCCGAGTGCTTCGCAAACCGCACGGCTCGCGCCTTCAACGCACGCTTGCGCGCCGACCTCGGCCGTCACGCGACGCGACTTCTTCGCCGAGCGCTGGCCATGACCGGCACCGGTTGGCGTGCGCTCGACGATTGCGTTGATGAGCGCGCGGCGCACCGACTTATCGCGAATCGCATCCTCCGGCACATCGAGCTGGAGCAGGCTCATCGAGCACTTGATATCCACACCCACAGGGCCAGGATAGATGTGCGTTGGCGAGACCATCACGCACCCGATTGGCGCACCGTATCCGGCGTGAGCATCGGGGTTCAGGACGACGTCCGTAACGCCCGGCGCACCGCGGGAATTCAGCGCCTGCTCAAGGCAAGATGCATCAAAGCCCGCACGAATCGCTTCGGTCCCGAAGACCGCGATTGGCTTACCTTTATTATCGCGAGCAGGCAGAATCGCCGTGGCTTCGCCGGTAGGGATGAGGTTTGTGTTCATGTGTTTGTTTGTTTTCTAAATTGTTCCAGCGGGGATGTCTGATTAAAGCGGAGCCGATGACTGACACGACCGAAAGCAGCAACATTCTATCGCTCAATCTCGTCGTAATCCGGTCGCCGGATGCCGAGCAGTCAGCAGCGTTTTATCGATGCCTTGGTCTGGAGTTCGCCCGCCACCGTCATGGTAACGGTCCTGAGCATTTCGCTGCTGAGCTACCCGGCGGAGTTTTTGAAATCTACCCGCTATCGCCGGACGCTTCCCCAACATCAGGCACGCGGATCGGGTTCTCGGTTATCTCAGTCGATAGGGCAATCGAGGCCATCATCGGCTACCCGAACTCCGTAGTTTCTGCTCCGAAAGAATCGGAGTGGGGCCGCCGCGCAGTAGTCGCCGACCCCGACGGCCATCGCATTGAATTGATCGAAAAAACACAGCCAAAGCGCGAGTAGCCGGGCGCGGCGACAAGGTTTTCGGGAAACATTACTTCCGCTGCTCTACCGCTGAGCTACCGCGCAGTTGTTGCGCGGACTGGATTCGAACCAGCGACCGACGGATTATGGATGTAGTTCCCCGGGCATTCGCCGCAAAAGGGTTTTGTGACGACAAAAGTAGTGAGACGTTCGTGCTCTACCTCTGAGCTACAGCCCCGTAAAAGTGGAGCCGGCGGGATTCGAACCCGCGACCACGCATATTGGAAATGTAGTCCCACTGGCATTCGTCACAAAGTGTTTAGCGACGGGACGAGGATGTGCCGAGACGTCAACGCCCTTGCGAGCGCGGCCGGATTCGAACCAGCGAGTGCCAATGTAGTCCCGACGGGCATTCCCGTCGCAAAGTGAAGAACGGCGACCAAGTTGGGTGGAGAAATAGTCTCCCGGCGCGACTGGAATTGCGCATTGCGATGTGATTCGCAGCAGGGCTTCCACCTGCATACCGCCGAAGCGGACCGGGTTCGATGTAGTTCCTCCGGCATTCGCCGTTTAGAAAGTTGTTGAATCAAAGAACAGTCGGCAGCGACTCCAGGCCGCCGCCCACCCCGGCGATGACTCGCGGTCACCGCCGGGGACGCGCCTTTTCTAAAGCGCGATTTTTTCGATCTCGCCGACCCAGTGGGCCGGCGAAAGTTCACCGTTTGCAAACGCCGCGATGATCTCCCACACCGAGTCGCCGAAGCCCCCGATGTTCAGGATGTCCGCACGCTCGCTCGCCTGAGTCGTCGCGTATGGCTGGATGTCCAGACACACGAGCCGCGCACGCGGGTTGCGCTGCTTGAAGATCGACCACTGCCGCATGGTCTCCGTTGCGGGAGCGCCGTTGAATCGTCCGTAGTTAGGCGAATCCATCCACGACTCGTTGTCCGAAACGTAGATGACCAGATCGCCGTCCGCTTTCGTCCGGTTCAACTCCGCCAGCGGCGCGGAACAGTTCGTTCCACCTGCAGGCAGCGCGGCCAGTTTCTCGGCGTTCGACATGATCGTGTCGCGACCGTTCAGCCGCACGTTCACCGCCTTGCTTTCGAAAGGCAGCACACCGGCATCATCCGCACGGCGCAGGACCGTCGCAGCGATCAACGCCGCGATGTCGATGCAGCGGACCTTTGACGTCAAGCTTTTGCGCTCGCCGGTAATCGCCGAGTGCATCGAGCCCGAGATGTCTGGAAAAACCCACACTTTCCCCGTGAACCGCGGCACGTTTTCGGTCGCGATCTCCAGCGCATCTTGCAGCGCGTTCGTCACGACAGTCGGGATTCCCTTTTCCGCGTTCCGATACGCAGCCAGAAGCTGATACGGAAAGCAGCGCGAACGCCGCACTTTCTCCGGATCCCGCAGCCGTTCCGCGATCCGTCGGGTCATTTCCTTGTCGGAGAAAACTCCATGACGCAGGAAGGTGTTCAGATTCATCCGCGTCATCTGCCAAGGCGCGACGCGGGCGATCTCCGTCCACTCGGCCTTTCCGAGCGGCAGCGCCGTCAGCATTTGAAACGGAACATCCGGCACCGACGTCCCTTGCTTCAGCTTGAAATCCTCAAACTGCCGCACGACCGCAGGCAGCGCCGACGCATCGTGCTCACGGCCGACGAGCCACGCATAAAGCGCAGCACGCTCCGGCGTTTGCGAACGCGGATGGACCATCTTTACGACGTCCGCCAGCGAAGGGCTCTGGCCCACGCTAGCGCGGAACACCTGCTCGTCGCTCCGCGTCGCGAACCAGTTTTGCACCAGCCGCTTCGGAGCCGAGCCGAGGGACTTCCGCCCCGTCACGCCGCTGCGGACGATCTGCACAAAGTTGCGCAGCATCTTTCCGTCATCCACCACGCGGTCGAAGATGCGGGTCAGCAACGCACCATCGCGCTGCGCCAGCGTCGCCGCCAGCAGGGCGGGCATGTCCTTCATGTGGCCACGCTCACGGCAGTAAACCGCCGTCTTCGCGACATACTCCGCCGACACCTCCGCGGCGAACTTCAGCGTCTTGTCGAGTTGCGTCTCCGCGTTTGCGTAAAAGGTCGAATTCAGCGCGCCGGTCATCGCGTATTGAGCGAGCGCCTGCTTCGCCGTCAGCGAATAAGCCGCGCCTCCCGCCTCGTTCCGCGCATTCGTGCGGGGCAGGAGTTTTCCAGCGATAGTCTGAAAGAGCGATGTGTTTGCCATAGTCGTGTGTGTTGATGTGTTTCGTTAAAGTTGCGTCGCTCACTCCGCTGGCAGGTCCGGTTTCCCGGCAACTGCTGCGGTGGTCAGCGACGGATTCTCCCTATTGCTCGCAACGTGCCACGCGTGCCACGGCTGCCGGCGAAAACCCGGTTCTTCTCTGGAAAAAGACCATTTTCGCGCTGTTTGGGCGGCTTTTCGTCCGTGACACCGCCAGTGCTTATCTTATCTTTTCGGCGCGTTCTGCGCTTAAACGCGCCTGCTTTATGCCATCCAAGAAAACCATAGTCATCGGACTGCTCGGCACCTCACTCGACCGCGGGAGCGGACCCGGACGGTGGTCGGAATGGCGTCCTAGCGTGTCCGTCTGCCAGCACGAGGAGCTGCTCGTGCACCGCTTTGAGCTGCTGCACGACCGAAAGCACAAGACGCTCGCGGAGGTCGTCGCGGCGGATATCGAGAGCGTTTCTCCGGAGACGGAAGTGCGGCTGTCGTGCGTGGAGTTTGAGAACCCGTGGGACTTCGAGGAGGTGTATGGAAAGCTCGCGGACTTTGCCCAGTCTCGGAAATTTGACCCGGCGAAAGAAGACTACCTCGTCCACATCACCACCGGCACACACGTCGCGCAGATTTGTCTCTTTCTTCTGGCGGAATCGCGGCGAATTCCCGCGCGGCTGTTGCAGACTTCGCCGCCGAAACGCGACGGGCTGGGCGAGTTTTCCGTCATCGACCTCGATCTCTCGCGCTACGACCGAATCGCCATCCGGCATCAGCAGGAGCAGCTGCAGGCGCGGGCTGCGCTGAAGAGCGGCATCGCGACGCGCAATGCGGCGTTCAACAAGATGATCGAGGAAATCGAGCACGTCGCCATCGCGTCGAAACACCCAATGCTGCTTATGGGGCCGACCGGCGCGGGGAAATCGCAGCTCGCGCGGCGGGTGTTTGAATTGAAGAAGACACGCCACCAGCTCGCGGGCGATTTCGTGGAGGTGAACTGCGCCACGCTGCGCGGAGACTCCTCGATGAGCGCGCTGTTCGGTCACGTCCGCGGCGCATTCACCGGCGCGCAGAATTCGCGTCCCGGCTTGCTCCGCTCGGCGGACGGCGGGTTGCTTTTCCTCGATGAAATCGGCGAACTCGGACTCGATGAACAAGCGATGTTGCTGCGCGCGCTGGAAGACAAACGCTTCCTTCCCGTCGGATCGGATACCGAGGTCGCGAGCGATTTCCAGCTCATCGCCGGGACAAATCGCGACCTTTCCGAGGACGTCCGCAAGGGCCGCTTTCGCGAAGACCTGCTCGCTCGCATCAACCTGTGGAGCTTCCGCCTGCCCGGCCTCGCACAGCGCAGCGAAGACATTGAGCCCAACCTCGACCACGAGCTCGACGCCGCCTCCGCGCGACTCGGCAAACGCGTGACTATCGCAAAGGACGTGCGCGCCGCGTTCATCGCATTTGCCCGCAGCCCGGATGCAAAATGGAGCGCGAACTTCCGCGACCTGAATGCCGCCATCACCCGCATGACCACGCTGGCTCCCGGCGGCCGCATCACCCGCGCCGTGCTCGATGCCGAGATTGCGCGCCTACGCACCGCATGGGCCGGCGCGCCGAGCAATTCGCCCGACGAAGCCATCCTCGCCGAAGTCCTCGGCCCCGGGGCGCTCGCAAAAACCGACCTCTTCGACCGCGCGCAGCTCGCCGCCGTCATCCGCATCTGCCGCACGAGCGAGAGCGCCAGCGACGCCGGCCGCCGCCTCTTCGCCGTCTCGCGGGGGAAGCGCAAAGTCACCAACGACGCCGACCGTCTTCGCAAGTACCTCGCACGATTCGGGCTCGACTGGAAAAAGGTTCGGGGCGGCTAGCAGGAGCGCCGGGCGTTTTCCTTCGCTCCGAAGCGAGAAAGGCAAAGGCTTGCGGATGACGCCTCATTCGCCTTACCTCCGCGCACATTTTTTATGAAAGTATCGCTCAACTGGCTCCGTGAACTCGTCGAACTTCCGCCGACCGTTCCCGCTCTTGTGGATTTGCTCACGATGGCGGGCGTCGAGGTCGAGGGCATCGAATCGCGCGGAGCGGATTTTCCATTCGTCGTCGTGTGTCAGCTCGTGTCGCAGAATAAACACCCGAATGCGGACCGTCTGAACGTCTGCCAGGTCGATGAAGGAACGGGCACGCTGCGCCAGATCGTAACCGGAGCAAGTAACCAGAAGGTCGGCGACAAGATTCCTCTCGCCCAGCCGGGCGCGGTTTTGCCGGGCAATTTCAAAATCAAGGCAGGCAAGCTTCGCGATGTGGATTCCAACGGTATGCTGTGCTCCGCAAAGGAGCTGAATCTCGCGGAGGATGCCGAGGGGCTGATGATCCTGCCCGCAGACGCCCGTGTCGGCGCGCCGATATCGGAGGTATTCAAAGCGGATACGATCCTCGATTTGGAGGTGACACCGAACCGGCCGGACTTGTTGAGCGTGATCGGCATCGCACGCGAGATCGCCACTTTGACGGCGAAGCCGTTGTGCGCGAAACTGCCTGCTGCTACGCAGCCTTCGGGCGCTGGTGGAATCACAGTGGCCGATGCGGCAAAGTGCCCGCTCTACACGGCGCGCGCGATTTCCGGTGTGAAGGTCGGGGCTTCGCCGGACTGGCTCCGCATAAAGCTGGAGGCCGTGGGACTGCGGTCGATCAACAACATCGTCGATATCACAAATCTCGTGCTGCTCGAAACAGGACAACCGCTTCACGCATTCGATGCGGACAAGCTGGACGGCACGCTGCAAGTGCGCGACGCAGCCGAAGGCGAGGAGTTTCTTGCGCTCGACGGGAAGACATACAAGCTGACGGCAGGACAAATCGTGATCGCCGACGCGAAGCGCGCAGTGGCGATCGCAGGCGTGATGGGTGGCGAGGATACGGGCGTAACCGAGGCCACGACGAACGTGATTCTTGAGAGCGCGGTATTTCAGCCGCAGAGCATCCGCCGGACATCGCGCACGCTCGGACTTTCGAGCGACTCGAGCTACCGCTTCGAGCGCGGCGTGAATATCGAGGGCGTCATCCCGGCGAGCGAACGCGCCACCAAATTGATCTTGGAACTTGCAGGAGGAACGCCTGCACAACTGAACGCTGTCGGGGACACAAATGCCGCGCAGCGTGCAAGCATTCCGCTCCGCAGCAGCCGCATAGCGAAGCTCATCGGCATCGAAGTCGATGAAGCGCGCGTCGATGCGATCCTCACGGGATTTGGTCTGACAAAGACGGCGGAGGGCTGGGAGCCGCCGGCATTCCGTCCGGACCTCACACGCGAGGTGGACCTGATCGAGGAAATCGCTCGCGTGGTGGGAATGGAGGCAATCCCCGGCCGCGCGCAGGCGCGCTTCGCCAGTGCGAGCGGAACGGATCGGAATTACGACCGCTCGATGGCCATTCGGCGCGCATTTGCCGCGCAGGGCCTTCACGAGGCACGAAGCATCACGCTCGTGCCTGCACAGCCGCTCGGCCTCGCCTACACGCAGACCGCGCCGGAGAATTGCCTCCGGGTGAAAAATCCGATGCTCGAAGAGCAGGTCGTTTTGCGGCCCGCCCTCGTCCACGGGTTGCTGACAGCCGTTCGCGAAAACTACCGGGCCGGTGCGCAATCGGTGCGGCTTTTCGAAATCGGGCGCGTGTTCGGCACACAGCGCCCGGAGGAATTCCTGCACGCAGCAGTCGCAATTTCCGGCTCGCTCAACGACCGCAACTGGCGCTCGGCGGAGGGACGCGCTGCAGACCTGTATGATCTCAAGGCGATGCTCTCTGCCGCGCTCGGTTCGGGACTCACGTTTGAGAAGGACAGCAATCCGGCGCTCGCACTCGCACTGACCGTGAAGATGAACGGCAAACCGTGCGGCTTCGCCGGACAGCTCTGGCCAGCCGACGCGCGTGCGCTCGACTCCGCAGCGCCGGTGCTTTTCGCCGAAATCGACCTCACCGCGATGTGGAAGGCTTCATCGCCGGATGCTGCGAAGAAGTACCGTGAAATCCCACGGTTCCCCGCGACGACCCGCGACATCGCGATGCTCGCACCACTCTCGCTCGCACACGCCCAAATCGCGGACGCGCTCGCGAAAGGAAATGAACCGCTGCTCGCCGGCGTTGAACTGTTCGATGTGTTCACCGACCCGACCGGGGCCAAGATTCCTGCCGACCAGAAGTCCGTCGCCTACTCGCTCACCTACCGCAGCACGGAGCGCACGCTCACTGCGGACGAAGTGAACGCGGCACACTCACGGCTGAAGGATCGCCTCAAGTTGCTCGGCGTCACGCTGCGCGAATAGCCGCTAGCGGAGCAGCGTTACGCCACCATCAATGTCGTACGCGCTGCCCGTGACGAATGCCGCTTCGTCCGAAACGAGAAAGGCTACAAGCGATGCCACTTCCGCGGGCGTTCCCATCCGCCCGATCGGCTGCCAGGCCGCGAGCTTCGCGAACATTTCGTCCTTGGTGTCGGGGTAGTTCTTTTCGAGATATCCTTCGACAAACGGGGTGTGGATCCGGGCGGGACAAACGCAGTTGCAGCGGATTCCCTGCGCCACGTAGTCACGCGCGACACTCATCGTCATACTGAGCACGGCACCTTTGGTCATCGAATAAGCAAAGCGGTCCGAGATGCCGAGCTTTGCAGCGACGGAGCAGATGTTCACAATCGCGCTTCCCGGCCCCATCTTCCCCACCCCGAAATGCAGACCATGGTAAACGCCGCGGACATTCACAGCATACAGTCGATCCATATCAGCCGCACTCGTCGAGCCGACGTTGCCGATGTGCGCGATGCCCGCGTTGTTCACGAGAACGTCCAGCCTCGGAATCCCGGCAAATGCTGCGCGCATCGCCTCGGTATCCGACACATCGGCTGCGAGCGCCGTGCACCGACCGCCCGCGCCTGTAATCGATTCCACGGTTTCCTTCACCTGCGCGACTGCAAGATCGAGCGCATAAATATCGGCACCATCCGCTGCAAGCCGCTCGGCGATGGCGCGACCGATGCCCGAGCCTGCTCCGGTGACGACTGCAATTTTCCCGTTCAATCTTGGTTTCATATTCGCCCGACGAGGGTGCGGCATGCCGCTCGCCGGGGGAATGGTTTTTTCTGAAAATCGCCCGGCCATGGAAACGCAGTATTTCGACTAATGCGCCGCTCAATTCGAGGTCTCCCACTCGATGAAATCATCCCGCATCTTCCTTTCAGCAATCGCCCTCGCATCGTCCGCCGCCATCGCGGCAACCGGCGACGTTCCGCAATGGCGCGGCACTAACCGTGACGGCGTTTATCCGGACAAGGGCCTGCTCAAACAATGGCCCGAGACCGGACCGGAGCTGCTCTGGAAGGCGGAGAAGCTCGGCAAAGGCATGGCAAGTGTCTCCATCGCAGACGGCCGCATTTTCACCACGGCATCGCGCAAAGGCGGGCAATTCATCGTTGCGCTCGATCTCGCCACACAGAAGGAACTGTGGGCCGCGCCAATTTGTGAAAAGGGCGGAGAGTGCAATTCCACCCCCACGGTCGACGGCCCGCTCATCTACGCCGTGAGTTCCGAAGGCGACCTCGTCTGCGTGAAAGCGCAGGATGGCTCGGTTGTTTGGAAAAGGAGTCTCGCGACGGACTTCGGTGGCTCCAAGCCGACATGGCAGTTCAGCGAATCGCCGCTCGTGGATGGCAATAATCTCATCGTGGTTCCGGGCTCCGATTCTGCGGTGGTCGCCGCACTCGACAAAAAGACCGGCTCGGTGATTTGGAAAACCGCATACACACTTTCGGGTAAAGGCCACGACGGCGCCGGCTACACGGGAGCGGTGATTTCGAATGCCGGCGGTATCCGGCAATACGTGACCATGGTAGGCAAAGGCGCAATCGGCGTGGATGCAAAAACCGGGAAGCTTCTCTGGCACTACAATCGCGTCGCCAACGGTACCGCTGTGATTCCGACGCCGCTCGTGTGGGACGACTATGTTTTCGTTTCCAGCGGATACGGAACCGGCGCAGCGCTGCTGAAGATCACAAAGGATGCAACTGCATCCGCAGTCGCGGCACCGAAGGTCGACGAGGCAAAAGTGGCGGAACTCACCCGGAAGCTTGAGGAACTCAAAAAGACGATCGAATCCCGGCGTGATGCGCGCTCGAAACACGAAAAGGGAACTTCAGCCTACGAGGCCGCGGACAAACTCGTGCAGGAATTGAAGCCCGAAATGAGCCGTATCGAATCCGACTTGAACAAGGCCCGCGGAGTGAAGGGCGACGAACCCGGCCCGGTGAAAATTCCCGGGTCGCCCGTTTTTGCCGACGAGCAGTACTGGCTGAACGCCGGCGTTTTCCAGAATCACCACGGCGGCATGGTACGTATTGGCGATTATATCTACGCTGGAAAGGGACATAACAATGGGTTCCCAATCTGCATTGAATGGAAAACCGGCAAGGTGGTCTGGGAAAAGGAGCGCGGCCCCGGAAAGGAAAGCGCTGCGGTAATTACCGCGGACGGTGGACTTTACTTCCGTTATCAGGATGGAATCATGGCGCTTATCGAAGCCTCGCCGACCGGATACTCCCAGAAAGGCGTCTTCAAACTCGCAACCGTCAACGGCAGCAGCTGGCCACATCCAGTGATCAAGGACGGAAGGCTTTTCATTCGGGACCAGGATGCCCTTCTCTGCTACGACCTCGTCGGCAAAGCACGGCGATGACTACACTGGAGATTACGTAGTACACCGTACTAGGCAAGTTAGGTTCCAAACGATAGCTTCCGCCGAGATTTTATAAACTCTCGCTCTATCTGCATGAGGTGGGGACCTTGTGTGGAGGTGAAGCGTGATGCAGCGGACGGGAAACCGGACGCCAAGGAGCGGGGGCTCGGAATTGAATGCGCCTAGAGCCTGTCCGGCACTTTTCTAATGCTTTAGCTGTATAAACAAGCTATGCGTTTGGCATAAGCTTGGGATGGACAAAACAGCCGCGAGCAAAGAACGCAAATATCCGACCGATGTCAGCGACGAAGAGTGGGAGTTT
>SXWH01000122.1 GCA_005791535.1 Verrucomicrobiaceae bacterium | reverse complement strand
TCGAAATCGGCGGCGCGGCGACTGTGTCGCTCGGTGCGGGCACGACGCTCAACGTGCCGGGTGGCTTCACTTTTGCGCAGACCGGCGGCGTGTTTAACGGTGCCGGCACCGTGCTCGTAGGAGGTGTTTGGTCGTGGTCGGGCGGCGTTCACGGCGGTTCCGGGACGACTAGTGTCATCAGCACCGGCACGCTGACGCTGGCTGGCAGCGGTCAAAAGATTCTCGATACCCGTACGCTGAGCACTGCCGGCAGTGTCACCATCTCGGGAACGGGTGACCTTCAACTCACCGGTCCGGCCTCGATCACAAACAGCGCCACTTGGAATTTTCAGACGGACGCCGATATCAACGCGGGCGATGCAGCACCGAAGACTTTCACAAACAACGGCGTCATCCGCAAATCCGGCGGCACTGCCGACACGATCCTGAGCGAAGGAACGTCCAGCTTGCAGATCAACAGCAGTTTCGGGTCGATCGATGTATCGGCCGGCACACTCAGCATCAACGGCGGTGGCGCGCTTACGAACGCGAGCGGTATCAACATTGCCAGCGGCGCAACTCTCCGTTTCAGCGGTGGCGTCACGACTCTCGACGGCAACCCGACCATCAGCGGCGGCGGACTGTTCTTCATCGATGGAGGTGGAACTTTTTCGCTGAACGCGGGGACCACCTTCGCGCCGCCGGCCGCCACGCCGCTTTCGCTCACCGGCACACTCACAGGCGCGGGCGACCTTTCCGTATCGGGCGCGTTCGCGTGGCAAAACGGCACGATGAGCGGCACGGGAACCACGACTTTCCAAAACGGCGCGACCGTCACGGCGGATTCGCTTTTTGCGCACGTCCTCAGCCAGCGCACGCTGGTGAACAACGGCACGATCGTCTGGAGCAACAACGGCGATTTCGACCTGAACAACGGAGCGGTCTTCACCAACAACGGCCTGATCGAACTCCGCAGTGGCGCGGGCTTCAGCTCTGCGGACAACACGGCGAAGACCTTCAATCATTCGGGCATGTTCCGGAAGACCACCGGAACCGGAACGAGCACCAGCTTCGCGAACTCCAACATTACCTTTAACAACAGTGGCTTAATTGAAGTGCAGACTGGCACGCTGAACATCGGCCTGACCGGCACTTGGAGCGGCCTCGGTAACACCTCGACTGTCGCCGCTGGCGCAAAGCTCATTCTTGGCGGCAGCAAGACCTTCCTCGATAGCGTCTCCTTTGCCGGAGCAGGGGAGACAGAGTTTGCGCTGCTCTCCACTCCGGCTATCGCCAGCGGTGCCCTGCTTACAGTCGGTGCAGGGCACACGCTGAGAATGCAGGGTGGTTCGGTGCTTTCGGGAACAGGCGCACTCAGCGTCTCCGGAACGCTGGTGATGAACTCCGCCACAATGAGCGGAGCGGGAACGACGGCTGTGTTGGCTGGCGGCGCCATCAATATCGCTTCAGGAGGCGACCTCGACGGTCGTTTGCTCCAGAACTCCGGCACCGTGAACCAGACCGGCGGCGCATTCCGCCTCCTCAACGGGGCCGTCGTTGACAACTACGGTGTCTGGGACATCCAGACCGACAGCGGCGTCACCGCGAGTGCCGGCGGCGGAACGTTCAACAATCTGGCTAGCGGCACCCTCCGCAAGAGCTCCGGCACTGGTGCATCGAACTTCTCAAGCCCGAATGTCGTAGCCAATAGCGGCACCATACAGGCGCTTGTCGGCACCATCGGTTTCAACGGCAGCTTCACGCAAAGCGCCGGCACCACCACGCTCGCTGGCGGCAGCATTGGCGGAAATGCGCCGCTCGTTTTCAATGGCGGCATCCTCAACGGCAGCGGCAGCATCACGGGCAACTTCACGAACAGCGGTGCCGCGTTCGCGCCCGGCGGCTTCGGCGCAGTCGGCACGATTTCCGTCACGGGAAATTACACACAGACCTCGGGCGGCTCGCTCGAAGTGGATATCGCGGGCAGCGGCGGAGGGCTGTTCGATGTGCTCAACGTGAGCGGAACCGCGACGCTTGCGGGCATTCTTGGTATCACCAACATCGGCGGCTTTTCGCCATCTGTCGGCGACACCTTCCGCATCCTCACGAGTTCGGGGAATCCCGGAACGTTTGGCGGGCTGGCAGGAAATTTCGCCGGCATCGCGCAGGCGCCCGACGCTACAGGGTTGCTGCTCCAGCGCAACAGCACCGTCTTCACATGGGACGGCGGCGGCAGCGCGGACAACAACTGGTTTAACCCGCTCAACTGGTCCGATGATACCGTTCCCACCGCAGGCGATGGCGCGGTGATCTCGCTACCCGTTACGGTATCGCTCGGATCGAACACCGCGGTCGGCTCGTTTGCGATTTCAAGCGGGACACTCGCGGGCGGCGGACGGCTTTCGGTGACGGATGCGTTTGCCTGGACCGGAGGAACCATTGCAACGCCGCTCACCACCGGCGGCCTCGCTGTGAATACGATCACCAACGCTGCAGTGAAGACGTTGATTGGCGCGACGATGACGCTCGCTGGCTTTACCACCATGGACGCCAGCATTTCCCTCGCGAACAGCGCGGTGTTGGAGAACAGCGGCGCTTTTGAGATCGCAAACGGCGCGGACGTTCTCGGCAGCGGCACTTTCCATCATCTCATCGGTGCGGCCGGACAGTTGACAAAAACCGGCGCTGACGCCACGGACATTGCTGTCGCATTTCTCAATGGCTCCGGTCTGGTTGTCAGCGAGGGAAGCTTCCGGATGAGCGGCGGCGGGAGCTGGGGTACAAACGTGAGCGCGATCATGGCCACGAATTCCAGCGTCGAGTTTGCGGGTGGCACGCACACGTTTGCTGGCAGCAATGTATTCACGGGAACTGGCGCCACTGTATCTCTCAGCGCGGGCGTCATGAGTTTCGCCGGTGCGAGCAGCCTTGTTTCCTCGGATACTACGCTGGAGCAGGCCGGTGGAACCATCGGCGGAACCGCGAACTTGAATTTCTCAGGCACGCTTCGCTGGAGCGGAGGCACGCAAACCGGCAGCGGTTCCACGGTGATTCTCGGTGGCGGAAGCGCATTGCTCGAATCCTCCGGATCGAAGTTTTTGGAACGGAACTTCAGTCTTGGTTCCGGCGCGAATCTCGTGACCTCCGGCAATGGGACGATGTTCTTTAACAACAGCGGTCTGCTCACAGTCGGCGGCAGTCTGGCTCTGAATTCGGACCACGCGTTTGATGCCTCGGGGAACGCCAATGCGCTGATCAATGTGCTCAGCACAGGTGCCATCCAACGGAATGCTCCCGGCACCGTGAGCGTCGCGGTTCCGGTCACCAATGCAGGCAGCCTTGTCGCCGCAGACGGTCTGATCGAGCTCTCGAATGGCTATACTCAAACCGCGGGTTCGACGTTGCTCAGCGGCGGCAATGTCACCTATGCGCAAACCGCGCTGTTTCAGGGCGGCGAACTGCGTGGCTCCGGCACCATTACGGGAAGCGTCAACAACTCCGGTGCGACGTTGAGACCCGGTGCCCTTAGAATTACAGGGAACTACACGCAGGGCGCCGGCGCATCATTCGAGGCGGAGTTCAGCGGAACCGGCGCCGGACAGTTTGACACCGTCGAAGTCGGCGGTATCGCGACGCTCGGCGGAACACTGAGTCTTGAAAACGTCGGAGCGTTCATTCCACAAATAGGTAGTGTGTTCCGAATCATCACCAGTTCGAACACCCCGACTGCATTCCCGACGCTTACGGGCGAGACGCTCGGCGCAGTCCAGCAGCCCGACGCGACGGGACTCGTCGTTGCTGTGAATTCAGTCACATTCACGTGGGACGATGGCGGTGGTGATGCCGATTGGTTCAATCCGCTGAATTGGGACATCAACAGCGCCGTGCCGCGGGCCGGCGACGCCGTGGTGCTGAATACTCCCGCAAACGTCGTGCTGAATTCCGCAGCGACGGTTTCCACGTATACGCAGACGTCCGGTTCGCTTGCTGGAACAGGAACTCTGACGGTCACCAGTGGACTTGTTTGGAGCGAAGGTGCGCTCGGAGCAAACGTCACCACCGGTGCGGCGAGCACCAATTCAATCGGAGGCGGGGGAACCGCCGCGACATTCAACGGTTCGCTGCTTCAGTTGGGCGGAACAACGACGCTTGCAGGAACTGTTGACGTTTCCACCGGCGTGGGTGCCGAGATTCGCAACGTCGGCGCGTTCACGTTCGCCGAGAGTGCCGGCATCGGCGGCTCGGGGCTTTTCTCAAATATGGCCGGAAGCGCGGGCATTACCGTGAGCGCGAACGGCACCGTGTTCATTGGCGCGAACTTTGTCGGCGATGCACCGCTGTCGGTCACCAGCGGTTCGATTGACTTCGAAGGCAACAGCAATTGGGCCGTCGGGATCGCTCCGAATGTTTCCTCCACCGCGCAGATAATTTTCAGCTCGGGAACACACAGTTTCCTCGGCGCAAACAGCTTTGCCGGACTGGGGACGACGCGGCAGACGTCCGGGAATCTGAATTTTGAAGGCTCCAGTTTCACAGTCGCTGCGGGACAATCATTCGTTCAAAGCGGAGGAAATCTCGGAGGCGCGGCGGAACTAGTCGTGGACGGTCTCTTCACGTGGGAGGCTGGAAATCAAAATGGAACAAGCGCTACACGGGTGTCGTCCACCGGAACGCTTCTGCTGACGGGGCTCGGCGCGAAGACCCTTGATCAACGCGATTTGCAGGTTGATGCGGGTGGAATCGTCAACATCAGCGGCGATGGTTCGCTTGCGTTTCAAGACGATGTACTGCTGGAAGTAGCCGGGGAAATGAACGTCTCCTCCGCTTCGCAGTTCTCAAGCAGCGGTTCGCTTTCCCAAATCTCAATTCTCAGTGCCGGTTCGTTCATCAAGACCGGCTCAGCTTCGATCGTCATTGACGTTCCGTTCTCGAACGCCGGTGCGACGACGATTTCCGGAGGATTGGTGAACTTCACGGCAGCGTTTGAGCAGACCGACGGTTACACGGCGCTCGGCGGAGGCGGTTTGAGTTTCAGCAGTCCGGCACAGTTTTCGGGTGGCGTTTTGAAAGGCAGCGGGCAGATCGCCGGGACGATAAACAACACGGGTGCGCTTGTTTCTCCCGGCAACAGTCCGGGGCAGTTCGCGATTGACGGTGACTACATTCAGGGGCCCGCGGGCAGTCTTTTGATTGAGATTCAAGGGAGTTTGCCCGGAACCGGCTACGACCAAATCCAAGTCACCGGAAACGCAAGTCTCGATGGCTCACTCGATGTATCTATCAGCGGAATAATCCCGGCTCCAGGGCAGGCATTCACGGCGATCTCCGCCGCATCATTCAGCGGGGCATTTGCTTCGGTCGTGCTGCCGGATCCGCTCGAAGTGCGCGCAGGTGCCGCCGCGTTTGAACTCGTTGCTCCGTTCCTCCCGCCGGGGCTTGTCGACCTTTCGAGCTTCACCGGCAGGAATGGCGCGTTCATTCCCGGACTCTCTACCGGCAGCAATACCGGTCTTAGTGTGACCGGCTTGGGTAGTATCAATGGCGACTCGTTCGGCGACTTCGCGATTGGCGCGCCCTTGGCAGGCAATGGCGGTGAGACGTATGTTGTCTTCGGCAAGACCGCGAGCTTTGGGCGGGATTTCGATCTCGCATCACTCGATGGAACAGAAGGATTCAAAATCGTCGGCGGTGCGGCCAGCGATAGAAACGGATTTTCGGTAAGCTCGCCCGGCGACGTGAACGGGGATGGTATTCGGGACATCCTGATCGGAGATCCAAACTACGATGGAGCATTCGTCAATTCGGGTGCGGCGTTCATCGTGTATGGCCGCTCGGGTGCTTACCCGGCGGTGATCGACCTCTCCACTCTCGATGGCACGGACGGATTCCGTATGGACATTGATGACGCGTCGGTCTTCGCAGGCACAAGCGTTGCCGGCGCGGGCGACGTGAACGGCGATGGAATCAATGACATCATTGTCGGTGTTCCGGATTCAAACATCGTTGCGGCGGATGCCGGCGCTGCGTATGTTCTGTTCGGTCGTGCCTCAACTGCGGCGCCATTCCCTGCGTCGTTCGTGTTGTCGTCGTTGAGCGGTGGCGATGGATTCGTGATCAAGGGCAGCTTCACCGGTGACCGCTTGGGGACGTCGGTTGCCGGCGGCGGCGACATCAATGATGACGGTTTTGGAGATATGATCATTGGAGCGCCGGGTTTTGATGGACTCTCGGGCGCTAATTCCGGCGCTGCGTATGTCGTGTTCGGAAGTGGTTCGGCTTTTCCGGCCACGCTGGATGCTGGAACTCTGAACGGCAAAAACGGTTTCCGAACTGAGGGACGCATCGCCGGCGAG
>SXWH01000121.1 GCA_005791535.1 Verrucomicrobiaceae bacterium | reverse complement strand
GCGGGCGATTCATCGGGCGGCGCGACATCGAAAAGGGCGCGGCATTTTTCTGGAACTCACGAAGGGACAAAAACACATGAACAACGACAACGACACAAAACAGACAGCGATTATCAACGCAGCCACGGAGCAATTCCGCGCGCTGCTCGAAACCAACTTCCGCAGCATCGCCAAGGCGGCGCAGGACGGATTCATCGAGGACGAGGACGCGACCGAGCCGAAGGCGAAGGCAGCGTTTACCGTCGAGTGGGATTCGCTCGCGCAAGCGCCGAAGGTCGGCGTCAAGATCGCGTGGTCGGTCCGGTTCAAGGACGAGTCCGAAACCGAGATCGACCCGCTGCAAAGCAAGCTGGGGCTGGAGGTGCAGCCATGAACACGACAAGTAAACACGGCGGACCGGCTTTCCCGGTAGCTTTTCGCATGAATGATAAACAGGTCATTCTGGAGGACGGAATCAGCGTGCGCGACTACTTCGCGGCGCAGGCGATTTTAAGAGAGTTCCCGGATCATTGGTCTATCAACGACATGGCAGAAAACGCGTATTTAATTGCTGATGCCATGCTAGACGAAAGGGCAAAGCCATGAGCGAGACCATCGAACAATACCACGCCAACCCGGCAATCAGTCACAGCAAGCTGGAGTGCTACCGGCGCAGGCCGGCGCTCTACTTCAAAAAGTATGTCGCGAAGACGTTGCCGCAGCCGGAGGAGTCAGGCGCCTTCCGTCTCGGCAGCGCGGTGCATTGCGCCGTGCTCGAAGAAAAGGAGTTCGCTGCGCGCTACGTGCTCAAACCGGACTGCGATCGGCGCACGAAGGAGGGCAAGATCCAGTTCGCAGAATTCGCAGCGCAGCACGCGGGCAAGACACTACTCGACGCTGACGAGATGGCGCAGGTCATCGCGATGCGCGAAGCGGTGGCGGCGCATCCGATTGCGTCACGACTTCTGGCGGAAGGTATTCCGGAGATGACTTGGCGCAAGGCGCAGCCCAACGCGCTCGGGGCTCTGCAATGCCGAACAGACCACTTTTCTCCCTGCGGCTGCGAGATCAGCGAGTTTCATCCCTACGCACTCGACATCAAGACGGTCGAGAGCCTCGACAGCGACGCGTTCCGCAACTTCGAGCGGGCGGCGTTTTCCTACGGCTACCATCGGCAAGCGGGATTCTACCTTCCGCTGATCAACGAGATTTTGGCTCGGCCGGTCTCGCGGATGTATTACGTTGCCGTGGAGAAGGTGGAGCCGTTCGGTGTAGCTGTTTACAAGCTGAGCGACGACGCGATTGCTCGCGGACAGGATGAGAACATCGCGGACCTCGTGCGGCTCAAGCGCAGTCTGGAAACGAACGATTGGCCGAACATCGAGCCGACGGTCCACGAGTTGAAACTGCCGGGCTGGTATGCGAAATGAAATCTAACCTGGCCTACAACTGGCGCATCATGCTCGTCTCGCCGGAGCATCGGATCACGGCGCACAAGACGTGCACTTACGAGCAGGCTTTGCTCGCGGCGGATGAACTTGAGACCGAGGTGGAGTGGCTCGTTACCGGAGTGTTTATCTCGCGACAGCCATGAGCGACATACTCATCACAATAGCAACCGTCGGGCTCGGCGGCTGCATCGGCTACTACATCGGGCGCGAGCTCGGGATCAAGCGAGGGCGCGACGAGCAATGGATCGCGAACTATCTCGCGTTTGAACGCAAAACACAGGCCGGCCGAGACAACCTCGGGCGGTTCAAAAAACGAAAGGCCACTTATGGTAAGATCAAAATCCCAGCACAACAGAACCAATTCTGAAATCGACCGGCGACTGCTCGAAATGCACACGCCGACCGAGATCGTGAAGGTGGTTCGCACCGCGACGCTGAGCAACGTCCACGCACGCGCTCGGCGGCTCGGGCTGACGCTGCATCGCATCACGCCGGCTGAGCGGGACCACCTGCTTGTCAGGCGGAAAGGAGCGCGAGCATGAACACGGAAAAACAAAGAATTGCCATCGCGGAAGCGTGTGGGTGGAAAGAAATAGCTGACTGGGGCGCGGGGGGAATCAATGGCAAGCACCCAACTGAACCGTGGGTAGAAGTGACTCCCGATTACCTCGCGGACCTCAACGCAATGCACGAGGCGGAGAAGGTGCTGACGGTTGGACAGCGCATCGAATACGTCCGCGACATCGGATTCATATTTACGGGCCGCAACGACAGAGCAATTCCCGATTGGTGGATGATTCACGAAGCCACCGCCGCGCAACGCGCAGAGGCTTTTCTCCGCACGATTGGGAAATGGGAGGATGACAAATGAACACGTTCATATTCGGCGACCCGAAAGGCCAACCGAGGGCGCGAGCCTTCGCCCGCAAGATGGGCGCGAAGCACGTTGCGCGAATGTATGACTCGGACGTGGCCGACGCTTGGAAGCTGGCCGTGGACCTCGGCATCGACCGCGAGCTGAGGGCGAACCCGGTCACGCTCGATCCAACCGGCGCTTTCGATTGCGCGCTCACGTTCTTTTTCCGCCGGCCAAAAAGCCACTACGGGAAAGGCGGGCACGTGAAAGCAAGTGCGCCGGTCTGCCACGTCAGCAAGCCGGACGCGGACAATCTCGCGAAGCTCGTGCTCGACCGCATCACGCGCGGCGGGCGGATCTGGCGCGATGACTCGCAGGTGGCGCGGCTCAAGGTCGATAAGTTCTGGGCGATC
>SXWH01000120.1 GCA_005791535.1 Verrucomicrobiaceae bacterium | reverse complement strand
GCCGATGATTGGCCGCAGCCACGGCATCCACGCGGAGCCGATCACTTTCGGACTGAAGCTCGCGCTGATGTATGACGAATTCACCCGCGCGCTGGAGCGTTTCGAGCAGGTGCAGCCGCGCATCCGCGTCGGGAAATTAAGCGGCGCAGTCGGCACGCACGCGCACCTCGATCCAAAGGTCGAGCAGCTCGTCTGCGAACGCCTCGGCTTGAAGGCTGCGACGCTCGCCACGCAGGTCGTCCAGCGCGACCGCCATGCCGAGTTTCACACGGTGCTCGCAGTCATCGCATCCAGCGTGGACCGCTGGGCCACGGAGTTCCGCCATCTCCAGCGCACCGAGGTGCTCGAAGTGGAAGAGTATTTTTCCGAAGGACAAAAAGGCAGCAGCGCGATGCCGCACAAGCGGAACCCCATCACCGGCGAAAAGCTCAGCGGACAGGCCCGGCTCGTCCGCAGCAACGCAATCGCTGCGCTGGAAAACGTGGCGCTCTGGCACGAACGCGACATCAGCCACAGCTCGGTGGAGCGCGTCATTTTCCCCGATTCGTGCATCTTGATGAACGCGATGCTCGTCTCGCTGAAAAAGCTCGTGGACCGGCTCATCGTCTATCCGCAGAATATGCAGCGGAACCTGGAGATCACCAAAGGCCTCTACCACTCGCAGACCATCCTGCTGAAGCTCACCGAGCGCGGCTTGGAGCGCAAAACCGCCTACGAAGCCGTCCAGCGCGCAGCCATGGCCACATGGCGCGGCGACAAATCGCTCCAGGAAAACCTGCTGCTCGAAAGCGCAGTCACCGACAAAATCCCACCCGCCGAAATCGCGGCGCTCTGCTCGCTGGAGCACCACTTCCGCTGGGTCGATGACACATTCCAGCGTCTCGGGCTGTAAATGCAGTTAGCAGTGAGCAGTCGTCAGTGGGCAGTCGCAAGCGAGATGTCTTGCTTCTCACGGATGGTTCGAACATCCCGCTTTCGACTGACTACTGACTACTAACGACTGATAGCTCCGGAGAAGCACAACACTGCTCCGCTCGCACCACGGTTGAACGAGCCCTAGTCACGGTGATACGGCAGTCCCGCGAGGATGCTCCGAGCCCGATAAAGTTGTTCGCACAAAACGACCAGCGCGAGTTCGTGCTGGAGCGTGAGCGGCGTGAGCGACCACAGCCAGTCGGCTTTTTTGCGCAGCTCCTCGGTGTGCCCATCCGAGCCGCCGATGAGAAACGCCACACCCTTTACGCTGCGTAGTTCCCATTCGGATAGCTTCTGCGCGAGTTTACGCGAAGTCACCGTCGTCCCGCGCTCATCCAGCACCACACGAAACATCCCCTCGCTACGTGCGAGCAGCGCCGCACTTTCCTGTTCGCGCGTGCCGGATTTGAGCTGCTCCCATTTCACGCCGCCCCACTGCCCCATCCGCGAAAGATACTCGTCCACCCCGGCCTTGGCGTAGGCGAGCTTGGGTTTTCCGATGGTGAGTATGGTCGTAGTCAAAGCACTAGTCGTAAATATGCCTGCCACTGAGAGCTTCGTTTTCGTCGAATACAAATTCGTAAGTTACCGGAAAAAACAACGTGCTTACACTATACGTAAGGCTGGTCTTAACTTTGACCTGCTCTGACTCGGGCAAGGTAACGTCATCCCACCATTTGGAGAATTTTAGTATGCTGGTTTGATGCACTTTCTTTCCAGACGACGCCATCAAGTTTTCGACCGCAGATAATGACATACCTTTGCGTGTTTGATCGTAACGGGCCTTTAGCCGGTGAATCGTAATAAACGGGAGGAAAAACCAAGCAGCGAGGCTAATGAAAATGACGCCTGCTAAGATGATAATCCGACGGCGTGTGAAGATAATTGCTTAAAGAAAATGCGGAGAGACTCGCATCTCTCCGCATTCCAGAATTTCGGCTGTCGCTAGCGGTTACGCGCCCATGCCTTCCTCGAAGCTGCCCGCAGCTTGCGGGAAGCAGAGGTTTTTGGCGACGTAGGCGATGCCGTCGGCAGAGCAGTAGTCGAGTTCCTTGTGGGCGCTCTCGGCTTCGACGACGAGCGGGGCGCTCTCGGTTTTGTGCAGTTTGCAATACCGGTCCTTGTAGCCGACTGCGAGGAGCAGTTCGACGTAGCGCTGCATGTTCAGGTCGCCCGAGCCGAGGTCGGTGAATTGCATCGCGCGTTTTGGCCAGCTTGGTTCCATCGCCCGGAGCGGGAAGCCGCGGCGGATGACGTAGTTTTTCACGTGCGCTGCGTAGATGCGCTTACCGACTTTTAGGAAACGCGTCTCCCAGTCCTCGCCTTCCCAGCAGTGCGATGGGTCGGCGTTGACGCCAAGCACCGGGTCGCCGTCGCAGATATCGACGAGCATGTTGAAATCGTCCGCGGTCGAAGCAGCGGTGCCGGGATGAATCTCGTGGCAGAGGTAGATGCCGAGCTTGCGGGCGTGATCGCGGAGTTTTTTCGTTTTCTTCACGAAACGCTCCTTGCCTTCCGCGAGGAGGTCGTAGCCGGGGCCGGCCCAGAATCCCCACGGGTAGCCGGTTGCGAGTTCCCATCCAAATGCGACGCCCCAGAACATGGGCATGGACTTCACACCGAGTTCCGCGGCGAGGTCCATGAGCTTGAGCAGATACTTCTCGTGCCACTGCTCGATTTTCTCGGGCGATTGCTTGGCGACGTCGGGCGCGATGAAAGGATGTCCGCTCTTTGTGCCGGTCCAGATGGAGGTGTGGACCCAGAACGGGCAGTGCGCCGAGATGCCGTCGAGCTTCATGCCGCGGTCTTCGAACGTGGCTTTGATCTCCTTTGCTTTTTTGAAACCGCCTTTTCCGTCGCCGAGCATGTAGTTGCTGGGCTGCGCACCGGCGGCACCGGCAGCCTTGGCGTAGTCTAGGAATTGAGCGAGGGATTTCGCGCCGTGCTGGGCGCCTTCGATGGAAGCGTGGTAAGCGTTTTTAGCCATAAGAGAGGAGCGCGGAGTAGCGCGGTGGATTCCGGATGGCAAATCGAAAGCACGCGCCGACGCGCTATTGCACCGATGCGATCGCGTAGGTGTCTGTAAAACGACCGACGGAAATTTTCACTTTCGCGCCGCTTTTCAAGCCCATGAGCTGGCTGCCCATCGGTGATTGCGGCGTGATGACGAGAATCTCGCATCCCTAGTAATTCACCTCGGTTCCGCCGCCGCGCGGACCGATGAAATAATGCGTCATCCCGCCCTTTCCTTCGAGCGCGACCAGCGCACCGACATCCACCGGAGCCCCCGCACGGAATTCCCGCACCGGCATCGCCTCAAACTGCGCGATGGCCTGCTGGATTTCCGCAGCCTGCAACGACTGTCCGCGCGCAAGATACGATGCCTCGAGAGCGCGGGTGTCGTATTTATTCTCCGCCTTGCTCTGCTCGTCCGTCGCCGCAGCAAACGCGATGCGTGCCGAGTGCGTGTAGCTCGCAAGCTCCGCTGCAAGTGCGGCGATGATTTCGCGGGTGATGGCGTTTTTGTTCACAGCAAAATTGAGGGCGGGACCGTGCGGTTTCGCTGCACATATGGCAACCGCCAATGGTGCGCGAATGATTTCAGCCTCCGCGCTCTTGCACAAATCGGGCACTCCTTTTAGTCACTCGCCCCATGCTCGTTTCGCTCCGTATCCGCAACCTCGCCCTAGTCGAGGAACTCGAATGGCTGCTCGGTCCTGGCTTCATCGCCGTGACCGGTGAGACCGGCTCGGGAAAAAGCATCATCGTCGGCGCGCTCAAGCTCGTGCTCGGCGAGCGCGCGGATAAATCGCTCATCCGCTCGGGTGCGGAAAGCTGCACCGTCGAGGCAGTGTTCACGGCGCGCGAATTGAAGCCGCTGAACGCGTGGCTTGAGGAACAGGGCGTGGAGCCGTGCGAGGACGGACAGTTGATCCTGAAACGCGTGTTCTCGACGAGCGGCACCAACCGGCAATTCATCAACGGCAGTCCCACGACGCTGAGCGTGCTGAAGGAACTCGGCGACGGTCTCGTGGATCTCCATGGGCCGCACGACCACCAGTCGCTGCTCTCCGCCGAGAAACAGCTCGCGCTGCTGGATTCGTTCGCCGGCGCAACCGCACTGCACGAGAAATACAACGAGCAGTTCCGCACGCTGAACCGCACCATCGCCGAACGCGACGAACTTGCCAGCGGCGAAGCCGCAATGGAGCGCGAGCTCGACCTGCTCCGCCATCAGGTCACGGAAATCACGGATGCCGCGCTCAAGCCTGGCGAGGACGAGGAAATCACCGCGCGCTACACGGTCGCATCGAACGCACGCAAAATTCTCGAACTCTCCAACGGCGTGCTCGGGCGGCTTGTGGAGTCCGAGGATTGCGCCGTGACCCGGCTGAACGAATGCGGTCGCCTCCTGCGCGACCTCGAGCGCGTGGACCCTGCCGCCGTACGGTTTTCCGATGCACTCCATCGCGGCATTGCGGAAATCGAAGACCTTGCCTCAAGCATCCAGCACTATGCGGAGGATCTCGAAATCGAGCCGGGCGAGCTCGCGGAAATGGAGGAGCGCGTTTCGCTCTTCGAGACGCTCAAGCGGAAATACGGACCGACTATTCCCGACGTCATCGCATTTGGCGAAACCGCCTCCGCACGCCTCGCGAAAATCGAAAGCCGCGGCGAGGAAATCGAACGCCTCGGCTTCGAGATTGAGAAACAGCGCAAAGCCGCCGCCGACACCGCTGCGAAACTTTCCGAAAAACGAAAGGCCGCCGCACCGAAGCTCGCCAAGGCCGTCACCGCACACCTGCGCGACCTCGGATTCAAAAAGTCCGATTTCTCCGTCTCGCTCACACCACTCGCCGAGCCGGGACCACATGGAAGCGAGGCCATCGACTTCGTCTTCGCGCCAAACCCCGGCGAGCCGGCGAAGCCATTGAAGGCCATCGCGAGCAGCGGCGAAATATCGCGCGTTATGCTCGCCGTAAAATCCGCGCTGGCCGCGCAGGACACAATTTCCCTGCTCGTGTTCGACGAAATCGATGCAAACGTCGGCGGCGAAATCGCCCATGCCGTCGGCGAGAAGATGCGCGCCATCGCAGGCGAGCGCCAGGTCCTCGCCATCACACATCTCCCGCAGGTCGCGGCGTGCGCTGCCGGCCAGTTTGTGGTGAGCAAGGAGATCGAAAGCGGACGCACCATCTCGTCGCTCAAGCGAATCGAGAAGAAGGAACGTATCGCCGAAATCGCGCGAATGCTCGGCGGCAAAGGCGAATCCGCGCTCGCCCATGCGAAGACTCTGCTGGGCGGGTAGCTATCGCGCCTTGAGCGCAGCCCCGACGGTCTTCGTAAAAACAGCGGCACCCTCGGAATTCAGGTGCGAGTAATCCTTGAAGAATCGCGGCTCCATGAG
>SXWH01000119.1 GCA_005791535.1 Verrucomicrobiaceae bacterium | reverse complement strand
GTCGGCGCCGGCACCTTCCGCCCCGTCCAGGTAGAAGACATCACCCAACACCGCATGCACTCCGAGCGCTACCACCTCAGCGCCGAAACCGCCGCCGCCGCCAACGCCGCCGCCCGCATCATCGCCATCGGCACCACCACTGCCCGCGTCCTCGAATCCATCGGCCGCCCCCTCACACCACGCGAGGGACGCACCGACATCTTTATCCACCCGCCCTACCAGCCAAAAGCCGTGGACGCCCTCCTCACCAATTTCCACCTCCCAAAAAGCACCCTCCTCATGCTCGTCAGCGCATTCGCCGGCCGCGAATTCATCCACCGCGCCTACGCCGAAGCCATCGCGAGCAGCTACCGCTTTTACAGCTACGGCGACTGCATGCTGATCGTCTGACACGAACGCTCAGCGGAGAATGACGAAATCTCCCGCGGGCTCGGCGTAGGCGGTGGCGAAACTCCAAGCAGGGACACCGGCTTCGTGACCGCTTTGGGCTGCGGGCTTTCCGTCCGCGGCGAGAAGCGTCCACTCCAGCGCGCCGCCTCGCGCCCATCCGGTGCCGGTCGTCCAGACGGCGAGCGTTTCGCCGCGCGGGTTTGCAGAAAGCGAGGGGTGCTTCCCTTTTCCAAGCTCCATCGGATTTCCACCGATGAGAGCGGTGAGGATTTTTCCGTCCGTTTCCCACGCCATGCGCATGGACGCCGCAGCGGGCAGGAACACTGCGCTGCTCATCGGACATGTGTTTCCAGCCCACGGCGAGATCGTCTCGCTCCGGAAGGTGGAGCCGCCATCACGCGACGTGAGCAGCGTCATATCCCGCTGCGCCACGGTATGCGCCGCACGGTAGAGGACGTGAAGCGCGCCGTCGCTGGCGACCGACGCCCGCAGGGAGCAGCATGCACAAACGCCGGCCTTGTCCGCGGTCGCGATGAAAGGCGGCGCAAATGTCGCTCCGTCGTCCGCAGACTTCCGCACCCGGACGACACGCGATGTTTCTCCCGGCTGCGCACCGGGTCCGTGCCAGACGACAAAGACCGCGCCTTTTGAATCAGCAGCGATGGACGCTCCGCCGTCGAGTCCCGGGCAGCCGTCGATCAAGTCCCGCTGCGGCTCGAACCTTCCCGAACCCGAGGGCATTCGCGAGACCCACAGCGGGCTGCGGGGCGGCTTCGTTCCCGGAATGGCCGCGCCGTTCCAGACGACATGCACCGCGCCGCCTTTGCCGGTCGCGAGTTGGGCGCCGCGAATCGTGCCCATCGCAATCGCACTGCCCGGCTCCGAGTTCACGGTAATGGGCGTGCTCCAATCCCGCACTCCACGCTTTCGCGTGACATAGTGCACATCACTCGCGCCCGGTGCGCCGGTGAGATACACGAGGTGCGTAGTGCCATCCGAATCCACAGCGACCTGCGGCTGCACGCCGTGCTCCGGAACGGGTTCGATTCGTACTTCGGCAAGGGCGACGAAGGGGAGAAGGAGAAATGCTGCGATAGCTTTCATAGTCGGGAATGCTGCACGCCGAGCGGAAAAACACACGCTTCAAATGTCCGCAGTCGTTGCAGAAAGCGGCGTGGCCGAATACGCTTCGGACAACACAAGACTCCTTCAGAACCCTCATTTTCACCATGAACGCCACAGCCATTCTCGATGAACTCCGCCCGCTCGGCACTGCGAGCTACAAAAAAGTGATGCTTAATCACGGCATCCGCGAACCGTTTTTCGGCGTGAAGATTTCGGAGCTTCAGAAAATACGGAAGCGCATCAAGAAGGACTACCAGCTCGCGCGGGATTTGTACGAGACCGGAAACTACGACGCGATGTATCTCGCCGGGCTCATCGCGGATGATGAACGCATGACAAAGGCGGACCTTCGCAACTGGGCGCGGAAGGCCTACTGTCGCGCATTGACGGGCGCCACGGTCGCTTGGGTGGCAGCGGGGAGCAGGCATGGCTGGGATTTGGGGCTCGAGTGGATCGACTCGAAGGACGAACTCATCGCGTCGGCGGGATGGGGAACGCTCACGAGCCTTGTCTCCATCAAGGCGGACGCGGAGCTCGATCTCGCACACCTGGAACGCCTGCTCGTTCGCGTGCAGAAGGAGATTCATAAAGCGCCGGATGTCGTGCGTTACCAGATGAACGGTTTTTTGATTTCCACCGCCATCTACGTCGAACCGCTCACGGCCGCGGCTTTGAAAATCGCGGAGGCAATCGGACCAGTGAGCGCCGACATGGGCAACACTTCGTGCGAATTACCATTCGCGCCGGACTACATCCGGAAGGTGCAGGATCGCGGTGCGATCGGGAAGAAGCGGAAGTCGGCGAAGTGCTGAGTTACTGGTGATCGATAAAGATGCGCTTCTCGCGGCGGCGTGCGCAGAGGTCGCCGGGGAGGTTCACTTTCGCAGCGCCATCGCCGAGCAGTCCAAGCACTCTCTCCACTTCATCAAACCCCGCGCTCTCCACGCCACGCTCCGTGAGCCATCGAAGGACAAGCCGGCGCTGCAATGCAAGCGGTAGTGAGCGCAGCGCCGGAACTTCAAGCTCCGCGGGAGAGTCGGCGACTTCCGGGCGGGCTGCGAGGAAATCGTCCTCGGCGGCGAGAATCTCCGCGGCGCGCCAGACGGATCGCCGCACATCGCGATTCATCGCGTCGTTGAGGGCCGGAATTGCGTCGTGCCGGAGCCGGTTGCGCGTGAAGCGCGGGTCCGTGTTGCTCTCGTCCTCACGAAATGGAACGCGATTCGCGGAGATGTAGGCGTCGATTTCCTCACGCCAAACGCCGAGAAGCGGACGCAGAAGCCGCAGCGACGTGCCGTCCACCACGCGGGTGCTTTCCGCGCGCATCGCTCCGGGGCCACCGCGGAGGAGATTGAAAAGGAAGGTCTCCACTTGATCATCAGCGTGGTGCGCGAGGATGATCCGGTTGCAGTGCTGCTCGCGCGCAGCCCGTGCAAGAAAGCTGTACCGAGCCTCTCGGGCGGCGGCTTCGACTGAGCGCGCCGCGGAAATTTCCACACGCGCGACGACTTCCGGAAGACGCAGCACGTGCGCGTGGGCGCGGACAAACTCGGCATCCTGAGCGCTGGTGGGACGCAGACCGTGATCGAGGTGGCAGACGACGAGCTGCCTGCAGCCACCGTCGAGCAGCCAGTGAAGCAGTGCCATCGAATCACGCCCGCCGGAAACCGCGACGAGATATTTCTGCGCGCGGTCAGGGAGCTCCGCAGCAGCGAGCGGGCTGCTCACTGGTAGATGAGATACGGCTGGCGCGCGGCGCGGAACGAACTCACGACCGACTCCCAGCTGGCCACAATCGACGCCGGCGAAGTTCCCCGTTCGATCTGGCTCTTGATGTTCGTGCTGCCGTAAGCCTTCCAGAAAATCGCATCGGCATCGCGGTACCTCGCGAAAATGTCCGCGCGATGCTTCTCCGCAGCGCTGAGAAGATAGACATTCACCGCAGCGAGGTTTGCCGATGATTTCGGGCTGACGTTGATACGCGCCCCGCCAAACGATTCACGCTTGTACGGCGAAGCGGAAGCTCCCGAGCGCGAGACCTCGGAGGCAAACGCACCGCCATCAGCGCCGGCCGCGCCTGCCATCAGAAACGGACTGCCCGTGCCGATCCCCACATCAAAACCCGAGCCCGAGAGTGAACCGTAAATACTCGTCGCGGCGTATCCGGCGACCGAAGAGACGTTCGGAATATTCGGCGAAGTCTGCACCCAGCGGAGACCGGTGTCGGGCCACGTCATCGAGCGCGTCCATCCGCCCATCGGAATGACCGTGAGCTTGCAGCGCTTCTCCATCCAGCCCTTCGCATTACTCATCCGCGCAAGCTCGCCGATGGTCATGCCGTGGATGTACGGAGTCGGCAACTGGCCGATGAAGCTGCGCCATTTCTCCTCGATACCCGGACCTTCGATACGGTTTCCGCCAAGAGGATTCGGGCGATCCAGCACGATGAACTCGATGCCCGCCTCGCCGGCAGCCTCCATGGCTTTGGCCATCGTGGAAACGTAAGTGTAGCTGCGGACGCCGATGTCCTGCATGTCAAACACGAGCGCATCCAGCCCGCGCAGCATGTCCGGTGTCGGCTTCCGTGTGGGGCCGTAGAGCGAATACACGGGCAGTCCGGTCACCGAGTCCTTCCGATTTGCGACGTATTTCGCGGCAGCGATCGTGCCATCGATTCCGTGCTCCGGCGCAAAGAGCGCGACGAGTTGCACGCCCGGCGCCTTTTTCAAAATGACGCGCGTTTTCACGCCCGCAGCGTTCACGCCGGTTTGATTCGTGATAAGTCCGATGCGTTTTCCCCGCACGGCGTCGAAGTCGCGATCGGCGAGGACATCGATTCCCAATTGCACAGCAGCGTGCGTGGAAATCGCGAGTGCGAAAAGGCAGAGTAAAATGCGGTGCATCATGACGACGACCATACGACGGCCGGGCGCTTTTGGGAAGCAGGCATCATCCGCGCACGCGCACGCACCCTACGATTCGCGCCGGATGCGCACCTGGAGCTGGCGCGACAGAAACCACCGCACAGCAAACATGTCGCAGGTCGCCTTAAACGCGCGGCTGCCGAATCCGTATTTGCTCACACCCGCCACGCGCGGACGGTGGTTGGTGGGCATCTCGGTGATGCGATAGCCGAGGCCTTTGACAAGCGCGGGGATGAAGCGGTGCATTCCGCGGAATAGAAAAAGCGATTCGCGGCACTTCGTGCGCATCACTTTGAGCGAGCAACCGGTGTCGTGAATGCCATCCCGCGTGAAACGGCTCCGCACGAAATTCGCGATGCGGCTGCTGATTTTCTTCGACCAGTTGTCCTGCCGTTTCACGCGCCAGCCGCACACGAGGTCGTAGCCTTCCTCGAGCTTCGCGAGCATCCGCGGAATGTCGTTGGGATCATTCTGCCGGTCGCCGTCGAGCAGCACGATGATGTCGCCCTTCGCAGCATTGCAGCCGACATACATCGCGGCGCTCTGGCCGGTGTTCTTCTCAAATTCAATCACGCGCACATTTGGCCCGCGCACGATCCGCTCGAGCGTCCGGTCCGTGGAGCAATCGTCCACAAGCACAAGCTCATACTCGCGCCCGGCGAGCGCAGCGGCGAGTTCCTCCTGAAGCGGAGCGATATTGTCTTCCTCATTGAAGAGCGGGATGACTACGGAAAGCATGCGAGCGCTTGTAATGGAAAGGCGGCTCGGATGGCGAGCGCTTATCCCGCCGTACGGTGCTGCGCAATGGACTGTTATTAGACGTTGAACATCGGCCGTATTGCTGAGATTCAGTCCAGCTCAATGATTCCCGAGGCGAGAGATGAGTGTCCAGATCCTGCTCTAACCAGCCGGGAGGAAACTGTGGCTTGGCTTCTACAAGCTACACCGGAGATGGCCGCAACTGTGATTGTGCGAACGTGGGACCAGCTCGACTGGGACCATGTGTGGAGGCTTTACATCGCAGCACTGGCAGATGACACCGCGCGCAGACAGCAGCTCCACGACATCGCAACCATCAGTTTTCTACCGGCATCCGATCAGTTCCCATCTTACTGCAATCTCATCCGCCTCAAGTGGGCAGGCTACGACGGCGCCGGGCGGTGCGATGCAGAGGACGAAATTATCGACTGGGCCGCCGAGGTCATCCGGCTCTGTGAGGACGATGCCGTAGTATTCAGAATTGTGTGCACCTTGAATGCATGGGAGCGCCCGTTGGAGAACCAACTTGCAGCCGCGCTCCAGTGGCTTTGCGAAATGAGCGTCTGCGCCGATATTCGCAAGGCGGCAATCAAAGCACTCGCCACTCGAAACACGGCGGAAAGCGGGTTTGTGGGGCAACACGGAGCGGACGAGCAGACCCATGCCAGCAGCCAGCAATCAATCAATCCGGAGTCGTGCGCCGCCCGAAAACCCGCGCCAGTAACATCACGCAGGGAAACGCAGAAGATCATTATTCCCCGACACGACGGGGCTTTCGATCTGAAGGAACAGAGGCCGACCTACGACAAAGCACAGCCGGATTGCGAGACCGGGCAATAGGTGCGGCAGCCCCGGGAGCGACAGCCTGCGCGCAGCCCCAGCCGAAGCGGTCACCCCGTCTCCCACTTCCCGTCAATCGCCTAACGCGGCCACGCGGGATGTGATTTGATTCGCGCCAGCGCCTGTTCGAGCAACGTCCTTCCCGGCTCCATGCGGTGCCACGGCGACGCGCCGCTCGGATGCGGAAGCGGGATGACATCGAATCGCACTCCGTGTTTTTTCACCTCAAACTGACCACCGATGACGTCCGTGAGCTTATCGAACTCCATGAACTGCAGGATGGCGAGCTTGCCGATGGGAATCACGAGCGCGGGCTTGAGGATCTCGATTTCAGCAGCGAGCCAGCTCGAACACGCTTCGATCTCGCGCGGGTCCGGGACGCGATCGCCGCCGGCGTTCGTTTTGCCCGGGAAACACCGTGCGACGGCGGCCATGTAAATGCGTTCGCGAAACTGCGCCTCTGTCCAGCCACAGGACTTGGTGAACCATCCAAAAAGAGTCTTTCCTGCAGTCCACGCGAACGGCTTTCCCGCAACCGGCTCCTTCACACCGGGAGCCTGCCCGACACTCATTACTTTTGAAAGCACCGCACCACCGCTGACTGCGGGACGGTGCATTTTCGGGCACCGTGTGCACGCGCGGAGGCGGGCGACGAGGTCATCGAGTTTCTCCTGCGCCTTCATATTCCAAGTCGCGTGCCTGCCGGAATCGGGTGCCCGCGGAGAAATTCCTTCGCATCCATACGCCGCTTTCCTTCGAGCTGAAGGTCGGTGATGAGGATGGAGCCATCGCCAGTGCCGACCCACAGCCCGTCGCTGGACGGCATCACCACACCGGGCTCGCCGCGCTCGTCGCTCACAAAAGCGGCGAACACTTTCAGGCGCAGGGCGCCGAGCTTTGTCGCAGCAGCAGGCCATGGATTCATCGCGCGAATGCAACGGTGCACTGCAGCGCGGCCTTTTGAAAAATCGAGTTCACCGTGCTCTCGTGTGAGCTTGCCGGCGTAGGTCACGCCCTCGGAAGGCTGGGGAACCCGCGGAGCTTCGCCGCGCTCAAGCAGTGCGAGCGACATGGCCATCGCGCCGGCGGCCTCCTCGCCGAGGCGGTCGTGCAGTTCGCCGCCGGTTTCGCTGTCTCCAATCCGCACTCGGCGCACCAGAAGCATGTCGCCGGTGTCGAGGCCTTCGTCCATATACATCACGGTGATTCCGGTGAATTCATCGCCAGCCTCGATAGCCGCCTGAATGGGCGCAGCGCCACGCCATCGCGGGAGTATGGACGCATGGAGATTCAGACACGCGACTTTGGCCGCATCGAGCACGCCTTTCGGAAGAATCTGGCCGTACGCCATCACGACGATTACATCCGCGCCGAAGCTCTGCACCTTCGCCACCGCATCCGGAGCGCGCATCTTCACGGGCTGGAAAACTTCGATACCCCGCGCCTGCGCCTCCACTTTGATGCGGGGCGGCGTGAGTTCCATTTTCCGGCCGGCGGGCTTGTCGGGCTGCGTGACGAGCGCGACGACCTCATAATGGTCGAGCAGCCAGCGGAAACTGGGCAGCGCGATATCGCCGGTGCCGATGAATAAAATTCGCATGAGCCCGCGAATGAGCCTTTCCCAATGCGATGCTGCAAGCCCGCTGTTCGTGAAAACAAACCGGCCCTGCCGCAGATGATGCAGCAGGGCCGGTCGTGAACTAGTATGCGAACCGCTTAGGCCTGCTTGCGGCGGCGGCGTCCAGCGAGCATCGCGAGGCCACCAAGGAGCAGCGCTGCACTGCCGGGCTCCGGTATTGTTAGCGTCACATCGTTGCCCGTTCCGCCGACGTAGCTGACAGTAAAGTCGTAGCCATTTGCACTGAACAACCCGCCCTCGGCGATTCCGTTGAAGGTACCCACCACTGCGTCCGTGCCATCGTTGTTGATGATCGTGAATACATCGCCGATTCCATATGCAAACGGGGCCACGTTCGCAGCGAGATTGCCACCGAGAGTCAAGGTCCCTGCAACGTTCAACGAGTCATACAGACTGGTGCTGTTGATTTCGAAGCTCGCGCTGCTGCCCGCACCGAGGTTAAAGTTCAGGGAATCGAGCGAACCGACGCCGCTGTTGCCGGGAGCCACGATGCCCCCTGTCGCACTCACGGCCCCAACCGAGCCATCGCCACCGAGAATGCCGCCTGTGACGTCGACCGAACTTCCCGAGAGGCTGCCTGAGACTTCGAGGTTGCCGCCAGCGACCGTCACGGGTCCAGTGAATGTAGCAGCATTATTGCCGCTGATTATCTGCTTCCCGAGGCCGGCCTTGACGAATGCCGCGGTTCCATTCAAGACGCCGCCGAAGTCCGCATCGACGGAGTTGTTATCCGTGACAGTCCCGCCCGCAACCGTGTTAACGGTTCCCGTTCCGGCGAGACCGCCGACAGTCAGGTCATTGCTTCCATGGCTCAACAGATCATTGGATAGGTTCAGTTCGCTACCAATCTGGAACGACTGCCCTTGCCCCGGCTGTGTGACGCCGATGCTGAAACCGCCGCCGCCGGTGCCCTGACGATAGCCGATCACAATGTCATGTAAACCTGCCGTGAGGGCGATGGTTCCCGTGCGGGTATTCTGTCCTTGGTCACGGTTGTTATCCAAGACGATCTGACCATTTACCCAGATGACAGTGTTATCGTCGCTTCGGGTCTGGAACGTGTAGTCCCCAGCGGTCGCCGCGGTGAACTTACCATCCATACGTGCAACAAACGGATTCGAGCCGTTCGACAGAGCGATCAGCGCCGGAGGAAGCGCGGTGGTGGGGTTTGCGCCGCCGGATTCGAGATAGTTCACGGACACTTTGCCGCGAGCAGCGGTAGATTCCAATGCAACGAGTGCCTTGCCGTCCGTGAATGCGTTGAAGTTTCCGAGTGAAGTGAACTCCGTGGCGACGGTGCCGACTTGCGTAGCAACGCTTGTGGCCTGCGTCGCGTAGAACTTCGCAAGGAGACCGGTCTGCACGCCCTGAACTTGCAAGGTCGTTCCAGTGCCGACATTGACCACGCCGGTGCCAAGGCTGGTGCCGGAGGCAACCACCGAACCACCAGTGATGTCGGTGCCGCCAGCATAGGAGTTGGCACCGTGTACTGTCAGGACACCGCCGCTGGCTTTGGTGAAGCCACCGACACCGGAGAGGTTGCCGATGACCCCAACATCGTTGCCATTGGTATCAATCGTTCCCTTCCCAGCGCCGGTCCCTGTGAAGTTCGTGGCGAGCGAGAGATTGAAGATGGACTGCGGCAGCGTCGGAACAGTCGCCGGAGCGCGGAGGGTTCCACCGCCGAAGTTGAAGTTCGCGACACCGTGACCGCGAGCGAGGATCGGGGTCGTCAACGTGCCTCCATTGAGGTTGTAGGTACCGGTTCCGTCCACACCGAGAATTACAGCGCCGAATGCGTTGCTCTGGAAAGCTCCATTGTTCGTCGCGACCGTCATCGTGCCGCCGGTCTGGGTTATCGTTCCAAGACCGGTGGAGATCGCTGCGTTCGGAACAAGACCCTGGAACTGCGTCGGAGTCACGGTTCCGCTTCCAAGCTGAACTTGGGCGCCCTGAAGCACCGATACGGTTCCGCCACTGAGATTGAACGCTCCGGTTCCGGCGCGCCCCACAATCAACGACGGACTGTTGGAGTTGTTAACCTTCACGTTCAACGCGCCACCGCTCATATTGTATGTGCCCGAGGCGCCCATGTTTTCACCGAGCGTAACGGACTGATTAGCATTTACGGTTCCGGCGCTCTGGTTGAGCGTTCCGTTACCGCCCTCACCAATACGGAGCGTATCACCAGCGGTGCTCAACCCCGCCCTAATTTCGGCGGTCGCGCTGTCCATCGTCACGGTCGCCGTGATGCCTTGTGCATTGGCGATGCGGACACTTTGGCCGGCGGTGCTGGTGCCGAGGATGCCGTTGCCTGTGACAAGCACCGTTCCGGAGTTGATCAGCGACTGGCCAGTGTAAGTGTTGGGTGCGGACAGAATCAGCGTTCCGTTGCCACTCTTCGTGAGGGCCCCGGCTCCGGCGATTGGCATATTAATTTGCAAGAAATCGTCGGAAGTGACCGGGCGCAGGATTAGCTCCTGACCGTTGTTGTTCAGTGTGGCAGGGGTAGTTACCTGCGGATTAATGGTTGCTGCCATCGTTCCACCACTTACGACGCTGACACCAGCCAGCCCACCCCCACCGGTCTTCATAATTGCCCCCGGGTTACCGTTTAGTATGAAAGGCGTTGTGGTGTTTGCCGAGTTGGCGAAGTTGAGATTCACATTCGGACCCGCCAGGTGGATGCCCGCGGGCTGCACGGGTCCCTGATTGATAAGTGATGTCGTGAGCTTCGAATAGCGCCCGGTAAAGAGCGTATTCTCCGGCGCCGTATTGGCATCGTAGCCGTAAATTGCCGGGCGGACGAATCCTCCCAGATCGTAGGCCGCGAAGTCAGAACCGTTGTAGTAAAACGAGGCGCCAATCACGTTGCTGGCAGAAGCTCCGGATTGGAAGCGAATGCTATTGGTAACACCGTTGACGCCGCCGCTGGTGACGAAGTTCACCGTGGTACCGGCGCCGCGGGACAGGCCGTTGAGGATCAGGTTTTGTGAACCAGCTCCTCCGTAAGTGGACTGAACAACGGCATCGCCGACTGTGCCACCTGTGTAGTAATAAGGCATTCCAAACGATGCGGCAGTCAGCAAACCGAGACGGAGTGTGTTATCACCAGACGGAGCCAGATACTCGAACGCCGCACCTGAAACCTGGAGCGGTGTGCCGATTCCGATAGGCGCATTTCCGCCAGAGAAATCCGCCACGAGACGTCCGCCACCGATGAAGGTGTTCTGCCCGGTTGCATTGTTGCCGCTCAGCGTGGTGGTGCCGGAGCCAATCTGCAGCACGAATCCAGGACCATTGATGTTATTCGGAACGGAGAGCGCCGATGTCTTGAACAAGTAGAGGCGGGCCTGACCTGCTCCCGAATTGAAGAATACATCTCCTGCGGGCAGCGTGCCGGTCGAGCCGCCGGCGCCGATTGCTAGGTAACCGCGGGCACCAGCCGTGCTGTTGATGGTCGTGCCTCCACTCCACGTGTTGTTGTCGCTACCGAGGAACACAGTGCCGGCGTCATTTGCGATGGTGAGCATTCCCGGGCCGGAAATCGGGCCGTTGATGACCATTGGGGAACTGCCGTGGTTCCAAATCAAACCACCGCCACTTGCGAGCGTGATGCCGCGGTTGGCTCCGAGCACTACCGGGTTTCCAGTATTGAGGAGGGTGCCGCGGTTCAGCGTGATTTTGTCTGCGACCAACGATTCAGAAGCAGCGCCGAGCGTTCCATCCGCACGAACGCGGATTGCTCCGCCCTCTGCGACAAACTTGCCAGTGAAGTTTGGGTTGTAGTTGTTGAACAACTCACTGCCATTAGCGTTGTCGCCAGTGCCATACTGGGCGGCGATATTACCGACGCGGCGGAAGATGAAATTGCCTTCAAATCCAGTTGCAACAACATGGTTTTCACTGCCGAGAGTTCCAACGGTCAGCGTCGGCGAACCAGCACCCGTGTTCTTGATGATACCGGCACCGCGAACGCCGCGGATGGTGTCGCTGAAACCGTTCAAATCCAGCGACGAGCCATTGTAGAGATCCACAAAGCTAGCGGCGCTGTACTGTGCGACCGTATTAGCAAAGACATTGTTTGCAGCGAGACGGAGCGTTCCCACGCCGCCGTTGTTGCTGCCGACCGATATCAGACCAACATAGTTTGTCGGGTTGCTGGCGAGCGAGAGCGTGCCGCGTTCGACCGTGATTGCACCGCTATTGGAGTTGGCACCGCCGTTGACGAGGGTGAGGTTGATACCGTTAAGCGTGAGCGAGCCTGGACCGAATTTCACCAGCATGTTCTGCCCCTGGTTTGCCGAGTAAGTCGGCAGCGTTCCAAGAGGCTTGCTGAATACAACATCGGCGCCAGCCGCCACATCGATGTTTGCCACGCCGGCAACATTTGCCGTGTCGGCACCGATTCGGATATCGCGAGTGGAGACACCGTCCGCAGCCAGCGTAATGTCCGTGTTGTTGGTCGCGCGATAGACGCCGCCTTGGAACTTGAGCGGGCCGGAGCCCAGAGCCGTGAGACTCGTCGCGCTCAGGATGCCGCCCGTCAAAATCTGCGTACCACCAGCGTAATCGCTTGTGCCGCCCATGATGACCGCGCCGTTGAGATTCGGATTGTTTACAAAGCCCGTACCGGGGCCGCCACCGCCGATGAGGACAGCGCGAGGTCCGGTCAGGCCGCCATTCGGGAGCGAGAGGACACCGCCACCACCGCCGAAGCGATATTCTTTTCCAAACGGCGTAAACGTGCCTGTGTAGGTCACGTTGCCGTAAGCCCCCAAGAATGCAGTCGGGAGGCTTGCACCCGCAGTTCCGCCGTCGAAGTTGATGTTCTCGCTAGTGTCTGCGGTGAGCGCCACGGTTCCTGCCGAGAGAGGCGACACACGGTTCAGCGTCGCCTGAATGCCAGTGGTAAGCGAGCCACCAAACGCAACCGCACCGTTAGCAGTAACGTTTACTGTCGCGGGGCCGAAGGTCGCATTCGCGCCGATGGACGCCGTGCTGTTGAATTGGAGCACACCGTTGTTGATCACCACGCCACCGCTGAACGTGTTGTTGCCGCTCAGTATCCAAGTGCCGTTGCCGTTTTTCTGAATGGTGGTGACGCCGTTTGCTAGAACTCCGTTTGTTCCCGCAACATTGATGCTGTCTCCGATTGCGGCTGCAATGGTGTTCGCGCCGGTATTGGTTCCCTGAAGAGTCCATGTCCGGTTGCCCGAGTTTAGGAAGCCAACTGCACCCGTGCCCGTGAAGTTCACGGGGCCAGTTCCCGAGGAATCTAGGTTAGTGGGCGTCGTGCTCAGCGTAAAGAGGCGGTCTGTGCTCGAACCGGCTCCGATATGCGACAGCGTGCCGCCATTGAGAATGAGGTTCGATGCAGCCGTGCCCGCCGCGCCAATCGAACTGCCAACGCCACCGTTCGCAACGGAGGTGATGTAGGTCGTTCCGCCGTTCACGGTCGTCGCGCCCGTATAGCCGTAGGCTCCGGTGAGATAAACAAGGCCGCCGGTACTGCCGCCGCCATAGAGGAACATATTGTTCGCTCCGGCAAATGTGGCGCTGTTTGGCAGAATGAGACGACCACTGCCACCGCCGATCCGGAATGTTCCACCGTTCGGCGTGATGACACCGGTGTATTGAACCGGCGCGTTTCCTAAACCGGTCGTGCCTGTGAGAGTTGAACCGAGCGAAACCGGCGCACTACTACTGAAGTCGAGGTTCTCGCTGATCGGCGTCTGAAGGCTGCCGTCCGTTTGAAGAGCAAGAACACCGGTCGAGCCAGTATCCAACCGGGCAAGCAGCGGGGTGATTACTCCGAATCCAGTGGACGTCGAATTAGCGGTAAATGCCTGAGCTGTGATGGTGCCGCCGGATGCAACGATGTGATTACGTCCCGCCGAACCATAAAAAGCAGTAGGCGCGTTCAACTGGAGGGTGCCGCCACTGTTGACGACCACCGCGCCGCTAGCTCCCGAATTGTTGCCCTGAAGGGCAAGAACGCCAGCATTTGCAATCAATCCGCCCGTGTTCGTGTTTGCACCGCTCAGGGTTTGATTTCCAGTTCCGATCTTGATCAGAGTTCCGGTCCCTGCAAGGGTGCCCGAGTAGGTGCCGCCTACGTTGTTGTTGCCGACAGTCAGCTGAACTGGGGCGTTAGGCACCGGCGCGGTCCCCCGGGTCTGGAGCGTCACGGTTGAATTTCCAGCCAATCCCGAAATCGTTGGGATGGTCGTGTCGAACTGAAGGCCGTTTGCAACGTTAACGTTGATTGTTGTCGCCTGCGCGAGAGCAGTGGGAACGGCGAGCGCAATGGCACCCGCGTTGATGTTGGTTGCACCGGTATACGTGTTGATACCCGCGAGCGTAAGCGTTCCAGTACCAGCCTTTGTCAGGATATTGCCTGTTCCCGTACCGTTTTGATAAACGCCGCCAAACACGCTACTGGCGTTACCGCTTCCAACCGTTAGGGTAGGGGTTCCAGCAACGCCACTAGTGACGGTTCCGACCCCAGAAAGCCCGTTAATCGTCTCAGAGAAATTGTTAAGGTCGAGAGTTGCACCAGTGTGAACCGTGACGTTCGAGGAATTCGGGATCACTTCGGTAACGCCAATTCGCAGCGTTCCCGCGTTGATCGCGGTTTCGCCTCCTCCGTATGTATTCGTCGTGGTCGCTGAGTTCAGCACCAATACGCCCGCGCCGGATTTCACGAGATTGACGCCCGCGCCGGTGATTGGAGTCGTAATGGTGAGGGTATCCCCCGCCGCATCCGCACGGGCAATCAACAATCCGCTCGAACTCGTGAGGGCCGTGCCGCCGGAAATCGTCGCCGCCGATGCGCCGGACTTCAGAATTCCATCTGCAGTCAAGGTCTGCGATGCGGCGAGAGTGATGTTGTTTGCACCGCCGATCTTAATTGTGCTGAACTGTGCCGTCGTCTGCGCTGTGATGGCACCGGTGACGGTCGTGTGCACAGCGGCTCCTGGTCCGGTAAGCGTGGTGCCGGCTGCTGAAGTTGTGGTGTTCGCATCACCGCCATAAGCCAGCGCACGCACCCATCCGCTGGCATCCGCCACCGCGTAGTCCGCGCCGTTAAAGAACACGCCACGACTGAAAATCGCCCCAGCGGTCCCGCCTGCAAACAGGCCGTTTGTGGTGCTCAGAGTTCCGGGCGTGACAATGTTGCCGGTCGCCTGATTCGTGCGAGCCAGGCTCGCAAACGTGAGCTTAATGTCCTGCGCCACGGTGCGGGTCGTTTGGAACGTGCCTTCACCTTGATTGAAGCTCAAGGCGCCGGAGAATGTCTTCGAGAGAGCCGCTGCTGCGCCCACGTTGTCATAGTTAAACACTCCTGTTCCAACGGTGAGATTACTGCCTTGGTAGTTAATTGTGCTACCAAAGGTGACCGCTGGGCTCGCAATGGTCGCGGCATTGCCGTTGACCGCGAGCGTTCCACCGCTCACCGTCGTGGCACCACCGTAGGTACTGCCTGCACCGGTCAGGGTGAGAACCCCGCTGCCGAGTTTGTTTAAAGCCCCAGTCGCTGTGACGGGCGTAATCGTTGCGGCACCGACGGTCGCGGCCGAGATCGCGCCGCCGCCAAGCAGTGCAACAGTCGGTGCGGAAGTGTATCCCGAGCCGGGATTCGTGATCACGAAGCCGGTAACTACTCCACCAGACACGATCGCCCGCGCGGTCGCGCCGGTCCCGCCACCGCCGGTGATGCTAACGACGGGTTCACCCACATAACCTGAACCGCCGGTCGAAACTGGGATGGTCGCGAGGCCATTACCGGTCGGGGCGAGAAGCGGCTGGCCGATTGTCGTCGCGACGCCGTTGGTATCAATATTCGCACCGCCTGACTGGACGTAAGCACCCGTGAGACCGGTCATAAACGTCGCCCCCGAAGCAGATCCGGCCGTTACCCGCAGGGTGCCGCCGTTAAAGTTGACGATGCTCGACGTGGTCGCGTTTGCGTCGTGATCAATGATTTGCGGCGTCTGAACAATGCCGCCCGGCAGGATGTTAATCACTCCGGTTCCCGCACCACTGGTTGCAGCTCCGAGACTGAGTCCAGTGCCCGCTGCAGTGCCAGTGAACAGCAACTGGCCAGTGCCGGCAACGTTGAGCGTTCCAGTGCCGGTTTCACCTACGATTAGACGGCTAGTGGATGTATTTGTGTAAGTTCCGTTCGCGATATTCAGCACGCCGGAGCCGCCGAAGCGGGCGATCACATTAAACCCTGATGTGACGGAAACCGCACCACCTGTCTGATTGAAAACGCCGGTACCGGAAGCACCAATCTGAAAGTTGCGGTTGATTAGGGCGCTGCCGCCGACCATGTTGTAGATGCCGTATGTTCCGGTATCGGAGCCAACCGTCTGGTTTCCGCCGATCCGCCAATCACCGCCACCACTCGCGGTAACTGTCCCGAGCGTGTGATTAACGATACCGACCGAAGCACCTCCTTTCCCAACATAAAGGGTGGCTATCGTAAGCGCCGCCTGATCCTGAACGTTCACCACACCACGGCTTGCGACGGTATCACCGAGGTTAAAGTCGGTGCCAACCGTCAAGCGACCGCTGCCCTTCACAGTCATCACGGCACTCTCCGTTCCGCCAAGTCCGACGCTGCTGAATCCAGTCGTCCTGACATCTGAACCCGAGTCCAGCACGGTGGTACCGTTGCGCGGATGGAACGTGGATGTGTAGAGACTGTTATCAATCGTGAGGGTTCCACTTCCAAGTTTCTGGAACGAGCCAGTGTTAAAACTCGTCGCATTCTGTGTGTTGTTTGCAAGGAACCGGAAGTCGTTGTTCGTATTGTAGGCTGGAATGTTCGCAGCAGCTCCATTTGCGACGATCATCGTGCCGAGAACCGGAGCGAGGTTCGTCGGATAAATACCATTCGTGGTGCCATCGCCGATCTGGAGCGTGCCGTTCGGTCCAACCGTCGTAAGGCCGTTGCCAGTCGTTCCGGAAGTAATGAGCGTTCCTTGGGAGACGTAAGTCGCACCAGTGTAGGAATTAGCACCAGATAGAGCAACAATACCAGCACCTGCTTTTGTCAAGCTACCCGAGCCAACCACGCCCGAAGCGATGACGAGGCCACCGGCAGCGGATGTGTTTCCGTTGTGAATTATTGTCAGGCCAGCGCTCGAATTTCCAGCAATCGTGCCGCCAGTGATGGTGTTGATATTTGCACCAACATTGCCCGTGATGAGGATACCACCGCTGGCGATGGTGTTTGCACCCGTCATCGTGACCGTGGTCGCAGCCGCGGTATTGAACCGGAGACTGTTTGTGCTCGCGCCAACTCCCCCGGCCACAACGTCCGTGTTGACACCAAGTCCGTAGCTGTCCGTGCCATAGGAGGATAGAGCACTAAGTACTCCGGAGCCATCCTGCGCTATCCATGTTGACCCACTGCCGGTTGTGGTAAATCCGTTCGCGATCCCACCGATAGCACTGCCGCTTGTCGTGACAGTTCCGAGAATAGGCAGCGCAATGTTGGCGGTTCCGCCAGCACTGTGTGTGATTGGGCCCAGATTCACCGTGAGGCCGGAAGTTGAATTGAAATTAATGGCAGATTGACCGGTGCCCGGCTGGGTAGGTGCAGTGCCGGGAAGACCACCAGGAGTCGCTGTTCCGAGGTTAAGTGCACCGAGGGTCTGCGTATTGGTCGCGACCGAGCCGGTAATGTTGAAAGTACCACCGTTGATGCTGACCGGCGCGGTGGATGCCACGATGCCGTTCGGGTCCGAACCTGCAAGAGTGAAGTCGAGATTCAGCGTGCCTCCGGGGAAAACATTCAGTCCGCCAGCCGAAGCCGACACGCCACCGAGGTTGACCGTGCCAGCGTTAACATTGGTCGAACCGGAATAGGTATTAAGTCCCCCCAAAGTGTGTGGCCCCGCAGCAGAGCTGATCACACTTCCCGCACCACTGATGACTCCATTGTAGCTGTGCGCATTCGTTCGCGCAAACTGGACGATACCGTCGTTCGCGATGTTTGTGGTATTAAGCAACGTTCCATTCCCGGCGTTCCCGTAGGTGAGAATACCTGACGCACCGACATTCACTTGCGTCGCGTTGATGTTGGTGTTGAGCACGAGGAATCCACCATCCACCTGAATTGTTCCCGTGAAAGGCAGGGTGTTGCTCAGAGTATGGGTTCCGAGTCCGGTCTTACGGACAGTTCCGGTGCCCGAGATGCCGTTTGTGATATTGATTGCAGCCGTCTGGTTGACGTTCTCATTGAATTCGAGAGTCGTGTTCGAGTTAACGGTGATCGGCGAGTTGAATGATGTAAGGTTGGCGAATACGAGCTTGCCGCCGTTGATGGTAGTCGGTCCGCTGTAGCCGATGTTTCCTGCACCACTCTGCTGCCCCGCAGAAAGTGTCAGAGTCCCATTTCCGCCCTTCGTTAGCGAGAAGGCTCCAGTTGCGGTCAAGTTGTTCACACCTGCGCCGTTGTTGCGCATGAATCCGTTGTAGAAGGAGTCGCTTGCGCCGTTGACGGTCAGAGTGCTCGCCGCCGTGGTACTGATTGCGACTGCCTTGTAGCCGACATCGCCGTTTTCCGCGACTTCGATTACGCCGCCGCCGCTGCGGTCGTTGATGCCTGCAACGGTTTCGTTAAATCCGAAGAGGCGGAAATCGCCGTTGTTGGCACTGCTACCGATGAATGAAATGCTTGCGGTGTCCGCGATCTGGTCGCTGGCTCCGAGATAGACAATTCGGCGGGTGCCGCCCTGGTTACTGCTAATGTGCAAGTCACCCGTGATTGCCTGGGCTCCACCAGATTTTTCCAGTCCGAGCATGCCTCCGATAACGTTTGTGAGGCCGGTGTAGGTATTTGAGCCGGCACCACTGAAAATGAGCGTCCCACCCACGTTCGCGCCGCCTGCGCCGCTGCCACCATCTTTCATAAGGCCACCGGTTCCCGTGATTGCTCCGGAGAATCGAGCCCAGTCCACCGCACCCGCCGCCTGCGCAGAACGTTTCACCACGAAAACGCGGCGCATTCCGCTGCCGAGATTGATGTCGTTTATGACGTTAACTTCGCTGTCTGCATTATAGTTTACGCCAGCGACCGTGGATGAATTGCTGCCGTTGAACCACAGTGTTGAGTTACCGTTCAAGCCGGCGCCACCCCAAGTGATTTGAGCACCCGCACCGCCGAAGTTGACAGTCTGGGTGCCACCGATTGCCGAAAACCCGCCGCCTTCACCAGTGAAGGCGATCTGGCCTGTACCGGTTCCAATAGCACGGGTGAAGCCCGAAAGTCCACCGGTGCCGAGAACAATATTCGACGCGTTGAGTGTTGTTTGGTTCGACGCCGTGGAGTAGCCCCCGAGCGTCAGCAACCCGGTGGACGGGAGCGCCGTAGCGTTCGAGAAATAAACGGTTCCCGCGTTGATCGTCGTGCCACCGGAGTAGTCGTTTGTCGCGTTGCTGATTACGATGGTCGGCGGTTGCTGGGAGTAATTCTGTTTGTCAATCTGGAGACCGCCAGTGCCGGTGATCTTGCCAGCAATTGTACCGACGTGGTCCGCCCAGCCGGTGCTGATGTTGCTAAAGCCGGTTCCCGCGAGCGTGAGGTTTCCGGTCAAAATCGTGCTGCTTGCAGCATTGATTCCACCGACGAGCAGCGCCCCGCCAGACGTAATTCCGTTCAGGGTGACGTTCGGGCTGTAGGACCCCGGAGTTGCGAACGCAGCGCCCCAGAGATTAAGCTGCCCACCCGCCGCGACATTGATTGAGGTTCCAGCGGGAACTATAGTATTCGCGCCCACTGGCCCTTGAAGGACTAGCGTCCCGTCATCGATTTGAATGGTGCCAGTCGAAGCCACCTGGCCATTCCCACCGCTGAGAACCAAAACTCCCTTGCCTGTCTTGGTGAACCCGGCCGCGGCACCTCCGTCGGTGATGTTTTTGCTGTAGGCCAAAGTGCGCCCATAGCTCAGATTGAACTCCAGTCCGCCTGTGCCCGCTACGGAATTGAGGATCGGTGAGTTGAAAGCCGTCGTGTCATTCAGGAGCAGCTTGCCCGAGCTGATGGTCGTCTGACCTGTATAAGTAACAGCGCCAGTTCCGGATGCACCATTACCGCTGAACGTGAGCGTTCCTGCTCCCTGCTTTGTAACCTGGAGAACGCCATTCAGGTCGCGAACACCGCCGGAGAAGCTGGTCGCCGTCGCGTTGTTCACGATCAGTGTTCCAAGTGCGCCTGCCGCACCATTCTCGTGATTCTGAATGAATGGCGTGCTGCTTTCGCTATTAATAAATCCACCGACAGTCTGTGTAAAACCGTTCAGCTGGAATTTGGCGGCGAGATTATGTCCCTGGCCGAAATTCAAGACCACACTGGGAACCATCTGTTCGTTTCCGAGAAGCGTTAGGTCCGCGCCGTCGCGGTTGTTTCCAATGCGAACGCTGGTGCTCTGAAGCGCGTAGTTTCCCGGACCACCGAGAGCGCCGAGCCAAAGCGATCCCCCTTCGACCACCGTAGGCCCGGTGAATGTGTTCACGCCGGTGAGCTTTAAAATGCCGCCGCCGCCGGAGGCCGCATTCGTCGCTACGATGGTCCCATTCCCCTGTGTTTTCGTCAGTCCATAAGCGTTGCCGCCATCGGAGATCACGCCGGCGATGGTGAGCAGACTGCCAACACCTGCTCCAATTGCGGTGTTTGATCCGAGTGAAACAGAGCCGGTGAGCGAATTCGCAACTGTGAAGCCCGTGCCTTGGAGCGCTCCAGTGTAAGTCGCACCAGGCGAACCAGCGGTAACTGCAATCGGCTGCCCGCGACCGCTGAGCGTTAGCGGCTCACTTGTCGATACGTTAGCAATGGTCAGGTAGCCACCGGAATTCACGGTGGTCCCGACCGTGTTCGAGCCAAGCGCCGATCCGTTTCCAACCTGAAGGTTGCCATTGTTGACAGTTACAGCTCCCGTGAAAGTGTTTGTCCCGCTCAGGATCTGCGTTCCAAGCCCCATCTTCACGAGAGACACGTTGTTTGTCGTACCATCCTGAATCACACCTGCATAGGTGTTGGATGTCGCGCTCGTCGCACCCGCGCCCACGGTTAGGATCGAGTTAGCCGCGCCGTTGTTCGTAATCGTCGGAACAGTAACGGTTCCGCTTCCAATGAGACCGTTCACGGTCTGGTTGAAACCATTGAGGTCGAACACACCGCGACTCGTAGAGGCCGCACCAGTGCTGCCCATAACGCGGAGGTCCCCTCTGTTGAAGCCGAACGGCAGTGCGTTACTCGACGATAGCTGAAGCGTAACTACGGAGCCAGTCACCGAGGCGGCGAACGAGTCACCAACCGCTGTATCGCCGTTGTAGGTGAGCGCGCTGAACTGGCTGGTCGGAACAGTCACTGGCGCTGTCGCGAGGCGACCGCCGAGGAAAAGCCCCGCCTGGCCGGTTACAGTTCCGGAGAAGCCGACGCTGTTTGTCGGTAAGTCCAGACTAACAAAAGTAGCCGTTCCGCCCGCACCGGTCGAACTGGTGACAATTCCGCTTCCGGTCAGCGTTCCGATGGTGTCCTGCAGACCGTTCAGGTCAAAGGTTCCATCCACCTGGACCACAGAGGTGTTGATAATCCTGTTGGATTCGCCGAGTCGCAGTGTTCCGGCGGCGTCAATCTGGATGTTTCCCTTAATCGCCCCGTCGCCCGCGAAACCGGACCCACCGCCACCGATGAGCAGGGTGCCATTCGAAATCTGAGTGAGACCGGTGAAATTACTCTGCTGGTTCGCCACGTTCGCCTGAAGAGCAAGGGTTCCCGTCCCGGTTTTGTTAATACCGCCGCCGCCGGTAGCATTCACTACAGCACTAATCACAAAATCAATCGGCGCGTTGGCACTGTTGCCGATGTTAAAGACTCGCGTTGTCGCCGTATTCAGATCCAAAATCCCAGTCGCGGCGCCATTGCCCCGGATCGCCCCGACTCCGCTCCCTGTAGATCCATCGAATACAACGTCGTTCGTGAGAGTTAAAAGACCAGTTCCGACAGTTATATTCGATGTCGTAAAGGCGGGCCCACCGCCGAGAGTCAAAACGTTTGCCGCATTCGGCGTGTAGGCGATATTGCTGGTGACGAAGTTCAGAGTGCCGGACTTCACAAAAATCGCGTTCCCCGCGCCGTTAGGAAGAGCGCCTACAACAGTCGGCGTCAACGTCGGCCCATTGACCGGGACAGTGGTATTCCCAGTAAATGTCGTGCCATTGAGTGTTATCGATCCGCCAAAGGTGTTTCCGCCACTCGCAAGCGTTATACCTCCGGGGACCACGTGATTGCCAAACGACGTCGAGACAGCAGCCAAATTTCCAGCACCAGTGATCGCTCCTGCAACAACTGTAGTCGCACCACCTTCGGTTGAGGCGGAGGGATTGTTCGCAGCGTTGTTGCCGCCAGTAATGGAGTCGAATGTAAGCGTTTTGCCGGATGCGATGCTGATGCCACGCGTCGCACTGCCAACGGTCGTATTCAAACTGACTCCTGCCACGATATTCTGGATCGTAGCATTTTCGTTTACCGTGATCACGTTATCGTAGGTCGCGCCGCCTCCCTTTGTATCGAGCAACAAACTACCACCGCTGAGCTGAATCCCAGCATTGCCAATTGGATTGTTGTTAAAGCCGGCAACTGAGCTACCCAACAGCACCGCCGTGCCACCCTGCACATCAATCACAGACGCCGCGTCAAGGGTGTTCGCCACGGAGGTCTGGCCAAAGATGATACGTCCCGAACCCTGCTTTACGAGCGTGACACCGGCGCCGCTAAGCACCCCATCGAATGCAACATTCGGGGTATTGTTAAGGGTGAGCGTGCCAGTCAGCGTGCTATTTCCTGCGAAACGAAGCGTTTTTCCCGCGAGGCCAGTTACGGACAGGGTGGTTCCGCCGAGATTTGTAAGACCGCCGACTTGCGCTTGGGTGAACGCCGATCCGTTCAAATTTAACGTTGAGTTAGCAGTGAGGGAAAAGTCATTGCCCGAGCCACTGCCGAAAACGACTGCATTGGAAGAAGCTGCGGTCGTGTTTGATTCAGCCGTGAAAAGACTGGCGCTCGGAATCGCGGTCGCGATTTGCGGTGCATCAAGGCCCGCAGTTGCACCGGACCACGATAGCGTCGCACCTGCACCACCTCCACCTTGGGCGTAGTCCACACGGATGTCATGCAAACCCGCGGAGAGCGAAACTGCCGCACCGCCCAAGTCGGTAGTGCCTTTCGACCCATCATTCTGGACCACAAGGACGCCATCAACGAAGATGCGGATACCATCGTCAGCACCACCGTAGAATCGGTACGAGCCAGCGTTCGTAATGTTCAGCTTACCGGTCCACTGCGCTGAAACATTCGTCGTCGGAGTGATAGCCGTTCCGCCACCACTTGCAGAAGTGAGATCAAATCGGCTCAAGTTTGCGTCGTACCGCGCACCCGACGCTGTGGCCGTGAAATTAAATTGACTTGTATCGTTGCTTGCAGAGGCGGCGGCAAAAACGCGACCCGACAGGCCGGTTTGGTTCACCGTTGCAAGCGCGTTTAACACAAGCGAACCGCCACCCAGAGTGACCGTACCGGATCCAAGTGCATTATTCGAGGCCCTAGTTGTAACACCCGTCCCAGTGACCGTCGTGGAGGAACCGACATTCGTCACCGCGAGACTGCCGCTATTGATGGATGTGCCTCCTGTAAACATATTATCCCAGTAAGTGCGAGAGTGCCGGCGCCAGCCAACGTAAGACCACTCGTGCCCGTGATACTCGTACTGATCGTTGCCGTATGAGCTGCGTTGCCGACAGTGATTGTCGGCGTAGCACCCTGAAGCGACAAAACATCACCGAGCGAAGCGCCCGCAAGGGTATATCCCGAGGAGTTGAAAGTTAGACCATTGACGACAACGCCCGTCCCCGTATTGATGGAAACAATCCCCGCCGTATTTCCAAAAATCGCCTTGTCAGCAATCGTGTTGCCCCAAACCTCGTCCAACCCACTCACAGCATTGAACCAGCTGGTGTCGGTCAAATTCCAAGTTCCGGCACCGCCACCGAACGTGCCCCCAGTCTGACCGGGATCCCAATTGTAATCGACAGCCTTTGCCTCGCCGAGGCCCATGGCTCCTAGGGTTGCGAGCGCAAGGGAGCGGGACAAACAAGCAATGAAACTACGGGAAATGCGGTACGTTTTGGCGGTACGATTTTTCATGTTCAAGGTGTGGTGAAAGGAGCAGAGATCGGGTGCATTCGCAGGCGACACCCCACAGTCAGCTTCAAGGGTGCCCGACACCGCACCGCAAGTCAATGGAACATATCAGCCTTCGGCTATTTCAATTCGCCAAGAATGCCGAAACTCCGGCAGTCACGACGGCCCCGACGGGCCAAGGCCGACCATCTTGCGAGAACCGTTACGACACGCAACCGTCCGGATTTCGCCGTGAACCGGCTCCGGAAATAACGATTGGGATTTGATGCGGTCGCTTTGTAAACGTAAGGCCTAGCGCCATTGAACATTGGTCGCGCTATGGCGATGCGGAGGTATAAATTCCGTAGGGAGTTCGTATATGGAACTTACGAACTTTTATGCGGCGCGGTGCGGGGCTGTTTGCGCGCGCTGGGCGTT
>SXWH01000118.1 GCA_005791535.1 Verrucomicrobiaceae bacterium | reverse complement strand
TAGGCCGCGGGCTCATCCAGGAATGACAGCTTGCGCCGTCTTTAGCGTCCCGAGGATGTCCTCGGTAGCCACATGCGGTATTAATTCGCCTTTCGGCGAGCTATCCCGCGTCCCTGGGCAGATTGCCCACGTGTTACGCACCCTTGCGCCACTGAATTTCACCTGTATTGCTACAAATGAAATCCCGTTCGACTTGCATGTCTTATCCACGCCGCCACCGTTCGTTCTGAGCCAGAATCAAACTCTCCAAATAGAGTGTTTGCTGCGACACTGCTAAGGTGCCGCAGATTTCTGACCTTTACTTCCAGACCACAGAAGCGGTCCGGAAGGGTCAATTAAAGTTTATTACTCAATTGCTTGACGTATAACGCACAATTCAATCTTTGCTTCTTATTTAGACCGTTTTGAGTCCGCCTCTGTTCGACGCATCAGTCGTGAGACTGCGCATCAAGCGGATACTCTAAAACCAAAATTTCAAACAACTTGTCAGAGCGTGATACCTAGAGACGAAGATTTGCCTGCGGATTTCTCATCCTCAGGAAACCGTACCTCACGGCACCACACTCAGAACTTACCGGCTTTTCACCGGAACCGCCGTTTCTTGCGGGAGAGTCGTTTTAGCAGCTCGCTTTCTTTCGTCAACATCTTTTTGCGATTTTTTCGCATCTGATGCTTTCGGAAGCTGCGGCTTTGCAACTCGCCCGTTTGCTAGCGGGTCGGTCGTTTTAGCAGCCGTTTCTTATCCGTCAACTACTTTTCGCAATTTTTTGCGCTTTTTTTTCGCTGCCGGCAGTCACTGCTGACTTCCTCCCCGCTCTCAAGCGGACGACTAGAAAAGCAGACCTCTGGCGTTTTCGTCAATGGTGTTTTTTACCGCACGCAGTTGAGAATGCCGCACGCGCTTGTATTTATGCGGCTTTGCGACGGAAAAGTTTTTTGTTACCCGCACTAGTACACCCATACGTCCCCGAGTTCCCCGATGTGTTTAGGCCAGAATTCCGCTGATTGTTTTTCCGAATACGTCCGTCAGGCGGTAGTCTCGACCTTGAAAGCGGTAGGTTAACTTCGTGTGCTCAACTCCGAGTAGCCTCATCATTGTGGCGTGCATATCGTGCACGCTCACCACGTCGGTCACGGCCTTGTATCCAAATTCGTCTGTCGCCCCCCATTGAACGCCTCCCTTGATTCCGCCACCTGCCATCCAGACAGAATAGCCGAGCATGTGATGGTCGCGCCCGCTTCCGCCCTGGCTCATCGGCGTACGGCCGAATTCACCAGCCCACACAATGAGCGTTTCGTCGAGCATCCCGCGCTGTTTAAGGTCGGTTATCAGCGCCATGCAGGCCCGGTCGATTTCCTCCGCCTTTTGTTTGACCCCGTCTTTGACGCCGCCGTGATGGTCCCAGTCCTTGTGGTAGAGTTGAATAAAGCGAACCCCGCGCTCAGCAAGACGCCGGGCGAGCAGACAGTTGGCGGCGAACGAACCGTCGCCTGGCTTGCAACCGTAGAGCTCGAACGTTTTCACCGGCTCAGCCGCCATATCCATGAGTTCGGGTACGCTCGCCTGCAATTTGAAGGCCATTTCGTACTGTGCAATGCGCGTCGCAATCTCAGGGTCTTCGATTGCGGTGTTCAGCTTTGAATCAAGCGCGCCAACTGCTCGTACAATGTCATCCTGCATCTCCCGTGAGACGCCGGGCGGGTTGTTCAAATAGAGAACCGGGTCTCCTTTTCCACGCAAGTGCACGCCCTGAAACTTTGCCGGCAGAAAACCCGCAGACCACTGGCGCGCAGCGATTGGTTGATTCTGGCCGCCACGACCAAGGGATGTGAGAACGACAAATCCGGGCAGTTCCTCCGCTTCGCTGCCAAGACCGTAGGTAGCCCATGCGCCCATGCTCGGGCGGCCGGGAATGCTGCTTCCCGTGTTGATGAAGCAATGCGCGGGGTCATGGTTGATCGCCTCGGTGTGCATGGACCGGATGATGCAGATCTCATCGGCGACCGAACCGATGTTGGTAAAAAGCTCGTTCATCCACGCGCCACATTTGCCGAATTGCTTGAAACCCCACTGCGGACCGAAACACTTCAACTGCGCGCCCTGCAATTGTGCGAGCTGCTGTCCTTTAGTCAGCGATTCCGGCATTGGCTTTCCGTCCATCTTTGCGAGCTCCGGTTTCCAATCGAAGGTCTCCAGATGTGATGGCCCGCCCGCCATGGTGAGCCATATCACGCGCTTGGCCTTCGGCGCGAAATGCCGCGGCTCCACCACGCCCTTCCACCGCTCTGCGGCTGCAAACCCCTGCCCTCCGAGGAGAGATCCCAGCGCCAGAGCACCGAGCCCCCGCGTGGAATTCCCGAGAAATGCGCGTCGTGTGAGCTGCTGCTTTAGTTCAAAGGGATTCATCATGGTCCCAGCATAAGCCGGGAGCGCTCGTCCGGCTTTGAAAAAATGCGCCGCCTGCAGACGCTATTTCCACCGCCAGAGCGCCAGCCCTTCAAGTTCGCGAATGAAGATTTCGTCGCCGCATACGGCCACATGCGCCCACGTCTCGCCATCGGCGATCTTCTTCGTGCCGAGCCGAGTGAACTTGTCCGCGTCCGCAGCAAAAAGCGTGAGGTTTCCTTTCGTGTCCAAGCCAAGCAGACGGCGGCCATTCGTCGCCATGCTGACGTAGTCTCCAAAGCTCTCGCTGCTCGTCCACCCTTCCTTCCCGGACTTTACATCGATCGCCATCATTCGCCCGCTGCGCAGGCTCGTGAACGCTACGCCCTTCACCACCACTGGCGTCGTCATATAGCCCTGTGACTTGTGCTCCCACGTGGGCGAAACCGTCCACTTTCCATCCGCCTCGGCCGCTTTCCATCCCTGCGTCTTCCCGCCGTAAGTGCTGGTATAGAGGACGTCGTCCACGGCGATCGGGGTCAAAATATTCATCCCGCGAAATGCCGCGATCTCCTGCGACCAAAGTACCTTTCCGGTTTCCGGGTCCAAACCAGCGAGCTTTTCGCGCGTCTGGACGAGCAACTGGCGCTTCCCTCCCAGCACGGCAAACGACGGCGACGCGAATGCACCACCCATCATTCCGCCGCCATCCTCGAGTGCCCGCCATTTTACCTCACCGGTCTTTTTGTCGAGGCGGCACGCCGCGCCGCCGGCTTGGGTGTAGAGCGCATCTCCATCGAGCAATGGCGACGCGACCGCCCCGAATGCCGGCAGCGGTTTGTTGAACTTCGCAGAAAAGTCGATGCGCCACTTCTCGTCACCAGTCGCTGCATCCAACGCCACGAGCACATCGCGAATTCCGGCGACAAACAGCGTCTCGCCATCGCATGCCGGGGTTGCACGAATCCAGTCGCCGTTCCGCTTCGCAAAAAATGGAACCGACATCGCACCTTCCCATGTTTTCTCCCAAAGCACCTTTCCCGTCTTGCGGTCCAGCGCTCGCACGCGCTCCAGCTTCTTCGACACAGTCTCCGTCGTGAAAACGCGGTCTCCCACAACCACCGGCGATGAGTAGCTTGGTTGCAATTCCACTCTCCAGACACGCTCCAGCTTTTCCAAATCGCCCGGCCATTCCCCTTTCACCACACCATCACGGGATGGGCCGCGCCATTGAGGCCAGTCGGCGGCCTGGGAAACGAGAACGGAACTGAGAAGGAGAGCAATGGAAGAGCGCATCGGAATTGATACGATTCCTCCCGGCCGCCGGACGCGAGCGAAATATCGATAATCCGCATCTCGACAACTCCCCCAGCCAAACTCATTTCGCTCGCCCGTCGCAGCCGTTTCGCGGAAATACGCGCATGTTTCGCGCTCTTCTCGCCTGCATCATTGCCCTTCCAGTCGCGCTCATCGCGCAGAAGCCACTGGAGCCGGTTCCGGACAAAACCGTCGTCCTGACATTCGATGACGGCGTGCTTTCACATTCAACAGTCGTCGCTCCATTGCTAAAAAAGCACGGTTTTCCTGCGACGTTCTTCGTTTGCGAGTTCCAGCCGGATTTCGACGACAAATCGAAATACATAAGCTGGGAGCAAATCACGCAGCTCCATCGCGACGGCTTCGAAGTCGCAAGCCACACGCGCTCGCACAAGCATGTAAATCAAATGGCGCCCGGCGAATTCGAACAGGAACTCGGCTACGTGGAGCGAAAATGCACAGTGCTCGAAATGCCGCGTCCATACACGTTCGCGTATCCCGCATACGTGAACACGCCGGACTCGCTCCGCATTCTCCGCGAGCGCGGCTACCGCTTCGCACGCATCGGCGATTCCCGCCCTTACGACCCCGCGACCGATGACCCGCTGCTCATTCCGAGCTTCTCCACCACCGGAACAAACGAAAATGCCGCGCAACGCGTGTTTGCAGCACTCCGGCAGGCCCGCGACGGCAAAATTGTCGTCCTCACGATCCACGGTGTGCCGGACAATGCACATCCGCAGGTGACCACCTCGCCCGAGTTGTTTGAACGTTACCTCCAGTTTCTTGCAGACGAAAAATACAACGTCATCGCCATGCGCGACCTCGCAAAATACGCGCGTCCAGCCCCGAGAACCGGCCCGACTGCGACCGAACGATACGCTTCACGCATTGAAAAGATGGCCGACTCGGAGGCGTGGCGCTCGTATTTTAAAAGATCCGATGAATTGAGCGCGCAACAGCGTGCCTCGCTCGATGCAGAGGTAAAAGCAGCCGGTATCAATTCACCGCAGCAAGCGCCTTCCGGGAAGATGAAACCCGGAGACGCGACGGAGGAACTACTCGCTGCAATCATCAGCTTCCAGCTTCCGTCCGGCGGATGGTCGAAATCGATCGACTACCGAAAGGGCCCGCGCAAACCCGGCATGCAATGGACATCCGGCGATGACCCATGGCATTACGCCGGAACTTTCGACAACCGCGCGACCATCGACGAACTGCGCTTCCTCGCCGCAGCCCACTCCGCTTCGCCGTCCGAACGCGTCAAGGAATCCGTGCTGCGTGGCGTGGATTACGTCCTCGATGCCCAGTACCCGAATGGCGGATGGCCGCAGAATTATCCGCTCGAAGGCGGCTATCACGATTTCATCACGTTGAATGATTCCGCGATGCTCCGGGTCATCTCGCTTCTCGACGAAATCGCGACCGGTCGCGGTGGTTTCTCGCTCGTGGACAACGGACGTCGCGAGCGCGCGCGCATCGCATTTGAGCGCGGGAACGACTGCCTGCTGCGGCTTCAAATCAAGTCAACTGTCTGGAGCGCGCAATACGATCCAATCTCGCTCGCGCCGGCGCATGCGCGGCTCTTTGAACCCGCATCGTTGAGCGGTGGCGAAAGCGTCGAAGTCGTCCGGCACCTCATGGGCCTTCCAAAAACGCCGGAGCGTGAAAAGGCGATCGAATCCGCCCTCGCGTGGTTCGCAAAAGCGAAGACCTTCCCGCCGGGGAAAGACGGCGAGTCGACGCGCTGGGGCCGCTTTTACGACCTGAAATCGCAACAACCGATATTCACCGGAAAAACCGACGGGCGAACTTACGCAACCTACGAAGCGATGCGGGAGAAAAATCCCGGCGGCTACGATTACCTCGTCACCAAGCCGGCTGATCTTATCGGGAAATGGGCCGCTCGCTGGCGCGAGGGAAAGTAACCGGCCTCCACGCGCGCACTATTTCACCGTCCGCAGATACCGGACAACGTCCGCGACCTGCTGGTCGCTCAAACCGGCACCCAAGGGCGGCATCGCAGACTTTCCCTGCACGTAACCGGCATTTTTTACATTCGCCACCGGAACAACCTGAGTAGTGCCACCCATGAACATCAGCGTGATTTCTTTCGAGTCGGCGCTTTTCCTGAATGCATCAAACCTTCCTCCATCTTTGGTCTCCACGCGATACAGCCGGAAGACCGTCTCCACCGCCGCATCCGGTTCGAGGATTGCCGAAATCAGCGCATCAACGTCGCGTGACGCAGAGCCGTCGAGCGGCGGCGCAAGCGACACGCCTTTGTCCGCTATCCGATGGCACGCCAGGCACAGCGATTCCACGACCTTACGCCCTTCATCGGTCGTGCGTGCTCCCGCGCCGGCGATGAGTTTCTTAACGGCGGCAACGCGGGCCGCAACTGCCGCCTTTTCCGAATCGGAACGCGCCGGCTCGGTAGCGATGACGCCGTCGAACTTGGAGTCCTCCGCAACCGCAGGCCGGGAGTTTTTTTCCCGAACGAGCCGAAGCAAGAAGTCCTGAAACGCACGCTCGTATGCACCTCCCAGCGCGAAATACGTGCCGTTCCATCCATTCACTTTAGTCGCATCTGCAGGCCCTTCACTCCATCGCGATAGCCACGCGAGATGCGCCGGATCCGTGACTCCGGAAGCACGGCGAAAGAAGCGCAGAATCTCATAGCGAACCGTCCACGCAGACTCATTTGCAAGCGGCTGAAGGAGCACGAATACCTCCGACGCGGGCACCTTTAGTGAAGAGAGCGCGCGAACCGCCTCACGACGAACGTTCGGATTTCCACTCGCCAGCAATTCTTTCCACAGCACCGCGTCGAAGTGGCCGATATCTTCGAGCGCCCACAGCGCGTGGATGCGCACATCGTCACCCACGCCCGGTTTCCGAATCATCGCCGTGATCGCCGGCGCCAACGCTTTGCCGCCACGCGCCGCGATTTCCTGCCACGCAGCGCGCATTTCCCACGTGTTGTCGGCCGCAAGATGCGCAGGCAGTTGCGCAGCGGGAACCTTCGTCATGTCGGGAATGACGCGCGCAGTTTGGGACTTATGCCGAACCCGCCAAATCCGGCCGCGGCTGCGATCCCGTGCGGGATGATCGCGGGCGACTTCGTTGTGCGAGATAATGCGATTGTACCAATCGGTGATGTAGAGGCACCCATCCGGGCCAAACGTGATAGCCACTGGCCGGAACATTGGATCTCCGCACGACACGAGATCGTCCTTTTTCGTGAATTTGAAAACGCCGTTCGCCCCCTGCTCCATCGCGACCGAATTGATCCGGCCCGTGATAGGATTCGCAACGAACATGAGGCCGTGCCACGGCGCAGGAAACGAGCCTGCGCGGTCGTCACACAAGGCCAGTCCGCTAAAGCCCGTGCCGCCGAGATTCAGCCCTTCCGCAGTCGGCGGATGCATCGGCGCCTCCGGATGCAGCATCGTTTTGATAAAGCTCGGATACGTCGAATCCTCCTCAAATGGTATCAAGCTGTAGCCGAGATCGTTTGCCTCATGGATGAAAACTCGCCCTTCCCTCGAAACGCTCCAACACCAGATGTTGTTTAATCCGGCGCTGATGATCTCGTGCCCGGTTCCATCCGGCCGGAACGTTGCAACCAGCGTTTTATTAAAGTCGAACGTCTTCCCGCCGGCATCGGTCACGCGCCCTTTATTCAACACGCCCTGCGAATACACGATGCGTCCGCCCGGCATCCGGGTGAGTTGATGCGGAAGCGTGTGCGTATCCTGCACGCCGTAGCCACTCAGCAAAACCTTCCGCGAATCGGCACGTCCGTCGCCGTCCGTGTCCTCGATATAAAGAATTTCCGGCCCTTGCGCCACGTACGCCCCTTTGCCGGACGGCAGCACGGAAAGCGGCATCACCATTCCATCGGCAAACGTGCGCGCTGTCTGCGGACCGCTCGCTGTCGGATGATCAATAACCACGACACGATCCTTGCCGGGCTGTTTCCAAATGTTCGGATCATTATCGCACGGGTAGGCAGTTGCGGTGACCGACCACAATCGACCGGCCGAATCAAATGCAGTCATCGCCGGCTTTGGCAGCCCCTGTTCCTCACCCGCGACGAGTTCGATTTCAAAGCCATCCGGGACTTTGAACAACGCACGCTGGTCGGACGCTGACTTCGGCTCGGCACCATCGGCGTTCCCCTCCTTCAAGCCGGCCGGCTGCACCGGACGCGGCGGTCTGGCAGCCACGAGTTTCGGCCCAAGCGCGACCGGATCGGAATTTTCGCCCGGAGCAAGAACCACATAATCCAGACCAAGCATGTAGCTTTTGATCGCCGCTGCGTTTGAGCCGGTGCATTTTACTTCAAACTTGTGAGTCCCCGCCGAAAGGCTCACCGCGCTGCCCAAAGCCACGGTTCCTGTGTGGACGACGCCGTTGTTGTAAAAGTCGATCGGCCCCGCGAGTTTGCGCCCATCGATCGAAAACTCGAAAGCCCCGTAATCAATCGCCTTGGTAAATCCCGCGCCAATCCGGAACACGCCGTCCGAATTCACCGAAAATTCGAGAGCGAGGACATCGCCGGGCTTTCCCCCCGTCCACCACAGATGCGAGTCACCGCTCCACGCACCGACTCCATATGGCTTCAAATCCTGCGGCCGTGCGCTTCCGGAACGCTCCAGCACCTTCAGTTTCTCGCCTTCAAAAACCTGCGCGGTTTCAGCAACGCACGACGCGCCGGAAACGATCAGAGCGAAGGTGACTCGGGAGAAAAGCGATGAGTTTCGTGCGGGTGTGCGAGGTATTGCTCTGGATTTCATGAAGGAGTGTCAGACCGCGACCATTACAGTTCCCGCGCTCGGAGGGAAGTCCGCCACCCCACATCCTCCAGACAAAGATCCACACCGCTTCCTTTGTTTTATGTTCTGCAACGGCGCACCGTGTGCTAAATCGAGGTACCCATGAAATCAGCAATCGAGATTTCCGACGAGGACGTCGCCTTTTTCCGCGAGCACGGATGGCTGCGTCTCGACGCTATCACGAACGCAGAGGAAGTCGGGCGCCTCCGCGGGATTTTCGACCGGCTTTTTTCCGAGCGCGCCGGATGGGAACGCGGACGCGCGTTCGACCTCGTGGGTGCCGACGGCGACCGGAAGGATGGAACACCCCGGCTTTCGCAAATACTGCGCCCGGTAGACTACGCGCCGGAACTCGCAGATATTCAGTTCCGGCGGAATGCGCTCGCCGTCGCAAAACGCCTGCTCGGACCGGATGCGGAACCGTGGTTTGAGCACGCGATTTACAAGCCCGCCGAACACGGCGCGGCAACTCCGTGGCACCAGGACGAGGCCCACCGTTCGGACGCGCACGTCGAGTATGAGCAATTAAGCATCTGGATGCCGCTTCAGCCTGCCACAGTGGAAAACGGCTGCATGAAATACATCTCAGGGTCGCACAAAGGTCCGATCCTTGAGCATCGCTCGCTCAACGGTGATCCGAAAAAACCCGCGCTGGAATGCATCGGGGAATTTGATGCCGCAGCCGCAGAGCCCTGCCCGCTCCCAGCCGGCGGAGCAGCGATTCACCACGGCCGGACACTCCACGGCGCAGGACAAAACACCACCACGGAGACTCGCCGGGCATATATCCTCGCCTTCCGCGGCCCGGTCCGGCCACGGCCGGATGGGAAACAGTTCCCGTGGATCGCGGGCAAGCGGACCGCCGCGACCGAGCGCGCCGAAGCTTGGAAGAATCGCGGTGGCACGATCGGCCGCGCGGCGCGGGTCGTTGGTAAATTTGCAGGCGATGCCGTCCGCCGGATGCGGCGGGTCTTTCGCGGCTGAGCCGCTACGGCTGCGCGGAGTTCAATATCTGCCCGGGCTCAAGATCGGGCCGCAGACGCTCCATCGGCATTTCCTTTTGAGTCATGTCGATGACCAGATCACGCCCGCGCATCCTGATAACCGGATTCTTCAACGGCGGCATATATCTCCACTGAAGTTCACCGTTCTTGTGACTGCTCCAAGATACCGCTCCCTCAGGCGGCGACGGCCACTGCGCAACACGGCCATCGGGATACACGCGAAGGTAGTATCCATTTCGGACATTACACCACGTACCCACAAACGGGTCGGCCTGCTTCGGAAGCGCGCTGCAAGCAGCAAGCGAGGTGCAAAAACCAGCGAAGAAAATGCGGATCATCGGCGTCTGCCCTACAGTCACGGAAACAGGGCATCAATCCTTGCAGACCGCCGATACTTCCTCCTGAGATAACGCACGATCGTAGATGACCAAGCCACTGAACTCCGCGGCGAGAAACTCCGGACCGCTGAACAGCGGATTCCCGCCAATCCCAAAACTCCGGGATTTTGTAGCAACCCTGGCCGGCGCCGCGGCGCTCGCAGCTACAGCCCCATTCACGTACAGGGTGAGCACATCGTCCTCCTTTACCACGGCAATTCGCTGCCACTCCCCCTTTGCCACGGGAACACCGACGGTAGACGCGCCTCCACTTCCCTCGATCCGAGCCGAAATGAACGCATCCTGCACCACGATTCGAAGCGGATCATCGTTCGCCTCACACCATGCACTGAAAATCTGCCCGATTCGCTTTTCCGGCAGCGATTGAATCCGGACTCTCACTGATACCGAAAAATCACCGAGCCCGAATCGCTCAGGCAGGGCGTAGATGAGCATCTGATCGCGCCCGTTCAAAGACACCGCATCCTCCGCAGCCGTGAATCCCGTTGAGCGGAGCAACCTCCCGCTTTCTGCCGCCACATCGCCGCGAAGTCCTGCACGAAACACCGGCCCAGCACCCGTTTTTGCTCCGGACGACGATGAAACCGTCCGCAGCCACGAACGGTAGCGCGTACCATTCATTCCCGCAGTCGCAAAGTCCCGCAGCTTCAAGGGCCCGCGAGCCGTGGGCACTTCGACAAGCAACCACGGCGCGATTCCGTTGCCTGCGTCCACATTTACGAGCACTCCATCACCAGGCTTCGATGGATCGACACGTGGAATGGCGAATTCGTCGAAGCCATTGTCTCTTTGGTCATACGCGAGCAGCACTGGACCGCGAAGAATACCCATCTTTCCCGCCTGCTCGTTCCGTCCTTCAATGGTGCGAACGGTCAACGGCAATTTCAGGCGGACAATCTCGCCCGGATTCACTGTTTTGGAGAAGTAATCCCCCGATTTCGCAACAGCATCATTCACAGCCGCGCCCGCGGCCCACGCCGGAATGCGGAACTTGATCCGCATCGCTTCGCTAGCTTCCAGGCGCCAATTGACCGCACCATCGAGCGGATACCGCGAATCGCAAAACAGCTTCCATCGGCCTCCATCGATCTTTGCCGGTCCGTGCCAGTTCACAACCAGACCACCTTCCTCCTGCATCACGGCCCAGTCGGCCAGCATTCCGAGCGCGCGAGGCCCGTTTACCGAACAACAATTGAGTTCCGGTGTGCCGGCCCGCGCCTGAAAAACGATCTCGTGCGCACTCGCCTTGCGGTCGCCATCCATCGGAGTGCTGTACGTCCACCAGCGGCCCGATGGATGCATCGCTCCGAGAGCCCCGTTGAGCATGGAAAGCTCCAGTTCGTCGGCCACGCGCGAGTCGCCGCTGATTCGCAACATATCCACCGAAAGCGCCATCCATGCGACCGTGCAGCAGGTCTCGATAGCCGTCGGCGCGAACGCATTTCCGGTAGCCTGCTCGCCCCCGCTGAACGCTCCCGAGTTCCGGACATCGAACTCGCGGATGGATCGCCAGTGACTCGTGAAAGCCTCGCGATAGCGCGGTTCCCCGGTCACACGCCACAGCTCGGCCAGCGTCTGCAAATCGTGCAGACTTTCCCATCGCGGCGATGGCGTCTTGTAAAACGGCACTCCTTTCTCGCCCGTCCGCGCGTAATCGCCCGCCCTTTGCCAGTCCTTCTCGATTTCCCGAACCATGCCGAGATAACGCGCATCACCAGTCCTTCGATGCAAGTCCGTGAGAACATGCGAAACCGCCATGTTCATCTCGTTGGACCCGGCATCGATCACGCGGCGCGTCCCATCGAGATACGTTTTGCAAATAAGGTCAGCAGCCTTCCGCGCCGCCAAAAGCGCTGTTTCCTCACCCGATAAATCACGCCATGCCAGCAAACCCTGCATTACGTGATAATGCCCCCACAGGTCCCACTCCCCCAGAAGCCGTCTGCCTTTCGGAAACGGCCCAAGGTAACCATCCTCCGCCTGGGTCGCGATCAGCTGTGCCACGAATTCCCCGACGTGACGCCGCAACTCCGGTCGCGCGCTCATGCGCAATGCCTGCACGCACGAGAGCAGATACTTCCCGGCGAACTCGCCCGCCCATGGAACCAGCGAAGGCGCGGGCTGGCGGTCCCGGCTGCGGAACATTTCGAGCATTCCGGGATTCGCCGCAGGCGCGCGGAGCAGCCAGGCATCGATATTGGCCTCAACTCGCTCGCCAATGATCCCGTTGAACTCAAATCGCGCCGTGGGCAGCGGTTCGAGCGAATCGGCGAAAGCAACAGCGGTTCCGAGGAAGAAAAGTGCGATGAGGCGCATGCCGGAATCCTACGGCCCGTCGTCGGCCGTGGCGATCCTCAATCCACCTCGCCTGCGAGCACACTCACCACGCCCGCGGTATCGACCATGTTTTCAAAAAGCGCATCTGGTTTGTGCTGCGCAAGCTGCGCCGACGGAAAAGCCCCTGTGGCAACGGCAAGCGCCTTCGCTCCGAAAGCCCGTGCACACGCGATGTCATGCGGCGTGTCACCGAGCACCCACACATCACGCGGTGCAAATTCGTACCCCTTTTCCCGTGCACGCTTCATCGCCACGGGCCCCAGTTCATTCCGGTCAAAATGATCATCCGCATAAGCGCCGAACCGGAAGTAGTGCCACACGCCGTAGTGTGACAATTTAAGCTCCGCGCCCGCCGCGAGATTGCCGGTCAGCAACGCGAGCACCACATCATCCCGCCGCGCGAGCACATCCAGAACATCTGCCACTCCCGGGAGCAGCACGCCTTTTCGTTGCGGAAGCAACTGCGGCAAATGGTGCAAGTAGCGCCCGAGCAACGCGTCAATGGCTTCCACAGTTTCCTCACGCCCGCATTTCCGCAGCAACTGCCGCGCGATGCGCGTATCGGTCCGCCCGGCGATCTCGATGTCTTTAAAATCATCGTCGCACCCGAAAAAATCCCGCACCGCCAGCCTTAGCGAGGCCTCCCCGCAGCCTCCGCTGGAAATGATGGTCCCGTCGATGTCCCAAAGCAGCAGTTTCGGCATAATCTCAAGCCGCTCCCGCGAGTTCCTTCACCTTGGCCTTTGCCGCTTCGTCGTGGTCGGCCTTTTTGTAGGCGCCGAAGTCGTTGAAGAACCACTTCTTCGCCCAGCGATACATCCAGTGCTGTTCGGGGATTTCCTCGCCCGGTAGCCATTGGGAAAAGCGCGGCGTCATCGCATCGAGTTCGGCCATCGCGGTGCCGCGAATGGTGGTGTCGCGCGCACCGTGCTTGATGACGAGGTCCTTCACCAAATCGGGACGCTCCAGCACGACGCAGCCCCGCGTGTGCTCGGCGCTCAGTTCGCGGAAATCTTTCAGAAATGCCGAGTCGCGCATCGTGGCGAAAACGCCGCGCGAATCGCGGATATTTTCGGTGGCGAACTGGATGATCGGACATGGCTCGATGTCGCCCTTTGGATTCACGTGATGCGAGATTCCCGTGCTCATCGGGCAGAGCGCGTTGCCACCGCCGTCGTAGTAGGCATCTACGATGCCGATTGGCATCTTTGCGCGCATTTCCACAATGAAACGGCGCACCTGCACAAGTTGCTGCGGCGTGAGTGCAAGCTGCGCGTTCATCTTTGGCCCCACCGGACGGAAGGTGTGGAACCAAACGTAGTGCGCACCGAAATCGATCAACTCCTGCAGCCATTGCTCGGTGCAGAGGTCGTTGATATTCGTCTGGCACACGCTCGTAGCCACGCCGGTCAGCACGCGCTCCTTCAAGCACGCTTTGAGCCCGCGCAGCGTGCGCTCGTAGACGTGCTTGTTGCCACGCCGTTCGTCGCTCACGACTTCGCGCCCTTCGATGCTGATGAGCGGCGTGACGTTGCCAAGCTCGCGTAGCTTCTTCGCGACTTTCTCCGTGATGAACTGCCCGTTTGTGAAAACCTGAAAGTAGCAGTCGGGATGCGCCGCGAGCAGATCGAGCAGTTCGGGATGCATGAACGGCTCACCGCCGAGGATTCCAAAAAACGCGTTTCCGTGCGCCTTTGCGTCGTTGATGGTGCGGTTGAGCGTTTCGAGGTCGATGGCCACGCGATCCTCCGCAACATCCACCCAGCAACCCTGGCAGCGCAGGTTGCAGGAATTCAGAATCGAGAGGTAAAGAAACGGCGGGAAGAACTCCCCGCGTTTGATGCGCTTCTTGAACAACTGGATCGAGCGGACGCCCTTGTAGCCGAAGTTCCAAAGGAACTTGCCGAGGCAGCGCGGGTCGGTGGTCCGCAGAATTCGAAGCGCTAGTGATGGAAACATGCGCATCCCGTTTACAGCGCGCCCGCGCGGTTGCAAGTCGCGTCGGGTGGTTGCATTCGCAGGGAAAGCCGGCACATTGCGCAACACATGCGCGCAATTCTCGCCCTCGCACTACTCGCCGCGTCTTCCCAGGCCGCCCGCGTTTACTACGTCAACCAGCCCGAGCTTCAGGCCGGTCAGATCAACGCGGTGAAGCCCGATGGCACCGCGCACACAACCTTGTGGCAAAGCCCGCAAGTCACGGACCTGCGTGGAATCGCCGTGGATCCGGCGGGCGCGCGAATCTTTTTCGCACACGCGGCGCAAAACCCGACAACACTCGCGCTAACCGAGGTCACAGTTCGCTCGCTGCCGATGTCGGGCGGAGCTGCTTCGGTGGTGACTTCATTTCCCGACGGCACTTTCATCTCCGATGTGGAATGGGAACCGGCATCAAACTGGATCTACGTCGCCGAAACGAGTTCCCTGCAACTCCGCCGTACCCGGCCGGACGGGTCGTTCCTCGAAACCATTCTCACGCACACCGCAGCCGGTCAGGGACCGTATTTTTTCACAGTCGATGCCGCTTCCGGCTTGGCCTACTGGGCTGTGACGACGAATCCCGGCGACACAAACACCGCCTACTCGCGCGGCTCGATTGTGACCGGCGTCGTCGATTCCACTTGGTCCCTCGTCACGCCGAGTCGCACGCGCGATGTAGCGATCGATCCGACGGTTCCCGGCGGCCGCATCTATTGGTGCGACCGGCAGAATGGGGCGATTTACGCCAGAGCGGTCGCAGGAGGCGCGGTGCAAACAATCATCACCGGGCTCAACGCGCCGCACGGACTCGCCCTCGATATCGCCGCCGGCCGTGCCTACGTGGCGGACACCGGCAAGCGCGGGAGCGGCTCCCAGCCAAGCGCACACCGCGCAGTGCGCTTCAAAATGGACGGCTCCGGAGGACTGGAGTTTCTCAGCCCAGCCAGCACAGTCGCGGAGCCTTTCGACATTGCAATCGACCCCACGACATCATCCTACGCGGACTGGAAAACACGCTTCTTTTCCACAAACGCCCTCAATACGGGTCCGGCGGATGATCCCGATGGCGACGGCGCAACCAACGCCGCCGAGTACGCTTTTTTCACAAACCCGGAACGCCGGGATGCTCCCTCGGACATCATCGCCGCGACGGGAACCGGAATCCGGTACGCGCGGCACAATGCGAGCGACGCCGCGGTTCGCGTGGAAGTCTCGACCGACCTCGCGACGTGGCATTGGAATGACGATACGCCGGGAGCCGTGTGGACCGTCGAGCAAGGCACGACGACACGCGACGCAGACAGTCAGTGGGTGGACGCTTCCGCTGCTCCGTCACTGAACGGCGCACAAGCCGTCTTCTTCCGCCTTCGCGCGACGCTGCCGTAATCGACTACCCGTAAACCGGTAGCGGCTTCAGAGCGAAGTCGGGAAATATTTTACCGAATGAGTCCGCAGGTGCGCCGTGTTTTGCAAGGATGGGTGCGAGGATGTCGCGGTAGTTGTTCCAAACCGGGAGGTCGCCGGGATCGTCTAGCATCTCACGCGTCAGTCCACTCCACGTGCCGAGCATCCGACCGCCTTGGACGCCGCCGCCCATTGCAAACATCACGCTTCCACGGCCGTGGTCGGTGCCGAGGCTCGTGTTCTCGCCGAGGCGACGTCCGAACTCCGTCATGACGACCACCGTAGTCGTAGCCATGCGCGCACCGAGGTCTTTGCGGAATGCGGCAAGCCCCGCACCGAGGCTCTTGATGTTCCCCGGAATGGCAATGTCCTGCGTGAAGTGTGTGTCCCACCCGTTGAGGTCCACGCTCGCGGCATCGAGTCCGACATCCGCTCTGATGAGTTGCGCAGTCTGGCGGAGGCCCTGATGAAAACTGTCCTTCTCCTCATAAACAGCGCCGTTCTCCGGAGCCGCCTTCGTGTCGATGGATTCGATTTTCGCCATTGCTTCGAACGTGCTTTCCGCAGCCGTACGAAAATCGCCCGACTCCTTTTCGTAGAGCCGCCGCAGTTCGCGCGGAAAATCCGGAGACATCTTCTTCCCGAACGAAAACTCCTCGATCTTCTGAAACGCCGCGGCACTCGGCGCTCCGCTGAGGACGTCCGGCATCGTTGGCGAAAGTGCAATCGCACTGAGAGGCGAGCGCGCCGGACCGCGGGCGCGCAGGAATCGCGCAAGCCAGCCACCAGCAACGAAGCCGCCGCGCTCCATGAGGTCCTGCGCTTCAAAGTGCGAGCGCGTGGTGTCTTCGCAGCCCGCAGCATGGGCGATCGCGAGGTCACCTTCCTTCCACGCAACCTCCAACGGAGCCAGCAGCGGGTGCAGCGCAAAGTTTCCATCAAGGCTCAGGGTCTCGCTTTTCTTCAAAGCGAGCCGCGGCCGCGCGCGGTAGTAATTGTCATCGGCTGTCGGCACGACGAGCGAAAGCCCATCCGCGCCGCCGCGCAGGAACACGACGACGAGTGTGCGTTTGTCGTCACGATTGGTGGTAAGGTTGACGAGTGCGGACATGGTGTTAGCAGCGTTGGAATCCCGGTGAAGCGAGCAGCAGCGCGAGGCCATCGCCCGATTTCAAAAATGCGTCGCTCTCGTCTGCGGTCGGCTTCCGATTCAGCACAGTAGCCATGAGCGCCGAGTCGCCGCCGAGCTGCCGCAGCAGCTTCGCACGTTCGATGCGCGTGCCCGCAATGCGGTTGTTTGCCAGCGCGAGCGCGAACTTCCATCGCCAGAGCAGCGTGGTATGCCAGTGCTCCGCTTCGAGCGGATAACCGTCCGGCGTGGGATAACGGAACGGAGCCTGCCCCATTTTCTCCAGAAACTGCATCACCGGCTTGTCGGCATCGGTGCTCGCATTCACCGCCCGGATTGCAGAAACGACGAAATGAAACGGCCGCTTGATTTTCACCCCGGCCGACGCCGCGTATTCCGGCGTCGAGAAAATCGTGCGCAGCACCGTTTTGATGTCGCCCTTGGAATCGCTGAATGACTTCGCGACAGCCTCGACCGAGGCCGCAGAGGGCTCGTCTGCGATGAAGCGTTTGCAGAGTTTCGTGGCGAGGAAGCGGGCCGTGTTCGGGTGGAATGCGACGATGTCGATGACGCGATCGATGTCATCCTTGCCGAGTCCTGCCGGGATATCGTGTCCGAGAACGCGCTTCGGGCCGTTGTCATGATGCTCGCCATCGAAGAACACGCCGCCACGATCTGTGAATGGCATTCCTTTCGCAGCACCACTGAGAAAGACGCGCGGCTTGATCACCTTGCCGAGCTTTGCCTCGCGTTTGGAAAAAAGGCTCCATCCCGTGAGACACCGCGCGACTTCCATCACGTCCTGCTGCGTGTAGCCACCGTGAACGCCAAGCGTGTGCAGCTCCATCAACTCGCGGGCATAGTTCTCGTTCGGTTTGTCGTCCGTCTTGCGGAGCGAGTTGGCCTGGCCATCGAGATACCAAAGCATCGCCGGACTGAGCGCGCTGGCGCGGAGCATATCGCGAAAGTTCCCGAGCGCGTTCTTGCGGATCACGTCGCGATCATCGCTGGGTTTGCTCCACCGACAATCGCCCTTGCCGGGATCGATGTTAAAGTGATCGCTCCAGAACTCGCACATCACCTCGAAGAGTTGCCGCCGGCTGTAAATCGCCCGCAGCGTCGTCACGCGGCGCAGAATCGGCGGAAGGGAATCATCATCCTCTTCGTAATGCTCCCCGAGCGGCTCACCCCAGAGATCGCAAAACCTAGCGGTCACCCGGTCGCATAATCCGTCATCCATCTTCCCGGGGTCGAGCTGCTCCTCGATGAACGCCGCGACGCCCATTTTCGACACGCGCTCATAGTCTCCTGCAACCGGCCCGAATGTCAGACGGTTCAGGGCATGCGCCACGGGGTCGATGCTCGTCGATGCGGGAGGAAGCGGCGCACGTTCGATCGGACGAGTGAGGTTCAGACCGAGATACTGCCCGCCCTGCGTGAGAAGCCCCTGCGCAGCCCGGAAAATTGTCGCACTGAATGCGATCGCAGCCGCGCCGGTAATAATGAATTCGCGACGACTGGTCTTTTTCATGACAGTGCGGGAACGCTGGAATCAATCGCTGACGCCGTTTCCGGAGCAGCTCCGGATTTCCATGGCTTCGCGAGCAGAAGCGCACCAAAACCTGCGGCGAGTGCGAGCGGGAGGATGATAAACCATCCGAGGCCCGGAGTGATGCAGCAGAAGCCGAGCATCGTCGCCCCGCGGATTCCCCTCCGCCATGGCTCGCGGGTGCGCGACAGATCACTCCCGATTCGCAGAGCGATGCCGGCTGAGCCGACGAATGACATGAGAAGCGGGATGGAGGCGATGATCAGCGCACCTCCGCCGGCCTTCCCCGCGAGCGCGAGTAGAAAGGCCATGAGAATCCCGAAGGTGAGTATCCCGACGAGCAGGCAACGCACAGGACGCCTGCGAAATTCCGCCTCGCAGAGCTGCGTGGTTTTCGAAAACAGGCCGATGGCGACGAGCCAGTGCGCGAGCAGAATGAGAAAGGCTCCGAAGACAATGGAGAGAATGGTGAGGACGATTCCGGTGTATGGCATGTGAGTGAATTTGTTTCACATGCGCAGACGTGACTCCCGTGACCGCGGTTACGCGACGAGGCGTAAATTGGGATCGATGTCCGTCGAGAGCGGGCTCGATTCACCGGCGGCGAGGCGCAAGCTTGCGACGTATCCGATCATTGCAGCGTTGTCCGTGCAGAGCGATGGTTCGGCAAGCAGGAGCTGGAGCCCCGCTTTTTTACAGGCTTCCGCGAGTTTTTCCCGCAGGCGCGTATTGCAACTCACGCCGCCGCTCACGGCTATCGTATCGCGGCTCGTGCTCTTCGCGGCGCGGATTGATTTCGCGACGAGGACATCGACCACTGCTTCCTGAAACGATGCGCAGATATCGGCGACAGCGAAATCCGCGAGCTTCGGCAGGAGATAGCGGACGCTGGTTTTGAGCCCGCTGAAACTGAAGGCGAAATCATCCGAATGCATCATCGAGCGCGGGAAATCGACGGCTTTCGGATTCCCGTCGCGGGCGAGCTTGTTGACGTTTGGACCGCCGGGATACGGCAGGCCGAGAAGCTTCCCGACCTTGTCAAACGCCTCCCCTGCTGCGTCGTCCACGGTCTGCCCGAGCAATCGATAGTCCGCGATGTCCGCAATATCCACGAGCATCGTGTGCCCGCCGCTGACGATGAGGCCGATGGCCGGACGCGGTCCGCCCTTACCAAAAAACGGCGAAAGCAGGTGACCTTCCATGTGGTTCACGCCGAGAAAGGGTTTTCCAAAACCGACAGCGAGCCCCTTTGCCACAGCCATTCCAATCATCAACGATGTCGCAAGCCCCGGACCTCGAGTCGCCGCAAAGGCATCCACTTCCCCGAGCCCGATACCAGCCGTTGCAAGCGCCTCGTTCAGCGTCGGGCGGAGCATTCGCAGATGGCTGCGCGATGCGACCTCGGGAACAACACCTCCGGTCGCCGCGTGCAGTGCGATTTGCGACGCGACTTCGCTCGCGAGCAAAACGTCGTCGCGGAGAATCGCGACGGCCGTCTCGTCGCAGGAGCTTTCGATTGCGAGAACGGTCACGCGAGTTACTGCGGCTTGCGCGATTGGAAAACGAGAACGCCTTTCAGCGCGTCCACGGCGCGGTCGAGCTGCGTGTCGCGAAATCCGGCAAGTTCCTTTTTCTTCTGCTCCTCGGTGAGGTCCTCCCGGCGCGAAAGCATGAGCTGGCGCTCCTGCTCCGGCGTCATCGTGGCGCGAATCGTCGGGGTGATTCCCACCTCGTGAATAACGTTGTGACTCGGCGTGTAGTATTTGGCCGTCGTGAGGCGGATGGCCGAACCGTCAGGCATTGGAACCACGCTCTGGACGCTGCCTTTTCCAAAGCTCGTCTCACCCACGATGATGGCGCGATTCGTATCCTTCAGCGCTCCCGCGGCGAGCTCGCTGCCACTCGCGCTGCCGAAATTGATCAAGACGGCGACGGGATATGCCTGCCGGCGGCGGAGGCCGGGATTTGCTTTGTATTCGCCCTTCTGCGAGCCAGCGCGGCCCTCGGTCGTGCAGACAATCGTGCCCGGCGGAAGAAACATTCCTGCGGTATCCACTGCGGTCTGGATGAGGCCGCCGGGATTGAAGCGAAGGTCAATAACCAGCGCCTGCATGCCCTGTTTCTCAAGCTCATCGAGCTTCTTCGCGAGTTCCTCGGACGTCGGCGCGTTAAACTGCGTGATCCGGACGTAGCCGATTTTCGATTCAGGTGCGCCGGGGTCGGCCGGCAGGATTTTTGCGTCCTTCACGCTCCACACCTTGATTGCTTCGCGAATGAGCTCGAACTCCTTGATCTCCTTCGTCGCCGGCCGAAGAATCGTGAGCGTCACCCGCGTTCCGACCGCGCCCCGCAACTTCTCCGAGGCCTCATTGAGATCCATTTTCTCCGCACTTTTCCCGTCGATTTTTACAATCTGGTCGCCCGGCATCACACCCGCCTTGAAAGCCGGGGAATCCTCCATCGGTGAAACAACGATGAGGTCGCCGTTGCGCTCCGTGACATGGATGCCAAGGCCGCCAAAACGGCTGTCGGTGACCTCCTTCATGTTGTTGAAGTTCTCCGGCTCCATGTATTGCGAGTGCGGATCGAGACTCTGGAGCATCCCGCGCAAGGCAGCGCTCATCAGCGCGCGATAACTCACTTTCCGTTCGTCGACGTAGTCCTTCCGAATCAACTGCATCGCACGCGCGAGCACCTTGATGTGGTCGTACGGCGAATCCGGGTCTGCCTTGCCCGTTGCGTCCTCCTGGGCGAAGGACGGACAGAGCGTGACGGCAAAAGCGGCGAGCAGCGAGGCGACTGAACGAGGTTTCATCGCCGCGCAACGTAGCAGCAACCGTCCCGATGGGAAGCGGGTTGTGTTTTCGTAAAAGAGGCCCTCCGCCTACGGCTTCACCACCCGCACCCGCCCGAAGAATTGCGGACCGGCAGCGGGAGCCTGCCAGGTTTGGGTAAGCGTGCCGTTGCCGTTGTTGATGCTGGAAACAAGCGAGCCGGTTGCCGCAAACGGCGTGGCGGCAAGGTTGTCCGTGAACTCCACGACGTAGCTGATATCCGACGGATCGTACAGCCGCGTGAATGTCAGCGTAAGAACACCACCCGGGCTCGCGCTAATCGGCAACGGAGTCTGGCTGCTCGCTCCCGGAATGCCGTTCAGTGCGTATTCAAGCAGATTGGTGAGCCCGTCGCCGTCGTCGTCGGCGGTCAAAATGCCCGCACCGTTCGCCGCAGCCCACGCAGCGTAGTTCGCACGATCATCGCCGCCCGGGCTTCCGCCCGCAGCGAAGCTTGCGCGCCAGTTTGTTCCCACGCTGGGATTCGGACGAGTCTCCGGTGCCAGCAGAACGAGCGACGGCCCGGTGCCATCCGGCGATACGGGCCACGGCGCGACATCGTCGTACGTCATCGTGTAAAACGGAGTCAGCGCATCGCCATACTTGATGTTGATCTGGTCGCCGCCGTTGCTGAGCTTGTTGCCCGCCATCCACGCGCCGGCAACCGGCTTTCCGGAACCGTAACGTGTGCTGAACGCGGCGGTGTTGTGCACGATGAGAGTCGTCGCGCCGGGCGCGAGCGTGGTGCCCACGGGGAACGTGAAGTTCACACCCTGACTGAACCGCACTTCGCCGATATCAAGCGGACTGACGCCGATATTGCGGAGTTCGATGTAATCAAAAGAGTCGTCGTCCCACACCTGACCAAGACCCGACGCGACGGATTGCTCGGCGGGAGTCGGATTCGCCGCATGATACATGAGTTCGCTGATCACAAGGTTGTTCGCGAGCGCCGTGGTATCGACGGCTCCTGCAGTGAACTCGACAGGATTGCTCCACAAGCTCCAGCGCCCCGTATTGTCCTGCATCCGCACGCGGGCGCGGTAGCGTTTCCCCGGCTCGCACGATGCGGCGGGAAAGCGATACTCGCTCGCAAATGCCGTGAGCGTGCCGCTGTCGTGGCGGGCGTTTATTTCGAGCAGCCGCTTCACACCCGCGGTCCAGGTTGCGGATGTGTTCACCTCGGCCATGCGCCACTGGATGCCCGCGAACGTGCCGGCGCCCTGCGGGTCGCTGAATGCGGACGTTGTAAAGCGGAGGTCGTTCACAGGGTTCCCAACCGCGCCGGAGTAGGTGATGGTGGGAGTCGCCGGATACACCGAACTGTTCTCGCCAAGACTGCTGCCGAGGTTGTCGAGGACAGCCGCAGTCCCGCCCGCAGCGATGTTTCCACCGGGCCACACGCTGCCGTTGTTGTCGGCATCGAATGCGAAGTCCTTCATGCTCGCGACGTAGAGGTCGAGCGCAGTCTGCCCAACGGCGTTGAGCGCGGAGTTGTTCGGCCCGTTGAGTCCGCCAAAGTTCCCCGATGCGGCGGGCGCGCCGTTCGACGGATGCCACCGCAGGAACTCGGCGTTGACGATCGGCCGGATGATTGCCGCGAACTCGTCGATCAACGGATTGATTTGATCCGGCTGCCACAGCAACCGGCGGACTTCGCGGACTTGGTTAAAGTACGTCGGCCATAGCGTCGGGTTCGTGAATGTGTCACCTCCGGCGCTGATGCTGTCATTGAACAGCGCGTTGTGAACGATGTCGTGACCGTTGTTCCAAGTCGGCCCCCAAGTCGCATCCACGTCGTTCGGCAGGTACCAAAGCACGCCCTTGTTGCCATTGGCGGCATTGTAGTTCGGATAGAAATACCAGCCACCGTTGTTGTCGCCGCTCGGCCAGTAGTCGTAGTGCCGAATCGCCTCGCAGAACGCGTGGTAGCGGCTCCAGAGGTCGAGATTCACCCGACCGGTGATGTAGGCGGGCGTACTCGAACCCTTCAAATTGTTGTACAGGTCATCGTGATCCGAGCCATCGGTCGGACCGAAAGTGGACTGATAGCGGAACTGCAGCACCCCGGCTGTGCCGTCGCGCGTGAGCTTGTACAGGTTGCCCTTTTTCAAATCATGCGCCTTCAAAAACCGGCGGTCGTAGTCCTCATGAACCCACATCAGGCCCCAAAAATCCCCGTTCCAGCGGTCGGGCTGCTCGGCCGTCTGCATAATGGTCCGGAAGTGCGACCAGTGGCCGCGCGGAGCAGGCACGCCGAGTTGATTGAACAGGTGCATGTTCACCATTTCGTTCAGCGAAAACGTGTAACTCGCACGGTTCTCCCACAGGTTTTCGGTGATCATCGTGGACCACTTCTCCGGGTAATCATTCCCGAGATTATCCACGGCGTCGAACTCGTAGCCCTTGTGGAAGTAAAACTTGAACGCGCGCTTCGCGTTTCCAGCGCCGCCTGTGCCTGAGGCCGTGTAGCGCCCGTTCGCTCCCTTCAATCGATACGGGATGTGATCGTAAACAACGCCGTTGCAGACAAAGCACGCCTCCCAGTTTTCAAAGTTCCAGCTCGTGCCCGCCACGAGGCGCTGCGACGAGTTCGCGTCGTATGCGACGCATTGATCGTAGTCCGCCTTCCGCGTGAGGAAGTGATACACCGGCAGCTTCTGCAAATCCGTCGAACTCGTACCCTCGTAGGCCGGCACGCCGTTGTAAACAAAGCACGCGAAGTTGAGCGATGGATCGCCGATATACGGCACGCGGGCCGATGCGCCGGAATTGTCCGCCGTCGTGATGCGGTAACGCACGAGCGTGCGGTTCGCCTGCGGCGGGATGGAGGCCGTCCAGATTCCGTCGCCGCCGAGCAAATCGTCGCCCACGCCGTCATCGTTCATCGCGACGGTCGTCCAGTTCGCCGGCAGTTCAAATGCGGGATTCGGGTCTAGGGGCGCAGCCACATTGACAAAGTTCCCGCTTGAAACAGCCTTCGGCAATGTCGCCGGGATGAAGTTCCCGGGCGTGACGATCTGGTATGCGAGCGAGGCGGACGCAACGCCCTGCGGGTCGGTGATGCGGGCCGTGACCACAATCGGGTCGGCACTCGTCGGCGACTGGGGCGAATGATTCACGCCGCGAATGGCAGGTGCCGCCGTCGCTGCAAACTGGAGATTCTGCGCGCCCGGCGATGCAATCTCGCCCGCACCGGCGGAACGCTTTAACTCAAGATTGAACGAGAAATCCGACGACGTCTTCACGTCATTCGCCGCGAGAATTGCAATGACGTTGGTGCCCTCGACCAGATTGTACGGAGCGAGATTGGTGATCGTATAACTCGACCAGTTGTTCGGCGCAGCCTCGTGGTTGGTAAACGTGACGCCGCCAATCGTGCTCGCGCCCACGGCGTGGGTCGGAGTGCCCGCGCTGCAGAAGAAGCGCGTCGGGATTTCCACACCGTTGATGTAAACGATGCAGCCGTCGTCCACGTACACACGGAGCGCCAGCGCCGGCGGAATCTGTCCGGCTGGTATCGTGAACTCCTTTCGGAAATAGACCGCCTGATACCCGACCTGCGCCCCGGCCTGCTGCATGTCGCTGAGGATCACGGCATCATCGGCATCGGCGTACCCGAAGCCAAAGTAAGGCGATGTTGCGTTGCCCACGGTGGTCGTGCCGTCGAGCCATCCCGTGATGTCTGCGCCGGTGCGGTCCTTCCACGTTGCAGACGGAGCAGTCGTGCCTTTGAAATACTTCCACCCGCTCGTCGCCGCAGCCACGTAGGTCACATCCGGCGCCGTGCCATTGCCTTTCGCCGCGGCCCAGTTGCTGCCGTGCGAATTGTCGAGCGCGGGGTTGATGAGTTCGATGGACGATCCTTCGCCGTTCCCCGCCCACGGCCATGGAGAGTGGTTTTCATAATCCACCGCGGAGACCACGGAATCCGCCGCATTGCGAAGACGCACCGTGCCTCCGTCGTTCGAGAGATTATTGGCCTCCTTCGAGCCGTCGGGAAAAACGACGGTCGCGTTGTCCCAGGGACCAAGCGCCGTTCTTCCCCACGTGCTGAGGATGGTCGCGGGATCCTCGGCAACGACGAGATAGGCACCCGCGGCAATCGTTGTTCCCGCAGGAAACGCGTAGTTCACTTCGCCGGAAAGCCGCCAGCCCGTGAGATTCACCGTGGTTGCGCCATCGTTGTACAGCTCAACGAACGAGTTGCGGATGTTGTTGAAGGCGCTGTTGTAGTGCAGCTCGTTGATGACGATTCCGCGCGACTTCGGCACGACGGTGAGCACGAAGGCACCCTCCACCGTGAGCCCCGAGGCATCCGTCGAGCGGATGCGAATGCGCTGCGGGATACCCGTCAGCCCGGCAAACGACACCGCCGCGCGGAGCTGGTGGCCGACGATGGTGAAGTTCGCGTTTTCCTCGCTGCCCGCGCCGCTCACGAGCGTGAATGTGTGCGCCTCGCCGGTGTTTGGATCGGGGCTCGAGATCGTTGAGAGAAAGTCGCCCGCGACATTTTCGGGGCGGATGGTGAGGTCGTTGACGATGACGGATGTCGGCGGAAGCGGCGGTGTGAGAATCGTGAACCGCACGGTCGCGGTGGGCGAATCGTATTTGCCGTCATTCACTTTGAACGTGAATTGATCCGCGCCGTAAATCCCGCCCGCGGGCGTGAAGGTTCGCGATGCGCCGGAGCCCGCGCTGAGCGTTCCCTTGGCCGGCGGAGTGACGATGACATAGCTGAGCGTTCCGCCATTCGGATCGCTGCCGGTGAGCGTGATGTTCAGCGGCACGCCGTCGGGAGTTGTCAGCCCGGCCTGGCTGGTCGCGGACGGGATGCCCGGGTCTGCCGAAACGCTCGCATTCGCTGTGGTGGTCACGTTGTTGCCGCCCGTCTCGATCGCGCGGAACGTCCACGTGACAGTCTGCGCCGTGCCCGCCAGGTCCGGGACGACTGTGTTGAAAGTGCCCGTCGCCGCCGTGCCGCTGTTCACCACAGTCGCGCCGTACCGGATTTCGTAGCTATAGGTCCCCGTGACGCTGGCCGTGTTCACGTTCCAGTTCAGAGCCACCGCTCCGCCCTCGAACGCCGTCGCCGGTGCGGCGGCAAATGAATTGATGATCGGCCCCGCCAGCGGCGAGCCGCCGGACGCAAGCGACTGCACCTCGGCAGCGCTGAGCGCGTTGTTGTAAATCGCGACGTCGTCGATCGTGCCGTTAAAGAACTCCCCGTTGTTCGTGCTGCCGATGCGGAAGTTTGCAGCAGTTGCGCTGTTTGCTCCCGGCGTGTCCTGCGCCACCTGCACGCCATTCAGGTAAATCCGTCGCGTCGTGCCGTCGTAGGTCGTCGCGACGTGGTGCCAGCTCCCGTTGTTGAGCGTCGTCGCAAGCCCCGTGGCATCAAGGTCCGCGCCCCACCAGTAATGGCGGAAGCCGTTGCCGGTGTCGAAGAGCCGGAACGCGTTCACCTGCCGGGTCGCACCGTAGTTTCCCCAACCCACGATTCCCTGCGGACCGAGCACGTTCGGCTTAATCCACGCGGCCTGGGTGTACGCGCTGTTCCCGATCGGCAGATTGTTCACCGTCCCCGAGAGAAACTGCCCGCCGCCGCTGAGCGCCAGACCGCCGCCGGATTTGCCGCTCGCAGTAAACGTCGCGCCGGTCGCGGTGAGCACCGTTCCTCCGGCCGCGTCGGTACCGAGCGTGCCCGCGCTGTTAAAGGGCCAGTAAGCCACCAGACCCGCTCGGCCGGGAACTGGAAGCAACACAGCAAATGCAAGGGCGCAAAGGACAACGAACGACGGAAAGAGTCTGAGGCGACGCATAAATGGTGAGGTTGACCAGGCGACGATAAGCCCAAGCCGGAGGCGCGCAATCCCCACGAATCCACATCCCGATATCCGGAATCCACACGCCCGCTTTCGATGAAAGGGACTCGACCGTTCGCCCCCTTCGCTGCTAGGTCGGGCTGTGCTAGCGAGCAACTCCACTCTGAAGGAATCCACCATCGACGGTCCGCGCACGCGGCTGTGGAAGCTCCACGCGCACGAGTGCCCGGAGCTTTCGTCCCACCGCATCGGCCGGCTCGGGTGGGACGACGCCGGGCCGCGGTATGATCGCGTGCGCCTCCAGCCGACGGGCAGCTTCATCCTCGCATGTATCGAAGGCGAAGGTCGCATCCTGCTCGATGGCCGCTGGCAGCGCGTCACGGCAGGCACGGTGTGCATGGCGCCGCCACGTGTGTTGAATGCGTTCCACTCGCTCGCCGGCAAACGGTTTACGTTCGCATGGGTCCGCTACGAAGAACCCGCGTGGCTGAAGCCGCTCATCGGCGCTGCATCTCCCGTTCGCACTTCCGGTGGCGGCGAACTGGTCCGCGCCATCGCCGGCCTGCGGGACGAATGGGAAAACGCGCGCGACCCGAAGGTCATCCATCACTGGGTGAGCCTTGTGCACGCCTTCGCGTCCCGCCTCGCGAGCCCGTGGCAGCGCGGCGAACGGCTCTGGAGCTTGTGGGAGGAAGTCGCCCGAGACCCGGCGGCACCATGGTCGCTCACTTTGCTCGCAAAGCACGCGCACCTCAGCGCGGAGCATCTCCGCCGGCTGTGCATGAAGGAACTCGGCCGTTCGCCAATGCACCACGTGACGTATCTGCGAATGCAACACGCACAGCGGCTTTTGGAAACAACGGACGACAAGCTCGAAGTCCTCGCGCCGCTCGTCGGCTACGAGAGCGCGCTCGTCTTCTCGCGGGCCTTCAAACGCTGGATCGGCGTGAACCCGACGGAATACCGGGCGCGGCGCTAACCCTGCGCGGCCTGCGGCACGGCGCAAGTTCCGTCCATCTTTCGACAATATGCAGGTGAGCCATTCCGAAATGTCCTGCTAATGTCCACGGCAACATGAAACCCAATCCATCCGCCTACGAAACCATTCTCGTTCCCGTGGACTTCTCCGAGCCTTCACGGGCCGCACTGCATCAGGCCCATCTTCTCGCGGGCGACGACCTCGCGCGGCTTGTCGTGCTCCACGTCAGCGAGCCTGTGTCGGCACACTGGCACATCGATTTGAACCGCCTTCAAAAAGAGGCACATGAAGCAGCGCGGCAGAAACTCGTCGCATTCATCAAGGAAGAGTTCCCCAAGTCCGCGCCGCGCTCGCATTTCATGACCGGCAATCCGCACGACGCCATCGTGAAGTACGCTGCGAAGTGCAACGCCTCACTCATCGTCCTCGGCACACACGGACGCTCCGGCCTCAAACGCGCACTCATCGGAAGCGTCGCCGAACGCGTCGTGCGCCATGCGCCGTGCGCGGTGATGGTCGTGCGGTAAAGCGACCGCGGCGACTCAGCGACCGCCCGCGATAAACTCGTCGCGGCTCAACGTGCCGTCGCCATCCTTGTCGAACAGCGGGAAGCGTTTTGGCGCCTCCTCCGGGTCCGGCTGGCCTTTGAGGAATTCCTCGCGCGTCAGTTTGCCGTCCTTGTTCGCATCGCGTTTGTCGAACATCGCGCCGCGGTCCTTCGCGGGTGCGGCGGGCTTTTTGCCGGCGGCGGGAGCCTTGGCCGAAAATTGCGGCTTCGCCTCCGGCTGGCGTGCGAGGATTGCGCGCAACCGGGCCACGGTTTCCGGCTGCGTGGCCGCGAGGTTCTGCGTCTCGGCCGGGTCGGCCTTGTAATCATACAGCTCCAGCACGGCCTCGGAGGACGGCGCGCCGGGCTTCTTCCACTCCACGAGGCGGTGGTCCGCAGTCCGGACCGCGCGACCCATGAGCGCATTGCGCGGATAAAAATGGAACACCGCCTCCTTCGTGTCGGCCGCGGGATCCTTCAAGACCGGCACGAGACTGCGGCCATCGAGCCCCGACGGCACCGGCAATCCCGCGAGCTCGCACAGCGTGGGATAAAGGTCCACGGTCTCCGCGAGCGCAGCGGTCCTCGACGCCGCACGCGTGACACCCGGCGCGCTGATGACCAGCGGGATGCGCGCGGCCTGCTCGTAATTCGTGTGCTTGCACCACATGCCGTGGTCGCCGAGGTGCCAGCCGTGGTCCCCCCACAAAACGATGATCGTATTCTTCGCCAGCCCCGTCGCATCCAGCGCGTCGAGCACGCGGCCGAGCTGCGCATCCATGTAACTCAGCGCTGCATGATAGCCGTGGATCAAATGCCGCGTCTGCGCGTCCGAAAGCGCGCCCATTTTCGGGACATCGGAATAGTTCCGCAGCTCGCCGCCATTGGTCGGCGCGAACGCCGGCGCGCCCTTCGGCGGCTCTTTCAGCGCGGGCAGCGCAAACGCGGACGGATCGTACAAATCCCAGTATTTCTTCGGCGCGACAAACGGCAGGTGCGGCCTGATGAAACCGACGCCGATGAAAAACGGCTGCTTCGAATCGGCCGCCGCCGCACGCAACCGGGCAATCGCCTCGTCGGCGATCATTCCATCGCCATAAGCGCTGTCCGCGACATCCGCGCTTTCCGTCGCCGTGCCTTTCGCGTCGCCGCCTTTGCCGGCGTTTTCCGGGCGGAGATACTGCCCCACCTTCGGCTTCCAGTGCGGAATGCTCCACGACGCCGCATCCTCATCATTGCCGTGGCCCACGTGCATGATCTTCCCCATCGCCTCGGTGCGATAGCCGTTCTTCATGAAATGCTGCGCCACCGTCACCGCATCCGGCACGGCCTTCCGGAAATTCGTCGGCAAATCATAAATGCCGATCGTCCCCGGCCGCAGCCCCGTCATCAAAGCATTGCGCGACGGCGCGCACACAGCCTGGTTGCAAAACGCGCGCTCGAACAAAATTCCCCGCGCCGCGAGCCGGTCGATGTTCGGGCTCTTCACCACCTTGTCTCCGTAGCAGCCGAGCAGCGGCTTCAAGTCATCGACGCAGATCAAAAGCACATTGGGCTTTGAATCGGCAGCATGCCCGTGAAGGGCGGATACAAAAATGATGCTGAGAAGGAGCGAGAGAATCTTCATGTGCGGAGAAATAGCCATCGCGCCCGACATTGGACCAGAAAATCAATCCGCACCGCGCGTCGCGTTCACGCGCGGCCCGCCCCCGCCCTACTTTGCGGCGGGCGCGCCGAGCCAGCGGACGGCATTTGTCAGCACCCGCAGCGGCTCCTCCGCCTTGAACACGCCATACGTCTCGTGCCCCGGGCGGAAGTAAAACACGCGGCCCGCGCCGACCTTCCACACGCAGCCGCTGCGGAAGTGTTCGCCCTTGTCCCAGCGCTCCTCAAACACCACCTCATCCGGCGGCGGCACGTGGAATGGCTCGGAATACATCTCCGTCTGCGCGATGTCCCATTTTGCAGGCAGCCCCGCGGCAATCGGGTGCGCGGGAAGCAGCGTCGTCACGTGGCTCGGCGCGCCGTCCGCCCGCCATGCGGGGAACACACACGCAGGCAGCGTGAGACGGTAGCCGGCGTCGGTTTTCTCCACATAAGGCGTCAGCTTTGCGTCCGCCTTCACGCCCTTCCCAAACGGCGCTTCGTTGACAAATTCCCACTTCGCCGTCGCGCGCTCTGCTTCGGGTAATTGCAGCAGCGCATCGGACTTCGCACGGTCCTGCATGAGCCGCACGAATGGCTTCGCCCAATGCGCAGAGTGCAGCGCGACGAGCGACAGCTTTCCTTCGCGGACCCGCTTTGCCACGCGCTCGGCATTCGCGTTTGTGAGCTGCGCATGCTTCACGTGCCCCCACCAGATGATCACGTCCGTCGCATCCAGCACGGTCTCCTCCACGCCCTGCTCCGGCGCTTCGAGGCTCGTCGTCTTCACGACGATGCCCGGCTGCTTCGCGAGATGCGCGGCGATGGTCTCGCCGAGGAACTTCTCGCCGTAGGCCGTCTTCTGCTGCGGCTGCTGCTCATCCCAGACGAGCACACGGATATCGCCCGCCGAGGCGACGGAACCAGTGAAGAGCAAAGCAAGCGGCAAGAGGAAGATGCGGTTCATGTGGAGTATAAGAAAGCCGCGACGCTGCGGGAACTTCGCGGCCCATGCAATGCCCTTCTGCGCAGCCTCGGGCAGGCACAGCCAACCGTCCGACGTCGCTCACCGGTCATTGTTCAAGCCGCCGTCGCCGGTGGAGTCGGCGTGACCCGACTCTTCCAAGCAACCCGCCATCGCACCCGTGGAACCGTCATCCTCCCCGTAAATGTGCAAAAACGCGTTCACCGGATGGCAGTCTATGAACATAGGATGCCGCGTCATGTTCACGGAACGGCAGTCTATGAACATGGAATGCCGCGTCATGTTCATGGAATGGCAGTCTATGAACACAGGATGCCGCGTCATGTTCACGGAACGGCAGTCTATGAACATAGGATGCCGCGCCATGTTCACGGAATGGCAGTCTATGGACATGGAATGCCGCGTCGTGTTCACGGAATGGGAGTCTATGAACATGGAATGCCGCGTCGTGTTCACAGAATGGGAGTCCATGAACACGGCTCCATCCCACAACCACCAAATCCACAGAGCTTTGCGCCTGAAAACGAAATCGCCGCAGGCAAGATTGCTCATGCCTGCGGCGTTCCCGTGTTTGTGGCGCTTCTCTCAGGGAGTCATGCTTTGTGATTACTTCACCTCGACCGTCGCAGGCTGCGGCGCGGGGGCTTCGCTGCGTGCAGTGCGGACCGGCGTCCCATTTTCGAGAGCCGTGAGTTTTTCGCCGAAGGCGGCAAGCTTGGCTTCGAGCGCGGCGTTCGCGGCTTTGAGCGCGGCGATTTCGGCGTCCTTCTCTGCGCGCAGTTCGCGGATGGCCTGGACGGTGAGCGATTCAAAGCCGGTCGGGGATACGTATTTGAAGCCGTCGGTCTTGGTGCCGACCCAATCCGGGAACACCGTCTCGACTTCATGCGCGATGAAGCCGGTGCGCACGCCTGCGGGCTCGCCGATTTTCTCGGGCTCGTTGTATTCAAAAGTGACGCTGCGCAGGCGGAGCAGACGGTCCAGCGCGCCATGGAGGTCGTTCACGTTTTTCTTCAACCGGATGTCGGACAACGCCGCCCACGAACCGCCGCCGGGCTTGAATGCCTGGCTGCTCACCACGAGATCGTCCCAGACGCCGACGCTCCCGTTTACGCCCGGCATGTCCAGCGTCACAGCATTTGAATTCGCGACGCCAAAGAGCGAACCGGGTATAACCTCCAGGGAGACATTGCCGTTCGTCACTTGGAATGCTGCCCCGGAGTTGCGGCTGACGGTCACGCGGGATTCGAAGGTGACGGGCGCGCCTTGGAAAAGGAGGCGATTGTCGGATAGACCGGGGTAGATGATCCGGGCGCCAAAATCGGCACCGCTGTCGTCGGCGCTGAAATCCAGATAGGCATTGGCAACCCCGCGAAGTTCGAGGGCATGCATCATGCCGATGCCAAGAACATCGAGCTTCGCACTAGGCGCGGGGGTGCCGATGCCGACATTCCCGAAGAGACTGATATTACCCCCGACGAAGCCATTGGATCCGGCAAAAAGTGAGATGTCTCCGCGCTCGGTTGTCAGGTAAAGAGTGGAGGCATCCAGAGAGTTCCCGCCGCTCGGGTGCGAACGGTAAATCGTGCTCGGAGTGAGTTCCAATTCACCGAACCCAAATCCACCTCCGGAAATAGTCGCACCAGTACCCGCCAGCGTTCCGCCGGGAGAGTTCACATCCACTTCGATGTATGCAGGATGGCCACTCCCCGCGCCTTCCTTGCTCGCCAGCGTCACCGACGCCGTTCCGTCGCTAGTGATTGCGACACCCCGTTCACTGGATGTTTGCGGCGTGCCGGAAAGCCATGCTTTCACCTGCGCGGTAACGTCCACGATGATGAACTGGCGATTGAGCGAGGCATCAATCGGGAAGTCTGCAAACTGCGCACCGAGTGTCGGGTTCGGCGCGGTGGCTGCGGCGAAAGTCTCGTCGATTCCGCTCGTAAGGGTGCTGAAGCGGATGGATCCGGGTTTTGAAACTCGGGCCAGGTAGAGGACGAGTCGCGCACTCGTGACCTGATTGGGGGAAATCTCGCCGGCGACGTTGCGAATGCCGAAATCCACAAAGATACTGCTCTTTCCCGAGACCGTGAGCGTCTTCGCTGAATTGCTGACCTTGGAAATCTTGTTGTTGATCGTGGAGCCAGCCGTGTCGGCGAGGATTGGGAATGTCTCACCAAACGCGGTGCTGGAGACTGCGACGGCGGCCAGGAGTGCGGCGATGGATTTTGAGATGATGTTCATACGATGAATGAGTTGATTGAATGACTGTTCATCGGGGACATGCCCCACCCGGCGGCGAAACCGGCAAAAAAGACGGAAAAAAGTTTCCGACATGTCGGACACCAGCGCCCAGACAGGAGCTGACTACTTTACGTCGTGGAGGAACTCGCACTCCGGACGCGCCGTGACGAATGCATCCACCGCGGCCTTGGTGAACCGGATGCTCCGGGCGGAGACCAACTTCAGCCGCGGCATACCGGCAAAGACCGGGAGGATGGCGTCGGTGATCGCGGGGTTCTCATCAATCGTGATGGAGACAAGACTCGGGGCGGCTGCAAGCGTGACCAGTCCTTTGTCGGTGACCAGGGTATTCGAGACATCCACGGCGCGGAGTTTCGGGCACTTCAGCAGGACGGGAAAAATCGAATCCGTAACAACGCTGTTCGCGAAGATGACCTGCTCCAAAACCGGCAGGAAGGCCACGTTCTCAAACCCGGCTCCGGTGAAGCCGCCCTTGTTTTCCGGCATATTGCCAACTTTGAGGACCTGGAGATTTTCTAATCCCCGGAGGTGGGTCGTGAGTTCGTCGCCGGACTTCCCGCCCTCGATAATGAACTTTCGCAGCCCGGGGTTCTGCGCGGCAAATGCGTAGGCCTTGTCCGGCAGCGGAATGAACCGGAGGAAGAATTCATCCAGCGTGGTCAGCAGCCCCATGTGTTCGAGAAACACATCGGCATCCACCGGCGGAAGCCCGCTGGTGTTGATTCGGTCGAGCCACATCCTGACAATGTGCCAGTCGCCCGGCGGCAGGGAATCCGCTTCAAACAAGGTAGCGTTCCCTCCGGTCGAAATGGCGATATGACTCTCACCGGCATGCTTCGGCAAACGGCGAAACCACTCCGCAACCGCGCGCGAAGCCGCCGGAGTGCCGCGCTCGGGCAGCGGCGTTTTTGCCGAAGCGGCTGCCCGTGCGGGTGAGGGCTGTTTGTCCTTTACGAGCCATGCCGCCACACCGCCCGCGCCGACCAAACCCAGCGCCGCGTATGCGAACCTTCGGCGCGACCAACTGCCGGTGTTTACCGGGCGCTCGCCGCGCAGCCAGCGCTCCAATTCATCTGCCAGCGCCGCAGCGCTCGCGTGCCGGGCGGCGGGCGCTTTTTCAAGACAACGCATGACGATGGATTCCAAATCGCCGTCGCCGATTCGCAGCGGCGCGGGCGCTTGCTCGGTGACCTGCCGCAGCAGCGTCAGCATCGTCCCGCCGTCGAAGAGTTTCTTCCCCGCGAGAAGCTCGTAGAGAATCGCGCCGAGGCTGTAGGTATCCGCCGCAGCGGTGAGGTCGCGCTGCACGCCCCGCGCCTGCTCGGGAGCCATGTAGTGCGGCGTGCCGATTATCTGCCCCGTGTGCGTGAGCGAGCTGTCCACACCCATGCGTCGTGCAATTCCAAAATCCACCACCAGCGGCGACCCGTCGCGATCGATGAGAATATTCCCCGGCTTCAAATCGCGGTGCAAAATGCCGCGCTCGTGTGCGTGGTGCACAGCCCGTGCGACCCTGGCAATCAACGTCACCGCCTTTCTCGGCTCCCGAAACTCGCCCGCGCGAAGATGCAGCGTACCACCCTCGATGAACTTCATCGAAAAATACCCCTGCCCCTCGTGCTGCCCGACTTCATAAATCGGCACGATGCCCGGATGGTCCAGCCCCGCAGCCGCCTGCGCCTCCGCGCGAAACCGCCGCAAGTCCTCGTCGGTTGTCAGCAGCGGACGGTCACGCAGCATTTTCAGCGCGACGATCCGGTTCAGCGAAGTCTGCCGGGCGCGAAACACAACGCCGGAAGCGCCGCGGGCGATTTCATCCAGCAGCACATAGTCACCGAAGTAACCGATAGAACTTCCCGCATCAGCAGCCGGCTCCAGGAACGCTCCGGCATCGGCATCCGCCCTCAAAAGCGACTCCACGCGCCGCTTCAATACCGCGTCGCCACCGCACGCCTCTTCGAGAAATCGCGCGCGCTCCGAAGCATCGGAAATCTCCAGCGCGGCGATAAACAGTTCCTTTTGTCGGAGAGTCGATGGCTCGTGATTCATCCCCACTTATGCCCCGTCCGGTCTCGATTCCGGCGAAATTTCCGCCTTCAGCCACGCCCTCGCAAACGCCCACTGCCGGTTCAGTTCGCGCTCGGAAAGACCGGTCACCGTCGAAATCTCCGCCCACGCCATCCCGGCAAAAAAGCGCAGACTGACAATCTCCGCACCGAGCGGGTCCGCCGCAGCCAGCCGCTCCAGCGCCTCATCCACCGCCAGCATTTCGTCGTCCGGCGCGGGCATCACGATCATGTCGTCTTCCAGTTCCACGCGCTCCTGCACGCCGCCGCGCTTCAGACGCTGACGGTCCCGCACGCGATTCATCAAAATCCGCCGCATCGCCTGCGCCGCCGCACCGAAGAAATGCCGCCGGTTTTCCCACTTCGCCAAATCGTCCTTCGAAACGCGCAGCCACGCCTCATGCACGAGTGCCGTCGCCGTCAGCGTCATGGGACCGGATTCGGACGCCATCATCCCCCGCGCCAGACGCCGCAATTCGTCATAGACGACCGGAAGCAGTTCCGCGGAAGTCTGCGCATCCACGGCCGGAACGATGCTGGGACCCGACTCAGGAGTGCTCATGTTCGCAGGCTCGCGTTCCCCGCAGGCTTCTCCAACTCACCGGATTGATGGCCACAATTCGAGTCTCTCATCACAGCCGCCAGCAGTTACGTGGCAACCGGCACCGGCGCAAGCATCCGTTGTTGAGCATGATCAAGAATGCCCGTTTCCTTCGTTCTCACGCGGTTTGACACAGGCTTTCACCAAGCTCACTCTCCCACGCATGAGCAGCTTTCGACTGCGTCCATGTTTCTCTCTGGTTATCGATTCGCCCGCGGAGGACGTGCGGGAGCAAATTGTCGCGCAGTTGAAGAGCGACGGCGCGCGGTGCGATGTGAAGACGTTCCCGGGAATCGTCTCGCTCTACATTCCGGAGGCGGAGGCGCATTTCTGGTCGCCGCGATTGAGCGTGAGCATCGATTCACGCGAGGATGGCGGGGCGCTTCTGCAAGGCACGTATGGACCCGACACAAATGTGTGGGCGATTTTCGTCTATGGTTACCTGCTCACGGGGTCCGCCGGATTGTTCTCCGGCATTCTGGGCTTCTGCCAATGGAAGCTCGGCTATCATCCGTGGGCGCTCTGGATTTTCGCTTTCGCGCTCGTCGCCGCCGCGGGCCTCTATGTCTTCGCGCAATTCGGGCAAAAGCTCGGCGCACAACAGACGTTCCTGCTTCATCAGATGTTCGAGAAGGCAATCGGCCGCCCGGTGGAGATCCGGTAACCAGCCGGCTGCGCCATCACTTTCCTACACAGGAAAACAGACGCGGAATGTGGTTTCTCCGTCCGCGGCGCTCTGCACATCGATTGAACCATCGTGCGCCGCAACGATGGCTTTGCAAATCGCCAGACCAAGGCCGGCATGACCACTGGTCCGGCTGCCGTCCACTCGGCGAAATCGATCAAAGATGTGCGGGATTTCTGCTGCGGGAATTCCCGCGCCGGTATTCGAAACCGTAATTACCGCAAAGTTCCCGTCGAGCCGAGTGGTGACACGAATATTCCCGCCGTCGTGATTGTACTCGATCGCGTTCCCGAGGAGATTGGTCACCACTTGTGCGATGCGCTCTTGGTCCGCGTGGACCGGCGCGCTCGAAAGCTCTGCGGAAATGGCGAGACCGCGTGCCTCCGCGAGCGGCCGAACATGAGCAATTCCATCCGCCGCAATGGTGGCGAGGTCGCATTCCGCGCGACGCAACGGCTCCTGCCCCGCATCGAGCCGCGCCAGCTCAAGCAGGGAATCCACGAGTCGGCGCATGCGCTGCGCGGCACGCTGGCACGCCTCAAGCGTCTCCCGGTAGTCGTCGGCGGACCGTTCGCGGGCGAGCGTGGACTGCGTTTGCGTGAGGATCACCGAGACCGGCGTGCGGAGCTCGTGCGCGGCATCCGCCGTAAACTGCGCCTGCTGTGAAAAGGCGGCATCGAGTCGCGAGAATGTGGAATTCAAAACCGACGCAAGCCGCCCGAGTTCGCTCGTTGTATCATCCATCCGGATGCGGCGCGACAGGTCGGTCGCGGAAATCTGCTCCGCAGTCGCGATGATGTCCTCCACCGGCCGGATCGCCCGCGTAGTAAACCACCAACCTCCGAGCAATCCCGCGCCGAGCACCACCGCTCCTGCTCCAAGCAACACAAGCGCAAACCGGCGAATCTCGGCCTGTTCCCCGGCAACGGAACGGCCCACAAGCAGGCAATCCACGGGTGCCGCAAACAGGAACGACTCGCGGAACTCGCCGCGCATCCGCGGAATGCTCGCGCCTTTCGCCGGACGGGGCACTTCGTCTGGCGCGTTTGGCGAAGCGAGAAGCGGCTTCTCGCCACGCATCCAGATGACGAAGTAATAACCGTCGCGTCCGCCAAAAAGCGCAGCCTGTTCAGCGGTAAACTTCGGCGAAGGAACATCCCGCTTTTCCGGCCCTCCGCCCGGAACGGCACGCAGCGCATCGACGAGGGCGGCGACACGCGTTTGCAGCTCCGCATCGGTCCGCCCCAATTGCCGGCCGCGTTCAAAGTGAAACGCCGTCGCGCCGAGTCCGCAGAGTACGGCGACGAGCAGCAACCCGTAGTAGAGCTGCAAACGCCAGCGGATGGATCGCGGGAGCCGGATCATGCTTCGATGCAATAGCCGTGGCCACGACGCGTGGCGATGAAGTCGTGCCCCAGCTTTTTGCGTACGTTTGAGACGTGGACGTCGAGCAGGTTGGAAAGCGTGTCGTCGTTCTCGTCGAAAAGATGCTCGTAGAGCGTCGTGCGCGTAACGACCTCGCCGCGGTGAAGCGCGAGATACTCCACGAGCGAATACTCACGCGCGGTCAGCGCCACCACATCGCCGCTCCGCGCGACCGTCCGCGAAGCCGTGTTGATCGTAACATCGCCAATCGAAATCACCGTTCGCACCTCACTGGCGCTGCGGCGGATCAGCGCACGGATTCTCGCGAGAAGTTCGGGCAAATCGAACGGCTTCACGAGATAGTCATCGGCACCGAGATCCAGCCCGCGGACTCGATCCGCCGAGCGATCGCGCGCGGTGAGCATCAGAACCGGCGTCTTCTTCGACTCCCGGAGCCGCTCCAGCACAGTCCATCCATCGAGCTTGGGGAGCATTACATCGAGCACGATGGCATCGTAATTCACTTCGGTTGCCTTGTAGAGCCCATCGTCGCCGTTCGCAGCCGTGTCCACGGCGTAACCCTCATCCCGCAACGCCCGAGTGAGGCCGCGCAGAAGGTCCGGTTCATCTTCGACAACAAGGATTCGCATAACGCCAATCATGCTCGCGCCGGGGACCTTTAGAAATGATGAAGTTCCCTCCGCGCTCTGTCTCAGCGCGGTTTTCCATCGCGCTTCATGCTTCCTAAAGGTTGCTGCCGCCATCCTCGCAGTCATGAAAACGAATCCATTGCTCGCGGCGGCGCTCGTCGCGCTCTGCAAAACGGCGCTCGCCCACGACGGCCCACACGACGCGCCATTCTCCGAGTCGGAACGCGCCGGAATAATGGCGCGATACACCTCGGCCGGTGGCGGCGGGCTCCTGCTGGCCCAGGCCACCGCTCCGCGCGCGACTGCCGAACCTCGAGCTTCCGCGCCGGCACAGAAGCGCCCGGCGCAGGCGGATGCCTTCTCGGCTTTTGCACCCAAGGTCGCTGTGCGCTGGGATGGGAAGTTTCTGTTCATCGAGAGCAATGGAATCCCGTCGCACAATATGATGGTCGGCATCACCGCATGGCAGCAGCAGGTGCCGCTTCCGCAGAATTACACCGGCGCCAATGCGTGGCAGATTCCCCTTTCGCCCATGCCCGCAAAAACACCGGCAAGCATCCGCGATCGTTTTCTGCGCGGCGCGATCGCCATCGCGGCGAACGGCATCCCGATTTTCAATCCGCAGAACAATCGCGGCGAGATCTCAGCGGACATCGGCGAGCTCGATGAATGGGGCGGCCACTGCGGACGCGCGGACGATTACCACTACCACGCAGCGCCGCTGCATTTGCAAACGGTGCTCGGGCCAAAGTTGCCGATTGCATACGCGCTCGACGGGTATCCGATTTTCGGACTCACCGAGCCGGATGGGAGTGCGCCGGCGGGACTCGACGCCTTCAATGGTCATTCAACACCCGCACTCGGCTACCACTACCACGCGTCGAAGAAGTATCCTTTTGTGAACGGCGGATTTCACGGTGAGGTCGTCGAGGTCGGCGGCCAGGTGGATCCCCAGCCGCGTGCAAATCCCGTGCGACCGGCACTGCAGGCGCTGCGCGGTGCGAGAATCACGGGCTTTGAACGGATGCCGGCAAACGGCGGGAAACTCACCTACGAAGTGAATGGCGACAAACGCGCGGTGGTTTTCTCGGTGAATTCCGACGGGACTTATCCGTTCGAGTTTCAGAACGGCCGCCAGGGCGTAGTGAAGGAAGTTTACACAGCGCGCAACGATGGCGCAGGACGCGGCGGCGGAGGCGCTGAAAGGCGGCGCCCCAACCGCGAAGAACAACCGCGACAGACACCGGCATCCGCAGCGCAGAGCACTGGCGGCTTCACTCTACGCAGCCCGGTTGTTCAGGAAGGCGGCGATTTGCCGAAGGAGTTCACCGGCGACGGCGAGGGCGTAACTCCACCGCTGGAGTGGACCGGCGCTCCGGCGGGAACGAAAAGCTTCGCGCTCATCATGAGTCACATTCCCGGCCCCGGTGAAGTGAAGTGGTATTGGACGCTCTATGACATCCCCGCGACGACAACCAGTCTCGCGAAAGGCGGCACTGGCGGCGGAAAACTGGGCACCGGTTTCAAAGGCCAGATTGGATACGAACCGCCGCATTCCAAGGGACCGGGTCGCAAGACTTACACGCTCACACTTTACGCGTTGTCGGATTCACCAAAACTCGCTGTCCCGCCGACACAAGTGAATCGCGAGACGCTGCTCGCTGCGATCAAAGACATCACCCTCGCGACCGCGGAACTGAATGTTGCCTACGCCCGCGGCGGTGAAACCACGACCGAACCACCGCAACCACGCGACACCGCCCCGGCCCAGCGCGACGGCCAGCAGGGAGCAAGGCCGCCGCGTCCGGAGGTCGCAGCCCTCGACTCGAACAGCGACGGCACAATCGATGCAGCAGAACTCGCCAATGCCACGCAGTCGCTTCGCAAACTCGACTCAAACGGAGACGGGAAACTTTCCGAAGAAGAGCTGCGCCCGCAGCGTCGCGACGGAGCACCACCGCAACAACCCGCAACAGCACCGTCAACGCCTGCCGAGCAATCGCGCGGAGAACGGCGCCCGCAGGGCGGCGGCAAAGGTGGCGCGGACAACAAGGGACTCATCAAACCGAGCATCGCAGACACGATGAAACTGAACGTGTATGCCGACAACTGGTTCATCCTTTACGTGAACGGGCGGCTTGTCGCAGTGGACCCGATTCAATTCACGCCGCACAACGTCGTGAGCGTCGATTTTCTGCCGGAATATCCGATGACCATCGCCGTAATGGCCAAGGACAACGCCGACCCGAAAACCGGGATGGAATACGGCACGAACATCGGCGACGGTGGCTTCATTTTGAAGTTCGGCGACGGCACGGTAACGAACGCATCGTGGAAGGCGAAGAGCTTCTTCAAAGGCCCGCTGAATCACGACACTGCAAACCCAAAGGTCGAGCACACACCGATTCCCGAGAAGTGGTGGGCGGTTGATTTCGACGACAGCAAGTGGGCTAACGCGAAGGAATACACCGAGGAGCAGGTGAATCCCAAACAGCCGTATTTCGAAGCCGACTTCAAAGGTGCGAAGTTCATCTGGACCGAGGACATCGACCTCGACAACACGGTAATCTTCCGCACGAAAATCGAGCGCCCCGACTGGAAGCAACGCTGGAACACCAAGCCGGATCTGGACGTCAGCGGAGCACCGCTCAGGTGATTCGGACACTCTACCTCGCCGGACCACCTTGCGGCCGTGGACCGGGTCTTCCGCCGGGCCCGCCTCGGCGGGCGCTGGCTGCGGGGAGATCCTTTTTCATCGACTCGACTTGCGCGATGAGTCGTGCGGCGGTTTCCGGTTGCGCGGAGATTTCGTCTTTTGATTCGGAGATGTCGGTCGCGAGATTGTAGAGCACGCGTTCGCCTGTGCTGGATTCGACGAGCTTCCAATCTCCGTCGATGAGAGCGATATCGGCGTTCGCGATTGCAAATGCGGGGCGCTTTTCCAAGCGCCCGTTCTGAAGTGCGGGCCAGACATTGATGCCGTCGAGCTTTGCGTCATTCCTGACTCCTGCGGCCGCGGCAAGCGTGGGGAAAAGGTCGAACACGGCTAGAGGCTGCCAGCTGGTGCCGGCCGCGAGTTTACCAGGCCAACGGATGATGCATGGCGCGTGTATTCCGCCTTCGCAGAGCGTACCTTTTCCCGCGCGGAATGGACCATTGCTTCCATTTCGTCGCGATGCGCCGTTATCGGAAAAAAAGACGACGATGGTGTTTTCGCGCAGCTTTTCCTTATCCAGAGCGGCTAGGATTTTTCCGACGGATGTGTCCATCGCATCGAGCACAGCAGCGCTAGTCGCCTGGCCCCCGAGGTTCTTGTATTTCGCCAGCAAATCGTCGGGAGCGCTGAGCGGGACGTGCACAGCGTTGAACGCAACCTGCATGAAAAACGGCTTCTTCGTATCCCGCTTCTCGATCTGCCGGATGGCTTCGTCGGCGAAGAGAAACGTGGAGTATCCATCCTCACTGAGCGCCGTGCCGTCGCGCTGCCAGTCCACATCGCCACGCTGGCCGGTGTGTTTGAAGTAGTCGATTTCCGGCCCTAGGAATCCGTAGAAATGGTCGAAGCCGAATTGCTGAGGGACGCTACTGCCCTTACCAAGGTGCCATTTGCCGATGAGCGAAGTCGTGTAGCCTGCGCTGCGGAACGTGCCCGGCATCGTCGTCAAACCGGCGGGCAGCGTCTGTCCTGGGCCCATCACGTCGTTGATTCCAAAGCGACGCGGCATTTGTCCGGAGAGCAGCGCAGCACGGGTCGGGCTGCACACGGGGTGAACGTAGAACCGCTGAAGCTCCAAGCCTTCCTTCGCGAGGCGGTCGAGATTCGGCGTTGGGACGTTGCCTTTGTGAAAACCCACGTCGCCCCAGCCGAGGTCGTCGGCAATCAGGACTAGAACATTCGGTTTTGCGATCCGTGCGTCGGTTGAGGCAGGGATTGCCGGTGGAATTGCCGCAGCGCCGGGAGGACCACCAGCGGGACGTCCGCCGCCCGGTCCGTTCCCACCGCGTCCCGGAGGCCCGCCGCCGCCTTGCTGCGTAGCATCACAAGTATCCACCTCACCGAGTGCGGCCGTGCCGAGTGGGCCATGGAACCCGCCGACGATGTAAGGCCATTGATCGCCCGCGTGGTAGTGATAGCCGAGTCCGTCGTGGTCGTGTCCATTGATCGCATCGAGGCTCCTCGGCTTGCTGCCGTCGGGCTCGTACGGCCCGCGAATGGGAAATCCGTCGAGCGCCCAACCCACGACCTTGCCGGATTTGTCATCCTGCATCGAAGCGGGCGCACGGTGGTAGTGATATTCGTGCCCAAAACCCGTGTGTCCGCCGAACGGATCGAGCGGTGCAATATTTTGAAATGCGGTGATTCGGTTCACCGGCTCCGGCGGGAAGAAGCGGACGCCGTTGACACTGATTCCAACACCGGAGCGTGGTGAGAATCGCGCCTGCCGCAGCATCGTCGGCTGCGCGGAAGCCTTCGGGTTTTTCGGCAGAAAAATCGTGACGATTTGCTCCTGCGGCTGAAGTTCGATGACCGAGTTCGTCACGCCGTCCTTCTTTGCCTGCTCAATGGTCCAGCCCGCGAGCTCCTGCCGCGCGACCTTGTCGAACTCCGTGCGGTTTTTCGTTCGATGCACGGTTCCATCGGACTCGAACATGCTCCATCCGCGCCTATTCAGCATTGTGAGGTAGTCGCCATCCACGCGATAGAGCTTCTTGTCCACCGTGTCCTCCCAATACCCGCCCTTGTCGTTGATCGTGGCGGGAGCCCACGGCCCCGTCTCGTGGTCCACGGGAAGCGAGCGCACGACGATTTTGTAAACCGTGGCCTTGGATCCGTCGCTCAGCGTTCCCTCAATTTCGGTGATCGGTTTTACGAGCGCCTTTGGATTGAAGAGCTTCGGCACGGAAGACTCCGGATGCTCCGCCGACGCCACCGCCACAGGAGCGGAAGTCAGTGCGGGCGCAGGTGTCGCAGCAGCTTGCTGCGGACGGCCGCCACCTCCGCCCGGTCCGGCACGATACTCATCGGCACTCAGTTTGCCGTCGCCATTCTTGTCCAGCGTTATCAACGACTCGGCGGCCTTCGCAATTTCATCGGCGTCGATGACGCCATCCTTGTTCCGGTCCAGCGCGTTCACCGCCAATGAGATAGGAGGACCGCCCGCATTGCGTATCCCCGAAGAACCCGGAGATCCCGCCGCTTGCGGAGTTGCCTGCGCCAATAGGAATGATGGCGGAATCGATGGCTCCGCAGCTTCTTCATGCCCGGGGTGTGCGCACACCTGTGCGATGAGCAAAAGGAGCCCCACGAAGCAGATGATGGCTGGATGTATGGTTCTCATGATCTGTTGATTTGACGGGAAGAATTAAACGGGCGCGTGGTTGTTCTTGTTCCGGGGTTGCGCATGAACAAAAGCGCAGAGCCGCACCGGTCTGGTGCGGCCCTGCTTCAAGTCAGGTCTGTCTGTTATTGCTCGAGCTCTGGGCGCTGCGGGCGTTGTTCGCCGCGGGGCTCGCCGCCGGGAGCTTGCGGGCGGCCTTCGCCACGAGGTCCGCGTGGAGCGGCGTCGGGGCCACCTTGCGGGCGGCCTTCTCCGCGACCACCTTGCGGGCCGGCGTCGGGACCGCCCTGCGGACGTCCCTGCCCCCGACCTTCCGGACCAGCTCCGGGTCCGCTCTGGCCACCGCCAGGGAAACCCTGGCCCTGCGGGCGGGCGGGACGAAATTCGTCTTCGGTGATTTTGCCGTCGCCGTTCTTATCGAGTTTCTTGAGGGCTTCGGAAGCTTTCGCGAGTTCGTCCGCGTCGATGGTTCCGTCCTTGTTTGCGTCGAGAGCTTCGATGATCGGGCTCATCGGACGAAATCCCTGGCCGCCGGGGCCACCGGGGAAGCCCTGTCCGGGGCGGCCTTCTCCACGTGGCTGCCCTTCGCCGCCGGGACGACCCTCGCCCCTTGGTTGGCCCTCGCCCGGAGGACGTTCGCCACGCGGTTGATCTCCGCGAGGTTGATCTCCACGAGGACGGTCACCGCGCGGCTGGTCTCCCTGCGGGCGCTCGCCTGCGGGACGATCTCCGCCCGGCGGACGCGGCGGCGCGTCCTGTGCGATGGTGAGGTTGCTTGATGCGCCGATGGCCAGCGCGAGGATGATGGCGTTTGTTGTTTTCATGTTGTTTGTGTGTTTGAGGAAAATCAGTGCTGCCTCATTTTGCGGCAGCTTCGATGCAGTAAATGGCGCGATCCGAGCGGAGGAAAATCTGGCCGTCCACAATCGCGGGCGTGCCGTTGAATTGCGAGGAGTCCGCCGCGAGCTTGTTGTGCGCAACAAGTTTGAATGTGGGTTTCGCGTCGAAGACAAACGTGCCGTTCTGCCGGCTTACCGCATAGACGAGTCCGTTTGCGATCACCGCCGAAGCATAGAACGGCTTGCCGCCACGACCCGTGGCCGATGCGCCGGGAAGCCGCTCTTTGTAAACGAGCGAGCCGTCTTTCGCATTGAGGCAAAGCGCGAAGCCTTGGTCGTTTGCCACGTAAAGATGTCCATCGGAAATCACCGGCGAGGGAACGTAGGACGCATTCTGGCTGCTCCACACGACGGCGGATTCCGTGACATCGCCCTTGCCGCCGGCCTTTACGGCTGCGGCGCCGAGGCGCGGGAAACCGCCGTTCACGTAGATCATTCCGCCCGCGATTAACACGCTCGGCGACACATTCCCGCTGAGGCGCGTCTCCGCGAACCAGCGCAACTTTCCCGTATCGGGATTCATCCCCCACAGCTCCCCGGGCACCGCGAGCACGATGTCGGTCCGGTCGCCAACGTTCATCGCGACGGGCGTGCTGTAGCACAGTTCCAGCGAAGCCGATGGAGCCTTCCACACTTCGCGGCCGGTGGCCTTGTCCAGCGCGCGGATGCTCTGGCTCTCCTCGCTCGCATTCACAATCACCTTGTCGCCAACGAGCATGAGACTCGCACCGGAACCCCAGCGCCGGTTGCCCGATTCCTTCCCGACATTCACACGCCAAACCTCGCAACCATCGAAGTCAAAAGCCACGACGCCCGTCTTTCCAAAAAACGCGTAAACGCGCTCTCCATCGGTCACCGGCGTATTGCTCGCGTAACCATGCTCGGTGAGGAATCCGCCGTACGAATCCTCGGGCATTTCCGCCGCGACGCTCTTGCTCCAAACCACCTTTCCCGTCGCACGCTCAAGCGACACCAGATGCCGCTGCAACTTCTCCATCGCGCCATCGCTGCCGTCGCCATAACCGGAGTAGCACGTCACAAACACGCGGTCCTTCCAAACAATCGGGCTCGACGAACCGGGACCCGGCAGCGCGGTTTTCCATTTCAAATTCTCCGAGTCATTCCACGTCGCAGGCGCCTTCGCATCGCCCGCGTTTCCACTTCCATCGACACCACGAAAGCGCGGCCAATCCGCGGCGTGCGCGGCGATAGTGGCGAGGAAAAGAAGAGCGGCTGCGTGTTTCATCGAGAGAGCGTTTCGTAGCTCTCTAACGCCGCCGCCGCCGATTTCGCGCAATGCTTTACAATAACTTTACACGAAAGGCTCCGGAGCGCCCGCGGCGGCATCTGAAATTTCGCACCGCACTTCATCTTTCCTAAAGGTCACACGATGCATTTTCCGGAATATGAAAGCGACATTGTCATATTCCGTGTTTGCAGCCGGTCTGCTCCTTGGAGCGAGCGCGAGGGCGCATGACGGCGGACACCTCCCAGGCGACCATGCATCGGACTTTTCCGAAGAGGCCAGGGCGCGCATCGCGGCACGATATGAGGCGAAATCCAAACCGGACGTCGCGACCAATGTTGAGCGTGTCTATTTCACAAAGCAGCCGGTCCGCAGGCGCGCGGCCATGGCGATCCCAGCGGCTTCGCTCTCCCAACTTGTCGCGATGGGAAGCATGGGTGCGGTGGGTGCCGTGGGCGACAATGGCGGCGGCCAGATTGCTCTCTTCGCGGCACCGGCTGGGAATGGATTGCTCATGACTGCGTCGTTCGCGCCGTTCCGACCACGGGTCCGGAGCTACAATGACGGCACGTATTTCTATGTCGAAGGCGACAATGTGCCGGACCCCGCCATCATGCCTTCGCCGATGGTCGGCATCACGGCGTGGCAGCAGCAGATTCCGCTGCCGACATCCTACTTTTTCGCGACGACGAATCCCGAGAACAACACGGGGTCGCTCGGCTACGGGCAGCCGAATGTGTGGCGGCTTCCGCTGGTGCCCTCGCCCGCAGCATCTCCAATCTCGCTGAACGGAAACTTCCTCCGCGGCGCGGTAGCCGTGGCTGCAAATGGCATCGCGATTTTCAACCCGCGAAACAATCGCGGTGAGTTCTCGTATGCCATCGGCGAGCTCGACCAATACGGCGGGCATTGCGGTCTGGCGGACGATTACCACTACCACATCGCGCCTGTGCATTTGCAAAGTGTGCTCGGCGTGGACAAGCCGGTCGCGTGGGCGCTGGATGGATATCCGATTTACGGATTCACGGAGCCGGACGGGTCGCCGCAGCTTGCGCTGGATGCCGACGGCGGGCATCAGCACGGCGCGTGGGGTTACCACTATCACGCGCGCGGGAGCACCGCGGGCGGGCATGTCGCGCCATACATCATGGATGCAATGCACGGAACGGTGGTGAATTTCGGCGGTCAGGTGGACCCGCAACCGGAGGTGCAATCCATGCGTGCCTCGGGGACCGGCGGCTATACTGCGCAGGCGGTTTCGGGAGCGGTCATCACGGCGTTCCTAAATCCCGTCGCATTCAGCGTGGATGGGTCGGGGCACTTCGTCCATAACCCTGCGGGCACACCTTCGCCAGACCAGTATTTGATGCGCTACACGGTGGGCGCGACGACCTACGACATCTGCTGGCGCATCAATCGCAGCGTAAATCCGAAGACGCTCACGATCACATACCGGCACCCCACCACAGGCACGACGACGACCACGTACACAAACGGCACAAACAACCGCTTAAAGACGTATCCGATGGCAGCGTGGAGCATGGTGAAGTTGCCGGACACGAGTGCCACGCAGGACGGAAGTGCGACATTCGGCGAGGACGCCGATTACACGATCAATCCGCAATCCTTCACGGACAACAACGACGGAACCATCACCGACAACGTCACCGGGCTGATGTGGCAGAAAACGGACAACGGTGAATCGACCTGGGATTCCGCTGTCGCGAATGCGGCCGCCGTGGCGACCGGCGGATACAGCGACTGGCGGCTTCCCACGCCAACCGAGGCATTCAGCATTCTGAATCACGCGAACAATCCGGCGGTGAATCTGACGTATTTTCCGAATCATCCCGCAGGTGCCGCCGGCTACTGGTGGACGAGCGATATTTTCGGAACGGACGCGACGCGCGTGTGGTGCACGAATTCCGGCGGCGGGCTCGGAGCGCATCCAAAAACAGAGACGCTCAGCGCGGGCGGCACGCTCCGCTTCCACGCCCGGTATGTGCGCGGCCCGAAGCCGACCAATGGGCACAATTATCTGAACAACAACGACGGAACGATCACGGACCTCGATACCGGGCTGATGTGGACGCAGGTGCCTTCGAGCGCGATGAACTGGAACGCCGCACTCGCGTATGCCGAAGGGCTCACGACAGCCGGTTTCACCGACTGGCGTCTTCCGAATGTGAAGGAACTCCAGACCCTCGTGGACATCACGCTCGCCACCGCGACTTCCGCAGCGGGCGCGCAGCCTTGCATTCAGCGAAAGCTCTTCCCCGCAGCGACCGCAACCGCCTACTGGTCGTCCACGCCGCTCCGTGGTGGCGGCGGCTCGCCGACGCAGGCGTGGCTGGTCGAGTTTGGCGTGAACACGAGTTCGACTCCGCCCCGCAATTCGCAGGGCATCGTGAGCTACGAGCCGTTTGCATCGAGCTATCCGGTCTTCGCAGTGCGCTCGGTGCCATCGGGCTCGATCACGCAAGGTCGTGGTACGACCACGACGACGAATCTTTTTCCGCCAGGCCAGCGCGTGACCGCCGTGGGCACCATCACCGCAACGGACAACTCGACGTGGACCGTGCCTGCCGCGACGCTATTCGCCACCGCGCCAAAAGCTCCCGATCTGTACAACGAATACACCGCCGTCACGCCCGCGAATCTCGCTGCGCGACAGGCCGCGATCGATGCGCTGCCGACCACGGTGGTCGATGCCGATGGCGAAGTCGTGACCGGCTACATCTTCAGCGATAATTACTTCGAGCTGTATGTGAACGGCGTGCTCGTGGGCGTCGATCCGGTGCCTTACACGTCGTTCAATTCATGCGTGGTGAAGTTCAAGGCGAAGCGCCCGATCACTTACGCCGTGCGGCTCGTTGATTGGGAGGAGAATCTCGGCCTCGGCACCGAATTGAACGGCGGCGATCCGTATCACATCGGCGACGGCGGCTTCATCGCGAGCTTCAGTGACGGCACGGTGACGAACAATCAATGGAAGGCGCAGACTTTCTACATCGCTCCCTTGGACAATCCGAATCAAGTGGTCGAGCTGGCCGATGGCACGCGCAGTTCTGCCAGCGCGACGCACTCTCTCACCGAGACGGCCTACGCGATGCATTACCCGTTGCCCGTGGGCTGGCAGTCGTCCGCCTACTCAACCGCTGGCTGGCCGAATGCGACGACCTACACCGAGGCAACAGTGGGCGTGAATTTCCCGGCTTACATGAACTTCCAGCCGCAGTTCACCGGCAGCGGTGCGCAGTTCATCTGGTCGTCGAGCCTCACGCTGGATAATGAAGTCATCGTCCGCTACACCGGCCCGGCCGCGACCACGACGCAGATCGCGGTCGAGCAGCCGACGGGCTCCGCTTTGACCGATGGCAGCAGCACCGTGGCCTACGGCAGCGTGAATGTGGGCAGCACGCTGTCGAAGACGTTCACGATACGCAATACGAGCAGCACCTCAGCCCTCAGCATCACCGGCGTGACGATCGACGGCACGAACGCGTCGAATTTCACCGTCGCCACGCCACCCGCATCGAGCATCGCGGCCAGCGGCAGCACGACGATGGTCGTGCAGTTCAATGCGAGCACCGCCGGCGCCAAAACCGCGGCGCTGCACATCGCCAGCAGCGACAGCAGCGTGGGCACCGCCTTCGACATCAGTCTCACCGGCACGGGTGCCATCCCGCCACCGACCATCACGAATACCCTCACCTCGCCAAACACGCCGACCTACGTGGACAATGTATTTGTCACAGCACGCCTTCAGGCTGCCAATGGCGCAAGCATCACCAGCGCTCAACTCACCTACAGCGACGGCACGCTCACGACCGGTCCGGTTTTCACGGAAACGATGGCCGCCGCCGCCGTCACACCCTGGACCGGGGCGAATGCGAATAATCCGTGGACGGTCAACGGCACAGCAAACACAATCAAACAGGTCACCGCAGCAAACCACGGCACAGGCAATCCGTGTGGACTGCAGTTCGACAAAGGCACGGTGACGATCACCGACAATTACGTCACCACGACGAACAATATTCCGGCAGCAGGCACCGCTGGCTACGTGGAATTCTGGCTGGGCGCATCTTCATTGATCTCGCCAAACGGATGGACCTTCCAGCTTTCCACGGACGGCGGTACCACGTGGACCACACGTCTGAGCGAACTCACCGGGCTCAACCACGCGATGCAGCTCTACCACTACGACCTGCTCGCCACCGAGCGCGTGAACACGCTGAAGATGCGGTTCCAATTCGTAGGCTACAACGCAGTCGCTCCGACACCCGCACCCAAAGTCAGCATTGATGACATCACCGTCGTCACCACATCCGGAAATCCGCCGGTCGCGCTGACCATGTTCGACGACGGCCTGCACGGCGACGGCCTCGCAGGCGACGGACTCTACGGCGCGCAAATCCCGGTGCGCGCCGCGGGAACGACTATCACCTACAGCGTCAGCGTGACCGACAACAACGGCAGCACTACCACATCCGCCGCCGCCGCGAGCTACACCGTGAGCGCCATCACACCGCCCGCAAATTTTACAGCGACCGCGACACCCGCCGGAAACAGCGTTACCATTCAGTGGCCGACACAAGCGGGAATCAGCTACTCCGTGCAAACCTCCGAGGACCTCATCAATTGGACGAACATCCCCGTCGGGCAGGTCGGCACGTGGACTGACAGCGGCGCGATTGGCGCAGCGGCGAAGCGGTTTTACCGGGTGATGCGATAGCGCGAAATGCATCAGTTTTATGAAGAATTACATCACACGACTGCTGGCGTTCCTTTTCGCGGCGCAGTGCTTTGCGACGGCTCCGAATGTGGTGATCATCGTGACGGATGATCAGGGCTGGGGCGATGTCGGTTATCATACTCCGGCGGGGCAGGTGCCGATTCAGACGCCGAACATGGACAGCTTCGCGACATCGGGAATCCGGCTGGAGCGGTTTTATGCTACGGCGGTCTGCAGCGTTACACGGTCGGCTCTACTGACGGGGCGGAATACGCTTCGCACGGGGACGAACAATACGCGCGGGCTTCCGCTGAGCGAGCATCTCATGTCGCAGACGTTCAAGACGGCGGGGTATCAGACTTTTGTTTGCGGGAAGTGGCATCTCGGTGGCTCGGACAAAAATCTCAGCTACACGACGGTGAACGGGCAGAATGTGCGCATCATCCAGGAAGGGCTGGAATACGCGCCGTACAATCGCGGGTGGGATTCGCATTACGGGCAGTACTCGGGAGCGATCGACTATTTCACGCACCAGAGCGCGGAGGGCGAGAATCCCGATGTGCCGGACTGGTGGCTGAACGGCGTGCAGCAGGACGGGGCGAGCGAGCACACGGATTCACAGGGGCACGGCGGGTGGTCGCCGGACCTGCTCGCAGACAAGGCTATCGCTCATATTCAGAATCGCGACACGTCAAAGCCGATGCTGCTTTACCTCGCGTTCAACTCGATTCACGGCCCGGTGTCGGCGCCGCCGGCTTTGATAACGAAATATCAGAACCTCGGAGTCACAGACACGAACCGCAGGCTCATCGCCGCCGCGGTGGATGGGATGGACGCCGCGATGGGACGGGTGCTCGCCGCGCTGAATACGGCGGGGATTGCGAACAATACGATCGTCGTGTGGTTTGGAGACAATGGCGGCGATGAAGTGAAGGGCTCGCTGAACGATCCACTGCGCGGGACCAAAGGCGACGGCTACGATGGCGCGCTTCGCACACCGGCGGGGATTCGCTGGCCCGGCGTGCTGCCCGCGGGTGTGACGAGCACGCAGCATGTGTGGGTGGGCGATCTTTTTCCCACGCTCTGCGCAGCTACGGGAGTCGCGCCGCAGAATACAAAGCCGTTCGACGGCATCAATCTCTGGCCTGCGCTGCTTGCTGCGAACAACTCGACGACCGTGCAGCGTCCGGTGCCGCTGGTGACGGGCACCGCGATTCCGGTGAGCCTGAATACATTCACCGACCCGGTGAATGGCGGCAGCAAGGTCTTCAAGCTCATCCGCAACCGCGTTGGCGCGTCGTTTGTGAATGAGCTGTTCAACATGACGGACGACCAGTTTGAGACGACCGACCTGCTGCTCGGCGGAAATGCGGCGGCATACTCCGGAATCGCGGCCTCGCTGACGACGGCGATCACCAATGTAGCGCCGGAAAGCTACCCGCCTTACATCGGCCCACCGCTCATCACGAATAGCATCCCGGCGGGCGGAACGGTCACGCTTTATGCGCCGTTCACCTCGTACAAAGCGCCGAGCGTGCAGTGGCGCAAGAACGGTGCGCCGGTGAGCGGTGCGACGACGTTCGCGCAAGTCACCGACACACTCGGCGACCTCGTCACGGGTGCATACACGACGCGGCTCACGCTCAGCAATGTGACGGCTGCGGACGCAGCGGCGTATGATGTCGTTGTGAGCAACGTCGCGGGCTCCACGACCAGCGCATCCGGAACGCTCACCATTGGCGCGGCGGGGCCTTCGATTACCTCGGTCGCGACGGGACCGAGCGTTCCGACGTACTTCGACAATGTGTGGGTAACCGCGAACGTCCAACCGGGCTCAGGGCAATCGCTGCAAAGCGTCCAACTGACTTACAACAACGGCTCTGCGCAAACCACGACGGTCTTCTCGGAAACGATGCGCACGGCCGCCGTCACACCCTGGACTGGCGACGGATGCGATAACCCGTGGACAATTACAGCCGCGACCGCAAACAACGTCCGGCAGACGACTGGAGCGAACAATTCCGCAACGGGAAATCCATGCGGACTGGAGTTCAACAAGGGCACCGCGAATCTCACTGATACGATGGCCACGACGACGAACATCATCAACACCGCGGGCGCGGCGTCGGGCTATGTGGAGTTCTACGTCGAGACCGTGGACCTCATTTCGCCGAATGGCTGGACATTTCAAATGTCCACCGACGGCGGAGCGACCTACACGACGAGATTGAGCGAGCTCACCGGCGCGAATCACGCGCATCAGCGGTATCAATACAACCTCAGCGGCGCGGATTTCACCACCAACCTGAAGCTCCGTTTTCAAATGACAGGCTACAACGCGGTGAACCCCACGCCTCCGCCAAAGGTCCGCGTGGACGACATCAAAGTCATCACGACATCACCCGGCGGACCGGTGACCGTAACGATGTTCGACGACGGGCTCCACGGCGACGGAGCGGCCGGCGATGGTGTCTTCGGAGCACTGGTTCCGAAGCAGGCCGGTGGCGTGAATGTAAGCTACAGCATTTCCGCGACGGACAGCAGCGGCGCGAACACCAGCAGTGCTCCGGCGAGCTATCCCGTGAGCTACACGCTGGAGGATGCGACGTTCACTTCATCGGAGTTTCTCGGAATTCCGACACGAAAGAGCGTGACGCTGAATATGGAGGCATCGAGTACCCAGGAGGTCTTCGTTGAAATCGGCGATGCCGCTGGGCACTACACCATGCAGACCCCCGTCGCGACCTATCCCGTCGGCACCCCGTTCGAGATTGTGATTCAATCGCCGACGGGAACGCCGCTCACCCCGTACACGCTTTATCATTACCGCGTGCGATATCGTGCGCCGGGTGAAACGGTGTTCAAGAGCCGCGGCGACCGCACCTTTCGCACGCAACGTTCGCGCGGACAGGAGTTCAAATTCACCATCACCGCCGACCCGCATCTCGACGACATCACAAACCCCGAACTTTTCGCGCTCGCAATGGACAACATGCACGCCGACGGCGCGGATTTTCACATGGACCTCGGCGACATCTTCATGACGGACAAGCTCACGCAGTTCATCCCCGGCATCGTCGTTACGCCGCAGACGATCATCGGGCGCGCGACGAATCTTCGCACATTCTTCGGGCGCTACTGCCACAGCTCGCCGTTTTTCTACGTCCTCGGTAACCACGAGAGCGAATACGGCTACACCTACAACGCCGACGCCACACCGGATAAATCGAACAACTTTGCGTCGTGGAACCATCGCGCACGGACCCTGTATTACCCGACGCCCGCGCCCGACCTTTCACCCACGCCGGATAATTTCTATACCGGCAATACCGCGACAAAGCTCATTTTCGGCCAGCAGAAGCTCATGCGAAATTACTACGCATGGGAGTGGGGCGACGCACTTTTCGTGGTTATAGACCCATACTGGAATACGCTCAGCAACCCAAACTCCGCGCCCGCCGACAATTGGCGCTGGTCGCTCGGACTCTCGCAATACAACTGGCTCAAGACCACGCTCGAAACGAGCAGCGCTCGATTCAAGTTCGTGTTCCTGCACAACCTCGTCGGCGGCACCACATCCGGTCGCGGCGGAGTGGAAGTCGCGGACAAATACGAGTGGGGCGGAAAAAACGCAGACGGCACCGAAGGCTTTGCCGCAAAGCGTCCCGGCTGGGCGATGCCCATTCATCAGTTGCTCGTCGCAAACCACGTCAGCGCGGTCTTCCACGGCCACGACCACTTTTACGCCTACCAGCAACTCGACGGCGTCGTGTATCAAGAATGCCCGCAGCCCGGCACACCGAACTTCTCCCTCGGCAGCGCCGTGGACGGCCAATACACCACCGGCACGCTCCTTCCAAACTCCGGCCACCTGCGAGTCACCGTCGCCCGAGAAGAAACAAAAGTCGAATACGTCCGCGCCGCGCTTCCCTCGCAAGAAACCGCATCGCTCCACAACCGCGACATTGCCCACACCTACACGATGAAGCCGACGCCCTTCGTCGAAGTCGCCGTCGTAAAATTGGGCAGCAACGCAGTCATTACTTGGGACGCCCTTCGCGGCCAAAGCTACACGCTCCAATGGTCCACCGACCTCGTAAACTGGACGAACATTGATGTCGGGCAGACAAATACCTGGACCGACTCCGGGGCGTTCTCAGGATTAACACCAAAGAGATTTTACCGCGTCACCAAATGAGCAAACTCATCACCCTTTGCATACTGGGGCTATCACTCGTCGCTCGCGCTGCCGAGCCACCGCCGAATTTTGTGCTCATTCTGTCCGATGATCAGGACTGGAACGGGCTTTCGGCGCAGATGCATCCGGATATGCCGAATTCAAAGAGCGACTTCTATCGCACGCCGAATCTCGAAAAGTTCGCGGCGCAGGCGATGCGGTTCAGTTCCGGCTATGCGCCGGCTCCGGTGTGTTCGCCGACGCGAATCAGCCTGCAAACGGGGCGCAATCCTGCGGCGCTTCGCTGGACGAAGGCTGCGCCGGCGGAGGATGGGCACAAGTTGATCGAAGCGGAGAATCGAAAGAGCATCCGCCCCGATGAAACAACGATCGCGGAGGTGCTAAACCGCGCGGGGTATGCGACGGCGCATTACGGGAAGTGGCACCTCGGCGGCGGCGGGCCGGCGCAGCACGGATACGATGAGAGCGATGGTGATACGGGAAATCGCGATGCAGACCGTTTCGTGGACCCGAATCCCGTGGACATTTTTGGCATGACGGAGCGCGCGGGCATTTTCATGGAGAAGCAATCGAAAGCCGGGAAGCCGTTCTATGTGCAGATGTCGTATCACGCGCTGCACGTTCCGGAGAACGCACTGAAGGCCACGCGGGAGTTTTACGACAAGCAGACTCCCGGAAAAATGCACCGCGACCCGGCGCGCGCGGCCATCACGACGGACCTCGATACGGGCGTGGGGAAATTGCTCGCAGGCATCGAGCGGCTCGGTCTCACGGGGCGGACCTACGTTGTTTATATGGGCGACAACGGCGGTGGCGGCGGCGGTGGTGGAGCTGGCAAGGGCGATGCGCGTCCGCTGCGGGCGGGAAAAGGCGGCGTTTGGGAGGGAGGCATCCGCGTTCCGTTCATCGTGCGCGGGCCGGGAATCAAGGCGGACTCTTGGTGTCATCAGCCGGTCGTGGGTTACGATTTGTTCCCGACTTTTTGCCGGCTCGCGGGAGTGAAGGAGAAACTTCCGGCGGATTTGGAGGGCGGCGACCTATCGCCATTGTTCACCGGAGCCGCCACGCCGGTGAAGCGTCCGCGCGAGGAACTGGTGTTCCACTTCCCGCACTATCAGGGCGACACGCCGCACTCGGCCATCCGGCTGGGCGACTACAAGCTGCTGGAGTTTTACGAGACTGGTGAGCGCGTGCTTTTCAATCTCAAGACCGACCTCGCCGAGCGAAACGACATCGCAAAAACGAATCCAGAAATCGCAGCCGACCTCGGCAAGCGGCTCAAAACCTACCTCTCCGCGGTGAACGCGGCCATGCCGAAGCCCAACCCCGATTACAAACCCGGCGAGGAGCCTGTGCGGAAGAAAGGCGGCAAAGGCGGGAAGGGAAGAAATCCCAAGGCATCAGGACAGTGAGTTCAGGTAGTGCTCCAAGTTCGTGTAGCCGTCGGGCTGTGTGGCGTTGCCATCGGCGGAGCTGCTTGGATTGAGGCCGCGCTCGCGTTCCCATGCGTCGGGCATTCCGGGCTTTTCGACGACATAGGCCCGCTCCTCCGCCGTGAGCGGCCAGCCGGTCTTTTGCGGCTCGCCGGTGATGTGCGGGTAATCGAGCGCATGGGATCGAATCGTGAGTAGAATGGCGACAGTAAATAGGTGAGTGAGTTTCATGTATGGTTGCAGAGCCGGGTTCACTCCAGCCGCACTTTCAGCCGAAAGAACTTCCTCGGCGGGGATGAAGGCGGGTCGGTGAATGATTTGAGGCTGCCGTCGCCGAGGACGTTGGTGACGCCGGCGACGGGCTGCCAGTTGGCGGGGGTGAGGTCGGTGGTGCTTTCCAAATCGTAGCGCAGGTTTTCGCCGATGAAACCAGCGGTGGCGGCGGTGATGGTCGGGAAGCTGATGACGATGTCGCCGTTGGTTCGTGCGATGGTGAGCGTCGGGGCGATGTGTTCGTTTCCGGCGAAGGGATTTGAGGAGATGGCTTTCACGTCCACGTAGTCGCCGGGCTCGCCGTTGAAGGCGGGGTCGAATCGCAACTGCGTGATGAGGCCGGTCCATGTGCCGGTGGCGGCGAGGTCGAGTTCGTAGGTGTGATACTGGCCATCGGCGGTAACGGGGAAGATGAGGCTCTGCGCCTGCGAAAGTCCGCCGCTGTTGTCCTTTTCCCAGAACACTTGTCCGTTGGCGCGTCCGGCGGGATTGGCGATTTGAAAGGCGGCGCGGATGTAGAGTTTGGGCGCATCCACGGCGCGGAATGCGGTGCGGGGCGACCACATCTGCGGGTCGCCGCTGTTGAGGCTGACCCGGAGGCGCTGGTTCACGAACGGCCAGCCGGCATCGGTGGTTTGCTCGAACTTCCAATGCTCGCGGTCGGTGTCGAAAACGAAGTCGCAGGCGGGGCGGTAGGGCTGCGCGTAAACGTGGTTCCGAATTTCCGTCAGCGTGCCGAGGATGAGTTGGTAGGTGTAGGTGTGTTCGAAGGTGCTATCGAGGACTTCCTGATGAATCGGCGAGAGGTAGCCGGTGGGTGAATCATACGTGCCGCCGCTGCCGGGCGTGCCGGCAAATCCGCCGACGAACTGCACCGCGCCGGGATGGTAAACGCCGAGTCCCCAGTCGCTCGTGTTGAGCAGCGCGGCCCAGCTTTCCGTGGCGCGGAAATAGAGCCACGGCGGCGGGGTGTTGGGAAAGGTGGTGACTGCGCCGCCGGTGAATGGCGCGGTGCCGTTGTAGCTGACGAGCCGGAACAGGTCGCCGTTGGTGTAAACGGCGGGCAGTTCCTGGTCGCGTGCGGGGAATTGCTGCGTGGTGTCCGTGCGGAAATTGACGAGCCGGTTTTTGACGGTGGCGACTTTGCCGCTGAGCGTAATCCACGATTCAAACGTGCATTCGCCATTCACATTGTTGAGCGCCCACTGCTTGGGCGTGCATTTTACATAGAGCGTCTGGCCGTCGTTGCTGTGCGTGATGAGCGGCGACGGGTTGAAATTAACATCGCCGGTCTGGATGGGATTCCACGGCCAGTTCGGCCAGCCGGGGTGCATGTTGCCCGCGGGGTCGTAGGGCTGCGGCCCGGAGTAATACGACTGCTGGATTTGCCGCCCGAGGTCGTAGTTGTTGATGATGTTGTTCGTCGTGCCCGATGGCGAGAGGTAGGTGATGGCGCCGCCTTTGCCGAGGTCCGCGCCGATTTTGATGATGCCGTTGTCGAGGAAGCTGTGGTTGATGGCGGGCAGGACGTTGGAAATGGAGAAGTCATCCAGCGTGTAGCCGCCTTCCTTCGGGTCGGTGTCGCTGCCGGGGCCGTTGTCATCGGCCCAGAGCAGATAGAGCCTCGTGCCCGGCGACCAAGTGCCGACATTGACGGTCGCGGTGAGCGTTTGGTTGGGGCTGTTGTTGTCGAACACGGACAACGCCGGGATGAGCTGCCACGAGCCCGGCGCTCCCGTGAGGCTGTAAAAGGTGCGGTGCCCGGCGACGCTTTCATTCACCGGGCGATTGTGCCACTGCCCCCACGCATAGCTGACGGTGAACGACGTGATGTTCGCCCCCGTGGCATTGGTGAGCTTCGCCATGAGCACGAGGTAATCATTGGCCGAGGCACGGGTCTGGAGGCACCGCAGGGCACCAACGCCCGTGCCGTTGTTCCAGCGTGCGAGGGTATTCACCGTCGGCGGCCACGAACCAGTCGAAGCCAGCGCGGCAGTGATGCTGGCGGCATTGAGCGTGGAGACCGCAACATCGAGCGCCGTCGCACTGGTGTAAGTGGTCGCCAAAGTGCCCACGGAAAGCGTGGTCCAGTCGCCGGAAGACGGAGCCGAATCAAAACTCAGCGGCGCAACCCCCGCAGGCGTGACGCGAATGTCGGCGACCGCGGGTATGGCGCAAAGCGCGAGCAGCAGGGCGGTGATGAGTGTAAGCGTGGTTGATTTCATGACTCTCCGAAAGCAGACCCCGGCGGACTCGAATCAACTAGTGGCGACGTATTATCTTTTTTTTAGACACTCACGCTGGCCCGGGCCAATCATTCCAACTGTGTCCGACATTCCACAACGCTTCCCGCTGGCGGCGGAAACCGCGCGCGTCCTCCGCGAAGGCCTGTCGTCCGGTCGCTGGACGGGCCAGCTTCCGGGCGAGCACGAGCTTTGCGCCGAACTGCGCGTGAGCCGGATGACGCTGCGCGCGGCCATTGAGCAACTGGCGCGGGAGAGACTGTTGGAAAAGGGCGGTTATGGGCGGCGGCATCGCATCGTGGCGACAATGCCGAGCGACCGCTCCGCTCGCGATGTGCGCGGCGGCAAAGTCCGCGTGCTCAGCCAGACGCCGCCTGAGAACATCGTCGGCGTCATGGAACGCGCCCTCGCCGAACTGCAGCGCGGCCTCGCGGTGGCTGGAGCCGGATACCACTACCTCCACCGCGCGGACTTGACCCGGCGCGATGTGGCCCGCGCCCTCGCATCGCTGGTGGACGTGAACGCACGCGACGGCTGGGTGCTTTGTGGCGTCCCGCCCGCCGTGCAGGCGTGGTTCGCTTCCCGCGGCCTGCCAGTCATGGTGCTGGGGGCACGGGCACCTGGCATCACGCTGCCGCATGTCGAGTTCGCGAGCCGCGCACTGGCCCGGCACGCGGGCGGCCAGTTCCTGAAACACGGCCATCGCAGACTGGCGCTCCTCCGCTTCTCGCTGGAAATGGTCGGCGAAGCCGAGTGCGAAGCCGGATTGAGGGACGCGGCGGCCACACATCCCGACTCCGTGGAAATCGCAATCGCTCACTGCACCAACAGCCGCCCGACCATCCGGCGCGCGATGAACCAGCTCCTCGCCAGCAAGCCAGTGCCCACCGCATTTCTGGTCACGCAACCACAGTGGGTGTGGTGCGTGCTGGCCTGTCTCAAGCGTGCTGGAATGCGTGTGCCCGAGGATGCCGCGGTGATTTCGCGCGGCGACGACCAGTTCCTGCAAATGTCGGACCCGGAAGTCACGCGCTACGCCTACGACGGCCCGCGCCTAGGCCGCGCCGCCACCCGGCTGATGCTCCAAGTCATGGCGCAACCCGGCGGAAAATTCCGCTCCACCGTCATCATGCCGGAATTTGTCCAGGGAGAAACCTCCGCCGCATAACACGCGACATAGGGCGTAAGGCTGTTGAAAACCGGCTGCACCTTGAATTCGCGCCGCCAATTCACGACTCGCACCTCAAGCCAACGTGAAGCGCGGGAGCATGCACGGTCACTTGGTTCGCGGTAAAATTTCTTCGGGTTGAACGTGGAGAACGTCCCGGTGTAGGTCCATGTGTTCGTGTGCCCGAGTCGGGTAGCAGAGCGCCAAACGGTTCAGCGGCCTGCGCCTTCGAGAATAACCGCAGCCTCCGCAGCCTTTGACTCGAAAAGCAGGCGTGCGGCCTCGTCGAGTTTTGCAGTGTCTCCGCCGCGTTTCCGCAGCTCGTAAAGTCGCACGGGAAGGCGGAGATGCGCCTTGTCGCCACTGCGCGGAAGAGCTTCGAGATAGCGGTAGCCGTGGTTGCGTGTGGGTTCGATGACGGTGCCTTCGCCGTAGTCGTTCCATGTGGCGATTTGCACGATGGGCGCGCCGCTTTTCATCGCCTGCGCCAGCGACTCGATGAACGTCCGACCGTCGCGCGCTTCGATGCTGCCGTAGCTGTCGTGGACGCCCGCTTCTTTGTAGATGTCGTGAAAGCCGGGGAACGCCGTGGCGATGAACGGCTGCTTAGACGCATACACGCTGTCGAGTTCGCGCCGCCACTGCTCCGGCTCAATGCGCTTGCCGCCCGTGACCGGCGGCCATGCGAACGCGCCGTCCAGCCCGTGCTGCTTTGCGAGGTGCGGCAGTCCAAAGACGAGCGGCTTCGAGGCGAGCTGAAATTTCCACTGCAAATGTTGCGGGCCAAACACCAGCAGCACCGGCCTCCCGTCGTGGCGCACGTAGTTTTCGGCGGTGAAGAAATGCTCCGCCGCCCAGGCGAGGTCTTTCTCCGCCTGCCGCACATCGTCACCGTTCTTGAGCGACTTCACCGCATTGTCCTCGTAGCACACGGCGAAGCGCAGACCGGCCTTCTTGAGCCACGGGAGGAGCTTCAGCGCGTGGCGGTGGTTCGCGGCGTGGTCGTGGATGTCGCTCGTGCCATACCAGTCAATGACGACGCCATCGAGCCCCGCGAGCTTCATCAGCAACACCTGACACTCCAGCGCATGGTCATCGCCCGAATCGTATGGCCCGATGAGCGGATAATCGTGCGAAGCAATCTCGCGGCGGCCATCCTCCCGCACACGCTCCGGGTCGAAGCGGTTCATCGTCCAATGCCACCCCCACGCCCCGCTCACGTCCTTCGTCGCATACCACGGCATGTAGTGCGCGAGCAGCAGCGGCTCGGTGGCGCGGGCCGGTGCGAAAGCAAGGATGGCGAGAAGCAGGCGGTAGAATATGGACATCGGTTGGTGCAACTGAGGTGCCCCTCATAGCAGTGCGCGGGAGCTTGGGAAAGCGGCGCAATATGTGCATCGCGCGAGTAAACTCTTTCCCGCAGGGACGGAATGATGACTAGAAAAACGCCCGTCACACTCCGCCGCTCCGCGCTCACTCCCTGCGATGCGCTTTTTCTTTTTCATCCTGTCCTTGTGGCTGCTGGTCCGCCTCCCGGCTGGAGCTGCGGAGCGGCCACTTCGGAATTCATGTTCTCTTAAGGTTCGTGCAGCGATGTTCCCGCGATGAAACTCAAACACTTGCTCGCCCCGGCGGCATTCGCTGCGCTCGCCTCGCTCATCGCATTTGCCGCGGATGAGAAACCGCGTGGCGGCGGCGAAGGGAAACGCGGCGGACAGCGTCCGCAGGATGCGCCCACGGATGATGTGCGGTTTTTGTTCCGCACCGATGTTCCCGCGCATCCGCTGGATGTCGTGCTCGGGCGTCCGACGAAGGATTCCGTGACGGTCAGCGTTCTCGCTTACGAGGAACGCGAAGGCGTCATCGCGTTCGGCGAAAAATCCGGCGAACTCGCGGAGAAGACATCTGTTTTTCCGCTGAAGAAAGACGAGCCAGTCGAGGTGCCGCTCAAAGGACTGAGGGCGAACTCGCAGGTGTTCTACCAGCTCAGCACGCGCGCGCCGGGCGGAGAGTGGAAATTGCAGCCGGAGCGTTCCTTTCGCACGCAGCGCGTGCCGGGCAGCGCGTTCACATTTACCGTGCAGGCCGACCCGCACCTCGACTTCGGCGTGGACACTGCGGTTTACGAAAAGTCTCTCGCCAATGCGCTCGCGGCGAAGACGGATTTCCACATAGACCTCGGCGATACCTTCATGGTGGACAAGCGCCCGACTTACACGCTCGCCGCGCCGCAATACGTCGCGCAGCGATACTACTTCGGCCTCGTCGGGCACAGCGCGCCGGTGTTTCTCGTGCTGGGAAATCACGATGGCGAAAGCATGGGCGGCGGACGCAAGGAGGGCGGCGACGGAATGGCGGTGTGGTCGAACGGAATGCGGAAAAAATATTTCCCGAACCCGTCGCCGGACGGCTTCTACACGGGCAACGCAACGCCCCACACAAAGGCCGGTCTGCTGGAAAACTACTACGCGTGGGAATGGGGCGACGCGCTTTTCATCGCGCTCGACCAATTTTGGTATTCGCAGCGCATCCGAAAGGACGGCGGCGACAATTGGGGCCGCACGCTCGGTCGCGAGCAATACGAGTGGCTGCGAAAGACTCTGGAGACGAGCAAAGCGAAATACACGTTCGTCTTCACGCATCACCTCGTCGGCGGCGCGACTCCCGAAGGTCGCGGCGGCGTGGAGGCGTCGCACTTTTTCGAGTGGGGTGGGAAGGAACTCGACGGCACGAGCACGTTCACAGAAAAGCGTCCGGGCTGGGCGGCACCGATTCACGACCTGCTGGCGAAGCGCGGAAGCTGCGTGGTTTTTCACGGACACGACCACATCTTCGTCCGCGGCGAGCGCGACGGCGTGGTGTATCAGCTCGTCCCGCAGCCCGGCCATTCGCGCAACGACAACACGCGCAACGCCGATGAATACGGCTACAAGAGCGGCGTGAAGTTCGGCGCGTCGGGCATCATGCGGGTGAGCGTCTCACCGGAGAAGGCCGTGGTCGATTACGTGCGCGCCTATCCCGCGGCGGCGGAAAGCGCGGAGCGAAAGAGCGGCTCGGTGACGTATTCCTACGAGGTCCGGCCGAAGTAGCGCGAACACAGCCGGCAATTGAAAACTTGGCGCACGGCGAAGAGAGTTCCCGCATGCGCACCATCGGATGTGGATTTTCGTCGCTAAATGGTGCGATCGCGGAACTTCCGGATCCTACATGCGCCGTTACATTTGGAATAAAACCATCACATCGCTCACCCACGAATATGAAACTCCGTCCCGTCTGCTCATCTCTCATTTCCGCTCCCGCACTGCGTCTCGCGGCTCTCGCGCTCGCAGCGACTTCGGCGCACGCCGCAACTTTCACATGGGGCGGCGGGACCGGGAACTGGAATTCTGTGAACTGGTTGCCCGGTCCAGTTGCGGGAACGGTGAATCCAGCGGACTCGGCCATCGTCACCGGCGGACTCGTGAACTTTACGCAGCACGACACGTTTGGCGCGGCGGCTACGACGACTTCACCACTCATCACGATCGACAACACCGGCACGCTGGCGAGCAACGGCTGGTTTACGACAATCATCGGTCTGAATTTCACGGGCGGGACGCTCCATGCAAATGGCGGGGCGAACGCGAATTTTCAGGCGTTCAATTTAAAGGGCACGGTGACGTCGAGCGGCACTTCGGCCATTACGTCCACCGGCGCGGCGTTCAGCGGCGTGCATGTAAACAATAACACGTTCGACGTATCGAGCGGGACGCTGACGGTGTCGGCTTCGCTGCAAAATGCGGCGGGCGGCGGGGTCGCTGGATTTACAAAGGCCGGTGCAGGCACGATGACATTGAGCGGCGTAAATGGCCTGACAGGGAGCGTTGTTTCGTCGGCGGGAACGCTGAACTTGGCCAGCGGCGGCTCTCTCACCAATATCTCGGTGTTGAACTCCAAGAGCGGCGGCGCGGTAACGATTTCCGGAACCGTGACGATTGGGAATGCGGGAAGCTTCGGAGTCGGCGCG
>SXWH01000011.1 GCA_005791535.1 Verrucomicrobiaceae bacterium | reverse complement strand
TGCGCGCCGTGGTCGGCGCAGATGGAATTCTGGTGAAGTGCGAACTGACTACGGTAATCATGGAGGGGGAAAATCCGCATTTTGGGCTGTCTCGTTGATCGAATCGACTATTCGTAGTTCAATTGGCGGGTCGCGGAGGGAAGGGGATGGTTTATGTTGAATGCTTGGACTTACTGGTCGAGACTTCGCTTGGAGACGCTGCGTAAGTGGTTGATTGTGAGGGGGGGGGGGAGGCGGGAGCGGGAATCGAACCCGCGGATAGGGGTTTTGCAGACCCCGGCCTTACCACTTGGCTATCCCGCCGTGGATTAGAGCTCGCAGTAGGTAGTCGGTAATTTTGAGATCGTCAACCGACAATCGTTGCCCAGCGAGTTCGTAGTGTGGATTTCGGTGGAATCGCGAGATTGAGCTTGGAATTCAAGGGTTGACGTTTTTGGGCCGCTCGGGTCTTCTTGTTTCAAGATCGTTACCCGGTCGAATCCAAAAAACAAACTCTACTCACATGAAAATTCATTTCGCAGTCGCCGCCGTTCTTGCTCTCAGCTTTTCGGCATGCGATGACGCCGCCAAGAACACAACTGACAAGGCAAAGGAAGAAGCCAAAAAGGCCGTTGACGCCACTGCAGGTAAGGCAAAAGACGCCGCTGCTGCTGCTACAAACAAGGCAGCTGATGCCGCCACCAAGGTCGGCGGCGCAGCCGCTGGTGAGGCCGTGAAGGCTGCAGCTGGTGATACCGGTGCGAAGATCGACGCCGCAGCAGGTGCTGTGAAGGAGAAGATCGACGCCAAGAAGCCTGAAACTGACGAAGTAATCAACGCTCCTGCTGATGCGGCACCGGCTCCTGCGCCGAAACCGGCTGCTCCGGCACCTGCAGCTCCAGCGCCGGCAGCCCCCGCACCTGCGGCACCGGCACCGGCGGCTCCTGCACCGGCTCCGGCTCCCGCGGGACAATAGTTCGGGTTACTCAGCTCACGAAGGCTGTTTTACAAACGCCCCGATTCCGAAAAGGAGTCGGGGCGTTTTTTTTGCCTTGGGTGGTAAGGAGGGAATCTTTCTTCTGTAAAAAACTTACCCCGCCGTCGCGCGGATGGCTGACGGCGGGGTTTTGGAAAGTTTTGTATGGGATGACTGCTCGAGTCAGGCCGGGGCCCAGACCGGGTCTGCTCGAATGTCTCCCCGATTTTTGGTCTTTACAGGACGCGTGCGCGGACTGCATGGCCGCCGGATTGAATCCGAATTCGGCCACTCTCCAGCAAATCGGTCATCGCTGCGAGGGTTTCGCGGCTGTTGCGGCTGGTGTTGCTCACGGCGAGGATGAGGTCGCCTAGGGTGAAGCTGCGTTTTGCGATCTTAAGGGACTTTTTCATGTTTGTAACTGGGTGAAAGTTTTGTTGTTCAGCGGAATTTACGTTACGCGACCCGGGCGCGGATGCAGCGTCCGTTGTTGGTAATCCGGACGCGGCCGGATTCCAAGAGGTCGGCGACTGCAGCTGCGGTTTCGGCGAAGGTGCGGCTCGATGTGCTGACAGCGAGGACGAGGTCGCCCAGGGTGAGGGCGCGTTTTGTGGTTTTGTGATTCTTGTTCATGTTGGTTGTTTTTAGTTGTTGGTCTCGTTGTGAGATAAACCCATTAGTAGCAGTGGTCGTGCCAAGTGGTTATTTTGGTGTCTCTCATTGGAGAATAGGATAGCCGGAATAGAAGGAATGGCAACGGAAAGATAAAATCTTTCTCGCTCTTGGTGTAGGTGGGGTGAATGTGGCGAAATCAGAGAAAAACAAGTTTCATGGATGTTTTTCTTTCGAAATCGAAACAATTATTTCACTTGGATTTCCCTGCGAAGGAAAATGGATTATCACTTGGGAAAACTTTTGAGAAAACTCGCAAGGATGGTGCGTTTGGATGCATTTTCCAACGCCGCGGATGGCGTTTAGAGCCGTGGAGGGTTCGGTTTTACGGGCGGAAGAAATGCCGGGATTCCCTTCGCCTTCATCTTTCGCGAGTACACTTTGTCGCCGCACGTTGCGTAGAGTGTGTCGAATTGAGTTCCGCCGAAGACGAGGTTCGAGACGCGGCCGTTTGGCGTGGGAATGATACAGTTCACGCGACCCGCCTGATCACACACCTGGATGCCCATGCGCGACGCCACGTAAAGCCGGCCGTCGCGATCCACCTCGAGACCGTCGGTTCCGGCGTCGTCTGCCGTGTCGGGCTGGTGGATGTGGAAGTAGCGCTGCCGGTTCGCCAAGGTGCCGTCGGGCTGAATCTGGAATGAATAGACCCAGTGCGAACGCGAGTCCGCGACGTAGAGGAGCGACTGGTCCGGCGAAAGGGTGATTCCGTTCGAAAAGCGCACCGCGCCTTCGTCGACGACCTGCTTTGAGCCGTCGGGCTTGATTAGCCAGATGCGACTCGACTCGCCTTTTACGGAAAGCGGGTCGGTTGCGTAGATGTTCCCGTTGTGCGCTACGACGAGGTCGTTTCCTTTGAATCCGTCGGCTACGGCTTTCGCAACCTTGTCCGGTCCGTAGGCGAGCACGACCGGCTCCGCGGTGGCGATTGCAAACATACGGCTGTCGGGCCCGAACGCCATGCCGTTTGCTTTTTTGGAATCGGCGATGAATTCCGCCGGCTTGCCATCCGGCCCGATCTTGAATGTCCGGCCGCCCGGGATGTCGTTAAAAAACACCTCGCCTTGAGCGTTCACGGCCGGCCCTTCGGTGAACTGGTAGCCTTCGCCAACGAGCTGCCAGCCTTCGCCGGGGAGGATGATTTCGTTGAGCATCGTATTCTTTGAAACGCCCGCTTTCGGCTGCGCGGGCCAGTCCTTCCAGAGCCAGCGGACCGCGTCGGGGAAAATGGCATCGCCGTGTTTCGCATTATGGCCCTCGGTGCCCCACGCGTGATTTACTTCGTAGCCGGCGAATGTGAGCGCCCGTTCCATCATCTGGTTGGCCATCCACCAGTCGCCTCCGTAGATGTTCTGGTCCTTGTCGCCATCCTGAAGGAAAATGCGCAGGGGCTTTGGCTCGAACTTCCTCACGAGGGTTGGATAGCCGTCCGCGCCGCGCAGTCCGACGTAGGTGCCGATGGTGGAAAATACGCGCCGGAACTCCGCAGGCTTTTCCCAAGCGGCGGTAAATGCGCAGACAGCCCCGCTCGATGAACCGCCGATGCACCGGTCGTTGCCGTCCTTGCTGAGCACGATGGCGCGTCCGTCCGTCGTCTTCTGCTTCTCCACGAAAGGCAGCAGCTCGGTTAGCACGAAGCGCGCGTAAGCGTCGCCGAGGCCGTCGTATTCAAAGCTGCGGTTGAATCGATCCAGCGCCGACTTCCCGTCCATTGCTTTCACGACGCCGGGCGATGCGGCGATGTAAATGGTCACGGGCATTTCGCCCTTCGCGATCAGGTTGTCAAAAACCGTCGCTGCCTTGTGCTGCATGCCGTCCTGGTTCACCCACACGCACGCCGGTTTCGCGGGATTGTATTGGTGCGGAACGTAAACCGTCACGTTGCGCGTTGTGCCCGGAAAAATCTTCGACTCGGCGAATGTGAACTTCAACACCTCGCCCTTCGGGACGCCGGGGACCTCCGTGAGTTCGGGCGCGGGTTTGTAATCTTCCGCGGAAACGGGCTGCAGACATGCGACGAATGTGGCGAGAACGAGTGCTGGAGTTTTCATCAGATCCTTTTGCAAAGCCGAACGCCGCACGCAGCGCAATCGGTTTCCCGAGCAGATTCGCGCAATGCGGACTCGACGCGGCGCGAACCTTGGTTTTCATGACTGCATGGACGAACGAATCGCAAAATTCCGCGAATTCAAAAAGCGTGGTGAACGCATTTCGGTGCTGACGGCTTATGATTACCCGAGCGCCCGCCTGCTCACGGAGAGCGGCGTCGATGTCCTGCTTATCGGCGACTCGCTCGGAATGGTCGTGCTCGGCTATCCCGATACGACGCTCGTCACCATGGAGGAAATGCTCCACCACACGCGCGCAGTGGCCCGCGGCGTCAAGGACGGTGGACGTTCACCGCTCATTCTTGCCGACCTTTGCATCGGCAGCGCCGATACTCCCGCCGAGGCCGTTCATAATTCCATGCTTCTCCTCGAAGCCGGTGCGCATGCCGTGAAAATCGAAGGCGGCGCGTCGCACGTTGCGCAGATCAAAGCGCTCGCCGAGGAGGAGATTCCGGTCATGGCCCATATCGGCATGCAGCCGCAGCAAGTGCGGGTGGAAGGTGGCTACAAAATCAAAGGCAAAACCGCCGAGCAGGCGCGCGCGCTCGTCGCTGACGCCCGGGCGGTGGAATCCGCCGGTGCCTTCGGAGTGCTGCTCGAGTTGGTCGTTCCCGAAGTCGCCGCGGAAATCACCGCAGCCGTCTCCATTCCCACCATCGGAATCGGCTCGGGTACCGATTGCGATGGACAGGTTCTCGTGTTGCACGACCTCGTCGGCCTCTTTCCGTGGTTCAAACCGAAATTCGCAACCCAGCGCGCCGACCTCGCCGCCGAAATCCGCCGAGCGACGGCGGAGTATATCGGCGCGACGAAGGGCGGATGAGAATCCCGCCCGTCTCGTGGATGCATTGACTTGGCGGCATAAGTTTGAAGGGGCATGCATAGGAACTATTATTTCATTTTTTGGGTGATTGTGGCGACGGCTTTCGCCTCGGGACAGGACGCAAAGAAGGCGATGGAAGCGGAGCTTGCGGGAGGAATCGGGCTTTTGAACGAGCGTTACTGGTCGCCCACCTTGGGAATCTGGTTCGATAAACCCGGAGACGATTTGCGGGCGCATTTTGAAGGGAGGCACAACCCGCCGTGGTGGCCCTCCGCGAACGCAGTCGAAACGCTAATCGATGCGGCCTCCGCAACGGGAAATACCGAGTGGATGCGGCAGGTGGAGAACTTGTACTCGCTGAATCGTGATTTCAAAAACAAGGCGCCGCGATTAATTGCCGAACTTCAGCGGCGGGGGCTGTGGACAGCCAGGGACGAGGAACGCCAGCGACGGAGCGCCGCCGGATCAGAAGCGGATACTCGGGGATATTACGTGGATTTTGTGAACGAGTACCTCGATGACTCGGGTTGGTGGGGAATTGCATGGTTGAAGATGTATGACCGGACCAAAGACGAACGGTTTTTGAAGACTGCGCGGGTGATACAACTGCACATGGCAAAGAATTGGAAGCCGGAGAAAGGCGGTGGGGTGATTTGGTGCGAGGACGAGGACAAGCAGGTGGCAAATGCAATTACCAATCAGCTTTTCGCGATTCTCTCGGCGCGCCTTTTTTCCAGAACACGCGAGCCGGAGTTTCTGGAATAGGCGAAGCGGACGCATTCCTGGACGAAGAAAACCGCGCTCTATGACGGCCGCGCGATTGTCGATGGCCCAGGCCACAAAGGTGATTATTGGACAACAAATCAAGGCACTCATATCGGAATGCTGGTGGCACTCTTCGAAGCGACGGGCGAACGCGCCTACCTTGACGATGCAGCGAAATTCACAACGAGCGCGTTAACAGAAGCCGGTCTGGTAACAGGGGATATTTTGCTGGAGAAGCTGGGGACCAAAGGTGACGCGAGTTTGTTTAAAGGCGTCTTTGCACGCTACTTGGGGCAATTTCGCAAGGTTCTGGCCGCTGAACATTCCCATTCTGAAACAGTGGTATTAATCGATCGCGTAGTGCTCGGAAGCGCAGACGCTGCGTTGAAGAATGGTCGCGATAAAGACGGGGCCTTCCTGGATGCATGGCACACTGGCGCTAAAAGCCCGACGCACAGTTTCAACGCCCAGATTTCCGCGCTGGCGGCGATTGTGGCAGCCATCGACTCTTCAAAGTAGCAGCTGGCGGCGTTCTTGTCTGCCTGGTCTGAGTGGTTGAAACGAACAAATCAAAACGGACGCAACGTGGCGTGCCGGTTAACCCGGTATCGCTACATGAGTCGCGGAGTGAAGCCGTGCGATTCCGATAACTCCCAAGGAGATGACTCCGGCGTCCGCCTCCCTCTACAGTTTTTGACCGGAGCGCGTCGGTCTGGGGATTACGCCATTACGATTCAAGGATACGCTTCGCGCTGGTGATTGTCTCTCCGATTTCGGCGGCGGTGACGGTCATGTTGGTGACGGCGCGGATCGTTTCGGGGCCGAGTGCGAGGACGCGGACGCCGGCTTTCTCAAGCGCGGCGGTGAGGGCGGCGGCGGGGAGTTTGCGAACGCGCATGAATACGAGGTTTGTCTGCACGCTCGCGGGGTCGAGTTCGATTCCCGGCAGGAGGGAGAGTCCATCGGCGAGTGTGCGGGCGTTGGTGTGATCCTCGGCGAGGCGTGCGCGGTGGTGCTCGAGTGCGTGGAGCGCGCCGGCGGCGATGATGCCCGCCTGCCGCATTCCGCCGCCAAACATTTTGCGAAAGCGGCGCGCACGCTGGATGAATTCGCGTGACCCGCAGAGGGCCGAGCCGACCGGGGCGCCGAGGCCTTTGGAAAAGCAGACGCTCACGGAATCGAAGTGCGCGGCGTAGTCGCGCTCGGCGATTCCCGTCGCGATGGATGCGTTCCAAAGCCGCGCGCCGTCGAGGTGCATGCGCAGGCCGTGACGCCGGGAAACTTCCGCGACCTCGCGGAGCGTTTCGAGCGGCCAGATGCTTCCGCCGCCGCGATTGTGGGTGTTTTCAATGCACACGAGTTTCGTCGGCGGGAAATGCTGGTCTGCCGGCCGCAGCGCGGCCTCGACATCCGCCGCGGTGAAGATGCCACGCACACCCGGCAGGCAGCGGCACATGACTCCCGCGAGCGCGGCGGGGCCGCCGGTTTCGTAGTAGTAGATGTGCGCGTTTGCATCGACGAGGATTTCGTCGCCGGATTCCGTGTGAGAGCGGAGCGCGAGCTGGTTTGCCATCGTGCCGGAGACGGTGAAGAGCGAGGCTTCCTTGCCGAGCAGTTCGGCGACGCGGGCTTCCAGTTTCAGGACGGTGGGGTCATCGCCGAAGACGTCGTCGCCGACTTCGGCGGAGGCCATCGCTTGTCGCATGGCTGGTGTGGGGACGGTGATGGTGTCGCTTCGCAGGTCGATGGGCATGATGAAGGGCGCGCACTATGCGGACGCGGTGATGGCGGTGAAAGTCGAAACACCGCGGAAGCCCGCCGGCTATTTCGAGGCGCGGAATGCGTGCAGGTGTGACGCGCTGCGGACGTAGAGCGTGTCGGTATCGAACGCAGGCGTCACAAAAACCGCCTCGCCGATTTCGGTCTGGTGAACCGGCTCGAACTTCGCGCCGGCCTTCATCACCGAGAGAAGTCCCTGATTGGAAACGGCGTAGATGTGGCCGTTCGCAGCGACCGGCGAAGCGCTGTATTGCCCGCCGCCGCGGAGGCGCTCGGAGAAGAGCACGCTGCCGGTCTTTGCATCGACTGCGGCCGTGATGCCGCCATTGCGGACGAGGTGGATTTTGTCCTGATAGAAAAGCGGGGAGGGGATTTCCGGGATGTTGCGATTCAGCTCCCACGCGACGTGGCCTTCCGCCGCATCGCCGCGTGCGCCCGGCCGGATGGCGAGCAGTCGCGGCTTGCCCTGGCGGCCGGACATCGCCGCGGCGAACTCGTCGAGCGTCCAGAATCCGTCCTTGTCCTTGTCGATGGAGGTGAACATTCCGTCGAGCCGGCTGCTTCGCTTCGCTTCATCGGACGGCAGCGGAATCCCGAAGCCCGGATGGCCGGGCGGCAGTTCCGGACGGAGCGGGAAGGTGAAGTGGCCGGTCATTTCCGAACGGACGATCCGGCCGTCCTTGTTGGCGTCAAATGTCAGCAGCGCTTTCCAGAACGGAGCGGGATCGATTTGCTCGTCGGCACCACCGCCGATTTGCGACGACGAGATATACACGTGCCCAGCACCAAACGCCGGCATCGCGATCGTCTCGCGCGAGAATCCCGTGGCGTGCCAGAGCTCCGCGCCGGTGGCAGCGTTGTATCCGTTCGCGCGACCGCTTCCGAGCACGACGAGCTCTGCTGCGCCGTCGTGCTGCCAGATCACCGGCGTGGACCAGCCGCTGCGGACGAGCGGGCGCTGCGTTTCCCATTCCGTCTCGCCGTTCTTTTTCGAAATGCAGAGGACGCGCGACTGGCTGAGCTTGCTGTCGGGCAGGTTCTCGTCGTTGTCGAGGACGAGGAAAAGGCGGTCGCCAAATGCGACGGGTGACGTCGCCATTCCGTAGAGGCTTTTCGGCGTGGGAAGCTTGCGCGACCACTGCTCATTTCCGTCGCGGTCGTAGCAGATGAGCCCGAACGAGCCGAAGTAAACATACACGCGTTCGGCGTCGGCACATGGCGTGGAAGCCGCGGGACTGCTCGTCTCGTGAGTCTTCTCCAGCGGCACCGCCGGAGCCTCGCGCCGCCAGAGGACCCGGCCGTCGGTGCGGTCGATGGCAAGGGTGAGCAGCCGTCCGTTTTCCAGCGCAGTGAGAAAGATTCGCCCGCCCGCGACGATGGGCGACGAGTGGCCCGCGGGAACTGGAACTTTCCAAATGGGCTTGTTTCCTTCGAACGCAATGGGCGGAACGCAGCCCTCAACGGCAACGCCCGATCCGGCGGGGCCGCGAAACTGATTCCAGTCCGCGGCATTTTCAGCGCATGCATAGGTGCAAAGGTTCAGCAAAAGCGCAGACGCGAGCGCCATCGGGCGGAAGAATTGGTTCATCGGATTTACGAAACTCAGGCTGCCTTCTTTTTCCTGTTCCGCTTCTTCTCCGGAGCGGGCGCTTTCTCGATGTTGCTCGAAGGCATCGGCGCATGGACGTCCGCGCGCCAGGCTTTGAGAAGTGAGTGGAGCTCGCTGGCTTTCGCGGAGTTTTCGGTTGCGAGATTCTTCGTTTCACCGATGTCGGCGCGGAGGTTGTAGAGCTCCAGTTTTCCGTCCTCGAGAAACTCCATGAGCTTCCAGTCGCCGCTCTGGACAAGGCTCACTGGGGTCGTCCGCCACGTGTCCGCGCCGGCACCGA
>SXWH01000117.1 GCA_005791535.1 Verrucomicrobiaceae bacterium | reverse complement strand
GTCGCTCAAATCGACCATGGTTTGCTTTCTCTCGTGCATCGACTGCACCACGCGGAGTTCCGTGCATTCGCGGAGGCCGAGTTCTTTTTCCATGAGCGAAACGGGGATGACGCCGATGACTTCGCCGCCGGCCTTCAAGACCGCGCTCGCGACTGCGCCCATCAGCCCGATATTTCCTCCTCCGTACACAAGGCCGATTCCGCGGCGTGCAAGGATGGCGCCGAACTGCGCCGCAGCCGCCGTGTATTCCGGGCGGTTGCCGGGTAGTGAGCCGCAATAAACGCAAATCCGATTCATAAGGTGCGCCGGAGGAAACGCGGAATCTCCGCTTCTGGAAACAGAAATACTACGCGTTCGGCTGCCCGGTCACGAGGGTCGCGCCTTTAATGAGCCGGCAGAACTCCTTCTTGGAGGCTTCGTGCACCGTGCCCTTCTTTTCCACGAGGTCCGTCATCACTTTGTAAACGATTGCCGTGCGCGACCATTTCACGATGCGGAAAAATTCGTCGCCCTGCTTCCAGACCTGTCCCTGCTCAAGTTTCATGCGTGCATTTATCGCTTCGGCGTCGAACTGGACAGGATAAATCCCGGTGTTCGTCAGACGCCGCGGTAAAACTCGCCGAGTTCCGTGAACTGGCCATCCGCTTTGAAGAGGCTGCCCGGCTTTCCCCGACCCGGTGTGAAGAACGCGTAGCGCTCCACGAAATTGAGGCGCTCCAGAATTTTGACCGCGCCTTTCAGAAAGCGCTCCTGCGTTCGTTCATCGGCGTTCCAAGCGTTGAACTCGGTGAGCCAGACCGGGCGATCGTAGTCGCGCTTCAGTTCCTTGAGCCAGCCTTCGAACGCTGCGAGGTCGGAGCCTCGATACCAATGGATGGCGATGAAATCGATGCGCAGTTTCCGCTTCTTCGCCGCCTTCATAAACTCCGCGAACCACGCCATGCCGCCGCCGTCCGAGGAAGGCGCGGGGCTGCCGAGTCGCAGTCCGGCGGCCTCCAGCTTCGGCCAATGATCGAGCGCCTGAGCGACCGTGAGGTTTCCCTGACTTGCGCGTTCCGGTTCATTGAAGCCGAGCAAATGCTTCGCGCCTTTCGCTTTCAGCGCGGCGATTCGCTGCCAGTAGTCCGGGCGGAAATGCGGCGTGCCCTTTGCCATCGGCACAAACTCCATGGCCGGAGTGCCGATCCCATCGAGGCCCCAGTTGTAGTGCCACTTTGCGCCCAGTTTCTCCGCATCCTGACGCCCCATCGCGCAAAATCCCTTCTTGGTCGATGGTGCACCCGCCGCCCGCGCCGTGCTGATGCAGAGCGGTGCAGCGAGTGAAATGAACGTGCGGCGTGTAATCATGGCGCGCCTGTTTAAAGCGACGCCCTCATTCTGGCGAGCGCGGTTGCAGTGCGTGACACCGCCCTTGCGCGTGGCACGGAGAATGTTTAACGACGGGCAATGAGTTTATCCCTCAGCAACGAAATCAAGAGCGCGGAGCGGCAGCAGCAGGCGCTGGAACTGGCATTGCGGTTCCGCACCTACGACAGTCTGGAGATTCGCTGCTCGGACGACACATGCTTTCTCGTGGTGACCGTTCTCGGCACGCCGATGGTCATGGGAAATGGAAGCGGCGAGGCGAGGGGATTCCGGCATGCCTGGCAGATTCGCGAGTGGCTGCATTCGCGGTTTGAGATCGTGTTGGACCGTCCGGCGGATGAGGCATACCGCCGCGTTCCGCGAAACACGCTGGCCCGCACGATGAAGGAGGCGGGCGTTCGTCGCCGCGCCGTGCAGATTATTCAACCGGCGCGATCGCGGTAAGCACGAGCGTCGGCTTTCCCTCTTCGCGAGCCTGCGCGAGGTCCACCGTGAACTGGCACTGCCAGTCGTTGTGCTCCTCCGGGTCCACAAGCATCTGGCTCACGCGCCAGAATGCGCCGCTTTCATCGGGATCGATGTAAGTGTGGCGTCCGTTGCGGCCCTCGGCGTCGAGGCGGATTCGCTCGTGATTTTCGTAATAGTCATCGAGCGCTGCGCCGAGGGAGTCGGCGGTCCATTCTCCGGGCGCGATGTCCGCGAGCGCTGCCGCGTAGTTTCCCAGCGCCAGCGGGCGCAGAAAGCGGAAAATCTCCGTGCGAATCAGCGCCGTGAATTCGCGCTTGTTGCGCGTGATGTCCGGTGGTTCGTGCGGCGTATTCTCGGGCTCGTCGGGCTTCCAGTCGGGATTGCGCATGCGCTCCCATTCCTCCAGCAGCGAGGAATCCGTTCCGCGCAAGACTCCCGCGAGCCAGGCCTCCATTTCCTGCACGGGCGGTGTTTTGAATTTCTCGGGGACGGTCTGCGCGAGAACCTTGTAAACGCTGGATAAATGCCGCAGCAGCACGCCCTCGACGCGGTGCAGTTCGTAGTCGTGGATGTAGTCCGTGAACGTGCGGAAGTTCTCGAACATCTCGCGGGCGATGCTCTTTGGACGGATGTTTTCCTGCCCGACCCACGGATGTGCGTCGCTGAATTCGTTAAACGTCCGGTAGATGAAATCGCGGCACGGCTTCGGGTATTCGAGGTCCTCGAGTTTCGCGACGCGTTCTTCAAACGGGATGCCCTCCGCCTTCATCGCGTTCATCGCCTCGGTCTTCACGCGGTCGAGCTGGCGGCGGAGGATGATGTCCGGATTTTCGAGGATTGATTCGCAAAGCGTCATCACGTCGGCGGCGTAGTCCGTGGAAGCCGGGTCGAGCAGCGCGAGTGTGTCGATGAGATAAAGCGACAGCGCGTGATTGAGCGAGAAGTCGTCCTGAAGCTCTACGTTCAGCGCGAGCTTCGTGCCGTCCGGCGGGCGTTCGGATGTCCGCAGAATGCGGACGATTTTCCGGTCCACCAGCGCGCGGAATAATTCCCATGCGCGGCGGTTGTGGCGCGTCTTTGCCGAAGCGGGCTCGTGGGAATCGGCGATGAGCTTTCGCATCGCCGCGCAGCCATCGCCCGGACGGCTCAGGACATTGAGCAGCATTCCGTGCGATACATCGAATCGCGAAACGAGCGGCTCGGGCGCGGAGTTGATGAGCTTTTTGAACGTATCCTCGTTCCAGCCCACGAAGCCTTCCGGCGGCTTTTTCTTTACGAGTTTCTTCTGCTTTTTCGCATCGCCCGCAGCCCTCGCGGCGAGCTTTGCGTTTTCGATCACGTGCTCCGGAGCCTGCGCGAGCACGAAGCCGATGTCGTCGAACCCACGCCGCCCGGCGCGTCCGGTGATTTGATGGAAGTCCCGCACGGTGAGCGTCGCAGTCTTCTCGCCGCTGTATTTGCTGAGCCGCGTGAGCAGCACCGTGCGAATCGGGATGTTCACGCCCACGCCGAGTGTGTCCGTTCCGCAGATCACTTTCAGCAGGCCGTGTTGCGCGAGTTTCTCGACGAGCACGCGATATTTCGGCAGCAGTCCGGCGTGGTGAATTCCGATGCCGTGTCCGAGGAACTTCTTCAGCTCCTTTCCATACGGACTCGTGAACTTCGCGCCGTGCATCAGTTCCTTGATCGCGATCTTCTCCGCTGCGGTGCAGAAGTTGATGCTCATCAAATCCTGCGCGGTTTGCGCTGCTTCGTTTTGCGTGAAGTGGACGAGGTAAACCGGCGCCTTGCCCTCCTGGAGCAGCGTCTGGAGCGTCACATCCACGGGCGTTTCTACGTAGCTGTATTCGAGCGGCACCGGGCGTTGCGTTGAGCTGATTACCGTGGTTTCCACGCCCGTGAGTCGCGTGAGCGATTCCTTGAAAAAATCCGTGCCGCCCATCGTTGCCGACATCAGCAGAAAGCGCGCGTTGCTCATCGTCAGCAGCGGCACCTGCCAGGCCACGCCGCGGTCGCGGTCGGAGTAATAGTGAAACTCATCCATCACGACATCGCGGAACGTCGAGTCGCTGCCGTCGCGGAGTGCGTGATTCGCGAGAATCTCCGCCGTGCAGCACAGGATGGGCGCGTCACGGTTCACCGTCGCATCGCCTGTAGCCATCCCGACATTCTCCGGACCGAAATCGCGGCAGAGCGCCATGAATTTCTCATTCACCAGCGCCTTGATCGGGCAGGTGTAAACCGAGCGTCGGCCCATCGCGAGCGAACGGAAATGCATCGCTGCGGCGACGAGTGATTTGCCCGAGCCGGTCGGCGTGTTGAGGATCACGTTCCGGTCGTCGAAGAGCTCCAGCAGCGCCTCCTCCTGGGCGGGATAGAGTTCGAGCTTCTTCTCCGCGGTGTAATCGAGAAATCCGGCCAGCATCGTGTCGCTGGTGCATCCCTCACGGGGCGGCAGGCGGCGGAGCAATGGATGGTCGGACATGGAGCGCGGACTATCGGACGTCCGCGCAGTTCCGGCAATCAGCGAAAGCGGGCGTTCATGCATCAATTTCGCCTTGCCGCGCGGATTCGCGCCCGCCACTTTCCGCGCCGCTGAACGCAACAAAAACAACACTACTATGAGCAATACCTCTCCGAAACTTCATAACGCAATGTGGCCCGGTCTCGTGGGCAAGGGAACCGACGCCGGTCAGGAACCGCCCATCAGCCTCGAGCGCATGCTCGACCTCACGGCCGCCGCCAACGTGAACGGCCAGAAGTTCGATGGCATCGACTACTTCCTCTTCCTGCCGCACACGAACCCCGAGGCGAGCGACGATGAAATCAAGCGCATCGCCGACCTCATCGCTGGCAAGGGTTTCAAAGTCGGCTCGCTCGTCGCTCCGGTCTGGCCGGGCACGGTGGGTGATTCCGCCATGGGCGACGCCGCGCAGCGCGAGAAGTTCCTCAGCGCGGTGAAGATGGCCTGCCGCATCGCCGGCATCTTTAATAAGCACGGCGTCCGCGAATACGGCGTCATCCGCATCGACTCCGCCGAGTTTGGCGTGAACAAATGGCGCGAAGATGCGAAGGCAAACACCTCGAAAATCGCCGAGACTTTCCGCGAAGCCGGCAAGATCGCCGAACAACACGGCGAGCGCCTCGCTGCCGAAGGCGAAATCTGCTGGGCGGGCATGCACTCGTGGAAAGACATCCTCGATCTCCTCGAAGCGACGGGTATGCCGAAGACCGTCGGTTTCCAGGCCGACCTCGCGCACACCTACCTCTACCTCCTCGGCTACAACGCCCCCGAGCACGCGCTCGTGAAGGAAGGCTACAGCGAGGCCGAGTTCTACGCAGCCTACGAGAAGATGACCGACAAACTCCGCCCGTGGACCTTCGATTTCCACGTCGCGCAAAACGACGGTCACGTCCACGGCGCAGGCTCGCACGACAAGACCGGCAAGCACTGCCCCGCCGATGATCCGAACGGCAAACTCGATATCGTGAAATGCTCCGGCTACTGGCTCAAAGACGCCGCCGCCCGCGGCATCAAGCACATCTGCTGGGATGGCTGCATGTTCCCGAACGCGACGCTCGAGAAGCCCGCTACATGGAACACGATCCTCGACGTGATGATCAAAGTGCGCAACGCACACGGCTGGTAATCCACCGCGAGAATATTCAAACAAAACGCCCGCTGGGAAACCGGCGGGCGTTTTTGTTTTGCGCGATTCAACCGCCCTTTGGGGCGCATACTCAGGTGCTTCGCTGAACGCGATTGCGCCAATAACCCGGTTCCCTGCTGCAATGCATCACCGCGATGATCAGAATGTAGTCCGGTTCGATGGAATACAGCACGGCATACGGGAAGACGTGAGCAAGACATCGCCGCACGTCCTGTTCAAATGGACGCCAACGAGTGGGTTCGTCGGAAATCTGGCGGAACGCCGACTCGATACAGGCGATGAATCGAAGCTCTAATCCTTCCTGACGAGCTGCGTAGTAAAGCGCCGCATCTTCATACTCATCAAGCGCATCCGGGTGAAACGCATACCTCATCGGGCGACCGCGCGTCGAACGCGAGCAAGCGCTTCGTCGCTCGGAATCGTTTTTACACGCCCGCTCCGAACATCATCGAGTCGGCGCAACGCCTCCGCTGCCCAAAGTTGCCGGATATAACCATCCTCGGCCGGGTCAAGACTCTCAACAAGACGGTCGGCAAGGAGCGCACGCGCTTCGCTCGGAAGACTCAGTGCTTCTTCTGTAATCTTTTCAACCGTCATGCTCATATTGTAGAGGTTACCCTCTCGTCTTCAAAAGCTCAATTCAATCGCGTGTCGAATTCAGGAGCGATTCAGACGTATCCTACTCTCAAAATACGTCACGACGCAGCAGGTGGCTCGTTCGAGTCCGATTTCCGCCCCATCATTGAGCGGATATTCTGCGTTGCGCCCTGGAGCAGCAGTCCCACGCCCAATCCCGCCATAGCGCCGAATGGGCCGAAGAAGATGGCTGCGACGAGGACGCGCGTGACTTTCACGTCGGTGGGCGGCGGGGTTCCGGGCGGGAGG
>SXWH01000116.1 GCA_005791535.1 Verrucomicrobiaceae bacterium | reverse complement strand
CGCCACTGTCGTGGAAGAGCCAGCGCGGTTGCGCCGCACCGTGCGCATGAAAGCACCGGACGCCATTATCGCCGCCACTGCGCTCCTGGAATCGGCCACGCTCGTGACGCGCAATGCGGGCGATTTTGTCCGAGTGCCTAGGCTGCGATTGTCGAAGTACTGAGTACTGTATTCGAGCGGGGAAAGTGGGGTAGGCGAAAAAACCGAAATGCAGTTCGGGCGAGTGAATTCTTACTCCACCGTCACGCTCTTCGCGAGGTTCCTCGGTTTGTCCACGTCGCAGCCGAGCGCGACGGCCGTGTGGTAGGCGAGGAGCTGGAGCGGGATGGATGTGAGAATCGGTGAGAGATAGTCCGGACACGCGGGAATCGTGATGAGGTCGTCCGCCACGCGGCGGAGCGCTTCCTCGTGGCCTTCGGTGCCGATGGCGATGATGGGTCCTTTTCGCGCCCGGACTTCCTCGATGTTGCTCAGGTTCTTTTCAAAAACGGAGTCCTCGGGGGCGATGACGACGGTCGGAAGCTCCGGCGTGATGAGGGCGATGATGCCGTGCTTCAGCTCGGCGCTCGGGTGTCCGCTCGCGTGGATGTAACTGATTTCCTTCATCTTCAGCGCGCCTTCCATTGCGACGGGGTAATTGAACTGCCGCCCGAGAAACATCATCGCCTGCGATTTTGCATACTTCTCGGCGATGCGCCGGATGTGATCCGTCTGCTCAAGGATGCGCCGCACTTTATCCGGGAGCGCTTCGATTTCGCCGATGATTCGCATGCCCTCCGTGGTGCTCAAATGCCGCATGCGCCCGAGCAGAAGCGCGATGAGCGTGAGGATGGTGACTTGCGAGGTGAATGATTTCGTGGCGGCGACGCCGATTTCCGGTCCGGCGTGCATGTAGCAGCCGCCGTCGCTTTCGCGCGCGATGGTGCTCGCGACGTTGTTGCAGATTCCGAGTGTGCGGAGTCCCTTGCGCCGCGATTCGCGAAGCGCAGCAAGGGTATCCGCGGTCTCGCCGCTCTGGCTGATGCAAAAGACGAGCGTGTTCTTGGGCAGCGGCAGTTGCCGGTAGCGGAACTCGCTGGCGAACTCGACCTCCACGGGAATATGGGCGAGCGCCTCGATGATGTATTCGCCGCACATTGCGGCGTGCGCCGCGGTGCCGCAGCCGGTGAGGATGATGCGGTCGATATTGCGCAATTCCTCCGGCGTCATGCCCAGTCCGCCGAGTTTCGCGGTGGCCTCTTCGTGCGAGAGCCGGCCGCGGGTGGCGTCGCGGATGGTCTCGGGCTGCTCGAAGATTTCCTTGAGCATGTAATGCGGGAAGTCGCCCTTGCTCACATCATCCGCGGAGAACTCGACCTTCGTGACCTCGTAGCCGCTTGCGCCGCCGAGCAGTGACGTAATTTCGAAATCGTCCGCGCCGAGGACGGCGATGTCGAAGTCCTTCAAATAGACCGCCTGCTGTGTGTGCGCGACGACGGCGCTGACATCGCTCGCGAAGAAGTTTTCGCCCTTGCCGATTCCGATGACGAGCGGGGAGCCGCGCCGTGCGCCGACGATCACATCAGGCGCATCGGCGTGCATGAGGATAATCCCGTAGGTTCCCACAACGTGCCGCAGAGCCTCGCGAAGCGCGGTCACGAGCCGTGCGCTTCCCGGTGCGCCGCCGGCTTCGTCGTAATGTTTCCCAACAAGATGCGTGAGCACCTCGGTGTCCGTCTGCCCCTGGAATTCATGGCCCTCGCGAACGAGTTGCTCGCGGAGCGAAGCGTAGTTTTCGATCACGCCATTGTGGCAGAGGAAAAGCCGCCCGCTGCGATCGCTGTGCGGGTGCGCGTTTTCGTCCGATATACCGCCGTGCGTTGCCCACCGGGTGTGCGAAATGCCGGCGTGGCCTGCGATGGGCGATTGGGCGATGAGCTCCGCGAGATTTGCGATGCGGCCGGTCTTTTTGCGCACATCGATGCGCCCGTTTCCGAGCGTGGCGATGCCCGCCGAGTCGTAGCCGCGGTATTCCAGCCTTCGCAGCCCGTCGAGCAATACGGGCACCGCTTCATTCCGTCCGATGTATCCAACAATTCCACACATAAGGCCGCGGAGGAAAGCGGTGTGCGCTCCATCATTCAACGGCGAGATCGTGGAATGTTTTCCGCTGAAGCGTCAGCCGATGATTCGGTGCGCGCCGCTGTAGCAATTGAAGGAGTGCTGCTTGAGAAATGCGACGAGCGTTTGCCCGGATGATTTGGCGAGCTCGACGGCGAGCGAGCTCGGCGCGCCGATGGCTGCGATGATACCGATGCCCGCGGCGAGTGCCTTCTGGCTCATTTCAAACGACACGCGTCCGCTGAGCATCAGGATGTGTGCGGACAACGGGAGGCGTCCGTCGAGGAGCGCGCGACCGATGAGTTTGTCGAGCGCGTTGTGCCGGCCGATGTCTTCGCGGATGGCGAGAAGTTCGCCCGTCGCGGAGAAAAGCGCGCACGCATGGAGGCCGCCGGTCCGGCGGAAGACGGGTTGGTTTTCCGTAAGCCGCCCGGGAAGCGTGTGCAGCACGGCGGGCTGGACTGAAACGGAGCAGGCGTGTGCCGGAAAATCGCGGATCGCCTGCGCGACGCCTGCTGTCCCGCAGATGCCGCAACTGCTGTTGCTGAGCACCGCGCGCCGGTGCTGCGCGGCGTCGAATGCGGCGGGACTTTTCAACATCACATCCACCATCGCGGTTTCATCGCCGGGTTGCGCGACGATGTCGGCGATGTCGTCTTTTGTCCGGACGATTCCCTCGCTGACCAGCCAGCCCGCTGCGAGTTCGTCGTCGTGTCCGGGCGAGCGCATCGCAATCGCGAGCGGTTTTCCCTCCACGCGGATTTCGAGCGGAGATTCCTCCGGCACTTCATCGGGACGGGTGCCTGCGGGCTGACCGTCTTCGAAGCGGAGGATTTCCACGTTCATGGGCGCGTCCGCCTAGCCGCCGTGCGCCATTGCCGCGGCGACGAAGCCTTTGAAGAGCGGGTGCGGCTGGTTCGGCTTGCTTTGGAATTCCGGGTGATACTGGCAGGCCAGATACCACGGGTGGTCGCGCAGTTCGATCAACTCGACCAGATCGCCCTCCGGCGATGTGCCCGCGATGATAAAGCCCGCAGCTTCCATCTGCGCGCGATAGTCCTGATTGAACTCGTAGCGGTGGCGATGGCGTTCGCGGATGGCCGGTGCGCTGTATGCGGCCATGGCGCGTGTGCCTTCCTTGATGACCGTGGGCCATGTGCCGAGACGCATGTTTGCGCCTTTGCCTTTCAATTCGCGCTGGCCGGGAAGGAGATGGATGACCGGGTGCGGGGATTTCTTGTCGAACTCCGTGCTGTTCGCACCGGCGAGGCCAAGCACGTTGCGCGCAAATTCGATGGTTGCGATCTGCATGCCCAGGCACAGGCCGAGATATGGAATTCCGTTCTCCCGAGCGTACTGCGCGGCGCGGATTTTGCCTTCCGTTCCACGTTCGCCGAATCCGCCGGGAACGAGAATTCCGGCGACTCCGCCGAGGTGCGAGGCCGGGTCGCTGGTCTCGAGTTCCTCGGCATCCACTTCCGCGACGTCGATCTCGCAGTCGAGCGCCGCGCCCGCGTGGCGGATGGATTCGAAAATGCTCTTATAAGCGTCGCGGTGATCGAGGTACTTGCCCACGATAGCGATGCGCACGCGGTGCTTCGGATTCACGAGGCGCGCGACGAACCGCTCCCATTCCGTCATGTCCGCCGGCGGGCGGTCGATGCCGAGTCGCTTGCAGACCACGTCGTCCAGACGTTCCTTTTGCAGAAGGAGCGGAGCCCGGTAAATCGTGTCCTCGATGTCGCGTCCTTCGATGACGGCATCGATCGAAACGTTGCAGAACACCGAGAGCTTCTCGCGGACTTCCTTGGGCAGCGGATGCTCTGTGCGGCAGAGCAGCACATCGGGATGAAGGCCGATCTCCCGAAGCTTCGCGATGCTCTGCTGGCTTGGCTTTGTTTTCAGTTCGCCCGCCGCTTTAATGAACGGCACGAGCGTGACGTGAATGATGAGCACGTTTTCATCGCCCACATCCTGAATGATGATGTGTTGGGCAAACTCATCGACGAGGAACTTCTCGCAGGCATCAAGGTCGGCAGCGTCTTGGCTGTTCCAGTTTTTGCCTTGCGACCAGTACCACATACCGCACAGGTTTGGCGCAGTGTCGATCAT
>SXWH01000115.1 GCA_005791535.1 Verrucomicrobiaceae bacterium | reverse complement strand
CCTTCGCAAGTTTCTCGTCGCTGTAAACTTCGTTCAGACTTGCGAGTGCGAATTGTTTGAATGTCGGGAACTTCTGCTTGATGAACGGCATCGCGGTGCTCGAGCAACTGCGGCCGCGCTCCGGCAGGCAGACATCGCCTTCACGCTTCACTTCGACGATGTTCGGTTTCCCGGTACCGTCGAAATCTGCGTAATACGTGAGCATGGGGTGCTGCAGGTCGGGCTGTTTGTATTTCGTGTTCAAGCCCACATTGCCCACCGCGTAATCGAGGTCGCCGTCGCCATCAAAATCGCCCGAAGTCACGCTGTTCCACCAGCCTTTGAGGTCGGCGAGTCCGGCTTCCTTCGTGTAGTCGGCGAGTTTACCCTGCGTGTTTTTGAAAATGCGAATCGGCTGCCATTCGGCGGCGACGATGAGGTCGGGCCATCCGTCTCCATTCATGTCGGACCAGAGAGCGGAATTCACGATGCCGGCAGATGCGAGTCCTGGAACCGTGTCGGTGACATCGGTAAACTTCGGCTTTCCCGCCGTGCCGGTGTTTTTCAGCAGACGCGAACGGCCGTGGTGTGGCCAGTCGCCGGGAACGCAGCGCGCGCCAACAAACAGGTCGATTTTTCCGTCGCGATCGTAGTCAACGGCTGCCACCGGTCCGTCGTTCTCGACATCGGCTGGAATCGTGTCGGCGGGTGCTTTCTTGAACGAACCGCTTCCATCGTTGATATAAAGGCGGTCTGCGAGCGCAGCGGCCTTCGGTTCAAATTCGTAACTGCCACTTGCGACGTAAAGATCGAGGTCGCCGTCGCCGTCTGCATCGAAAAACACGGCACCCATGTCCTCGGCGTCCTTGTCGGAGCGCAGGTCCTCAACCCACTTCGCGACAAACTTGCCCCTTCCGTCGTTCATGCGGATTTCACCGATGTTTCCTGCGCTGGACCCGAAGAAAAGGTCGTCATCGCCGTCGCCGTCAACATCGCCCCATGCGAGCGCCGGTCCGCACTGGCTCTGGCTGTGCGGGAGAAGAATTTGACGTTTGAAATCCTTGTCCCAGCCGGCGTCCTTGTGTTTGAGGAAATCCAGCGACTTGCTTGCGGCAAACTTTGGTTCCGGTTTTGGCTCCGGGGTCACGGGTTCGCCGCCATTGACTGGCTGCGTGATGGTGTAACGCATGTTTGCCTTCAGTCCGGTGAGTTTTTGCGAACCGCCGCCGGGCCAGAATACGATGATTTCCTGAACGGTGTCCTCTTTGCCGAGACCAAAGTGGATGGTGTCATCGTTGTAGGTCATGTAGCCGCTCTGCGGAGAATTGATCCGCATCTGTGCGCCGGATGCCGTGCGCACGATGACCTTGGCCCCGATTCCGTGGCGGTTGGATTTCACGCCTTCCAGTTTGATGAGCAGTCGATTGCCTTCCTGCACATCATTACGGAGCACGAAGTTGGGTTCCTCGAGGTTCACTTCGACGATGTCCAAATCGCCGTCGCCATCGAGGTCTGATGTGGCAGCGCCGTAGGTCACGCCATTGTGCGCAAGGCCCCACGCTTCGCTGGTCTCCTCGAATTTATTCTTGCCCGTATTGCGATAACTTCGATTGACCTCTTTGCGCATTTCGCCGGACTTGAAATACTCGAACATGTGTTTGCCCACCAGTTGCTGCTGGGTGATCGTGATGTCCGAATCATTCATGTGGCGGCTGATGCCGTTGGTGAAATAGACGTCCTGCCATCCGTCGAGGTCGAGGTCGGCAAACTTTACCGTCCACGTCCAGTCGGTGCTCCGAACCCCGAAGAGTTTGCTGCCTTCCAGGAATCGTCCGGTGCCCGTGTTCACGAGGAGCGTGTTGACCATGTACTGCGGCGGATTCGCGAAATACGAACGCTGCAGGTCGATGCCGCCCATGATTCCCATGGTGGTCTTGGATTTAAAATGCGACGTCGCGCTCATGTCAGCGACGAGGATGTCCGGCATCAGATCGTTGTTCACATCGCCTGCGTCCACGCCCATCGAAAACCATGGCGTGTGCGGAACTGCGGAGGGAAGCACGTCGCGAAACGTGCCGTCGCCGTTATTGTGATAGAGCTTATCGGGCCCCTGGAAGTCGTTGGCCACGTAAAGGTCCAGCTTTCCGTCACCATCGTAATCGGTCCACACCGCACCGAGTCCGTCGCCGCGTCCGAATATCCCGGCATCCTTGGTGACGTCGGTGAATTTTACGGCGCCGTCCTTGCTGTCATTGCGGTAAAAGCGATCCTCGGTGCCGACTGCTTCGCTTCCCCAGTTGTCGTAGTCGAAGCGCCAGATGTGGTAGTATTTTTCAAAGCCTGGTTTGATGGACACGGTGCCATCCTTGAACTTATCCACCGGCAGTTCCGATGGTGTGCCGTTCGGGTCTTCGATGCGGTTCGTCAGGAGATACATGTCCATGTCTCCGTCCCCGTCTGCGTCTGCAAAATAAGCACTGTGCGAGCAGTCCACCGCATCCAGTCCTGCCGCGCCTTTCACTTCCGTGAAGACTCCCTTCCCGTTGTTCAGGAAGAGCTGGTTTGGCTTCATGTAGTTGCAAAGGTAAAGGTCCAGGTCGCCGTCCCCGTCGACGTCTGCGGCCGAGGCGCCGGCAGTCCATGCGTCGCCTCCGTCGAGCATCGCGCTCTTGGCCGTGATATCCTCGAACTTCAGCCCGCCGAGATTCCGGTAGAGAACGTTTGGTCCAGTGGTTCCTGCGAAAAACACGTCTGGCTTCCCGTCTCCGTCAAAATCCGCAGTGACCACGCCGCCCGTCGTCATTCCCGAGTGATAAAGGTAGCTCATCGGGTGATCCACATTCATGGAGTTGAGCGTGGTGATGCCCGTCTGCTGCGGAGAAAGCTGGGTAAACATGGCCTTTCCCTCGCCCTTGGACGGCGCAGCCAATGGTTCTGCTTTAACTCCGGCAGGAAGTTGGGCGATCGACGGTTGCGCGAGGATGGCGATTGTTGCTGAGAGAATGACGTGTGGTTTCATTTGGGTGAGGCTCCAAAGTAGAGGCGGGGACAGGGCAATTTCAATCCTGCATTTCAAGCCGGCAGGCGGGATCCAAAGCTTTCGACAAACGCGTCCGGAGCAGATATTCCGCGGGAAGATGAAAGCCGCACTGTTTCTGCTTTGTTTGCTGCCGTTTAAATCCCAGGCCGGATTGAAGTGGGAATCCACCCGCGAGACCGTGCCGTACCAGCAAGGCGTCGGCGTTTACCGGGGCGCTTTCGCATTTAAGAACACGGGCAAAACTCCGGTGACGATCACCGATATCAAAAAAGGCTGTGCGTGCTGCACGATTGGTCGCGTGAAGAAACGCGATTACGCTCCCGGCGAATCCGGTCGTGTGGAGATGGCGATCGACCTGCGCGGCAAGGAGGCTCCGGTCATCAAACCCGTGGTCGTGGAAGTGTCGGGAGGCGATACGCCGACCACGCTGATTCTCGAAGTCACAACTCCGCGCAATGCCGTTGTAAAAATCCCCCGTGCGGTTCCCGGAATTCGGAAATGATCACCCGCCGCGAGTTCATCCGAACCGCCGGTGCCGTCGCAGCAATCGCTCCATGTGCCGCCGGTGACGACGCCGGTATCGTGGATACGCACACGCACTTTTACGATCCTTCGCGTCCGCAGGGTGTTCCGTGGCCTTCGCCGGATGAGCGATGGCTTTACCGGACGGTGCGGCCGGCGGATTTCCGTAAACTGGCGGAGCCGCTGGGTATTCGGGGTACGGTCGTGGTCGAGGCGAGTCCTTGGGTGGAGGATAATCAATGGCTCATCGATCTCGCTGCGCGTGATCCTTTCCTGCTCGGAGTCGTCGGCAATCTCGATCCGCTCTCCGCGGATTTTGCTGCGCATCTGAAGCGGTTTTCCGCGAACCCGAAATTCCGTGGCATTCGTGTCTCGGGAAAGCAGTTCATGGAGCGCGGAAAGGAAGCTGCCTATGTTGATGCGATGCGCCGTCTCGCGGATGCCGGCCTCACGCTCGATCTAAATGGTCCGAGCGAGTACCTCGCCGGAGTTCGCGCGCTCGCTGGTGCAGTTCCGGCTTTACGCATCGTAATCGATCACGTCGGCGGGGCAGGGGACCCGAAAAAGCTCACTGCTGCCTGGCGCGATCAAATCCGTGCCGCTGGCGAGCGAGGAAACGTGTATTGCAAAGTAAGTGCGCTCGCCGAGCAGGCGGATGCGCCGCACGGAGAGGCACCCACTTCCACCGATTACTATCTTCCGATTCTCGATGCAGTGTGGGCGGCGTTTGGTGAAAAGCGGGTTGTGTTCGGCAGTAACTGGCCTGTTTCGGATCGAGGCACCACTCTTGGGAAGGTCTTGGGAATCGTCCGCCCTTACTACGCCGCCAAGGGCGAAGCAGCCTCGCGGCGTTACTTCTCGCAGAATGCGGCGGACGTTTATCGCTGGCCGGTTTGAAACAACGAGGATCCCACTTGTTCCCCGTGCATGAATCGACTACTTCCGCGCCATGCTCCGCCCATTTCTCGCTGTGGCGATGATCGCCACTACCACCACCATGCATGCCAATTTGACAAAGGAACCATTCGCGAAAACCGCCGACGGTGACGCTGTTGAGCGCGTCACCATCACGAACAAAAACGGACTCATCGTTCGCGTCATTACCTGGGGCGCGTCGATCACCGAGGTTCATGCGCCGGACCGCACCGGCAAACTCGCCGACGTGACGCTCGGTTTTGATGAACCCGAACCATGGCTGAAGCCGCATCCATTTTTCGGGTGTATTGCCGGACGCTTTGCGAACCGCATCGCCAAAGGAAAATTCTCCATCGACGGACGCGAATGGACGCTCGCGACGAACAATGGCGAGAACCATCTTCACGGCGGAAAATCGGGATTCGACAAGCGGAACTGGCGCATCGTTTCGGCCGAGGGCGCGACCGTAAAGCTCGCTTACTCAAGTCCGGACGGCGAGGAGGGCTATCCGGGGAAACTCGACGTGGCCGTCGCTTACACACTCACCGACTCCAACGAACTGCGGATCGACTACGAGGCTGTGACCGACCGTCCCACCGTGCTCAATCTTACCAATCACGCCTACTGGAATCTCGGCTCGGGCGCGGACATCCTAGGTCATGAACTCCAACTCCCAGCTTCGAAATTTGTGCCTGTCGATGCGGGAAGCATCCCGACTGGAAACCTCGCCGCAGCTGAGGGCGCGATGGATTTCACAAAGCCAAAGTTAATCGGAAAAGACATCGGCGCGCTCTCCTCCGCGCCCGGCGGTGGCTTCGATCACAACTGGGTTATCGACGGATGGAACCCCGGCCAGCTCACGTTCGCGGGAGAACTGCATGATCCTTCCAGCGGACGCTTGATGCGCGTTTCAACCACCGAGCCGGGCATTCAGTTCTACACGGGCAATTATTTGAAAGACGTCGCCGGCAAATCCGGTCGCACCTACGGGAAACACGCCGGCCTGTGTCTTGAGACGCAGCATTTTCCCGATTCTCCGAACCAGCCATCGTTTCCGTCCACCGTGTTACGGCCGGGTGAAACGTTCAAGAGTACGACAGTGTACCATTTCACGGTGAAGTAATTCGGTGGATTAGTGGCCCGGATTTGGCTAGGCATGAGGAGCGGCATTATGTCGCTCCTCCATGCCTGATTGGTTACGATTTCCGTTTGAGATAATCTCGCAATTCACCGGCGGGATCGATGATGGCGATCACGTCGTGGTCGATGAAATCATCGCCATGTTACTTTGGATCACACTGCTCGTGGTCTCGCTTCTCCGTCAGCGGCGACACCTGCGCAACTCCGAGGAACTTCTGAGGTGGGGATTTTGCGTTGCGCTTGGACGGGAGATTTTCTCGCTCGTCATTGAAATCGTCGCACTCAGGAATGCGGGCGAAACGCGCGTGCTGCGGCCGCTTTTCCCGCCTTTCGAGCATGCACTTGGATGCTTCTCCCAAGTGGTAATCGCCGCCGGTTTCATGCGATCGATGTTCGGCAACGCTGTCATAGTATCGGGATTCCTAAGGACGGGTGTTGTGATTACTGCTTTGTGCTACGCAGGCACATTCTGGTGGTGGCGGACTTTTGCGGAATCCAATCCGGACGCACGATTCGCGAGCGTCTGGTGTAACTCGGTATTCCACATTGCCGCGGCGTTTTTCACTGCATGGGCCGCCGTCCTGACGGCCCGATATGCCCCTGGAGGCATCCGCAGGGTCGTGGGCCTTGCTTTGATGTTCCTGTTCTTTTGGGATTTTTTGAACATCGCGGATATGGCGATGCGCGGCGAATTCTCAGCGGTCCTTCATCCGTTGTCGCGGGTATTCCGCCTTGCTGCGATTTCGGCATTCGTTTTCGTATATTTCCTCGATGCGCTTGCAAAACGCGCTGAAGCAGAACGGGCCGTTGCCGACCTTAACAAGACTCTGGAACTCCGGGTGATGGAACGGACACTCGAATTGGAGGAAGCCCAGGAATGGCGCCGCCGCGCGGAACTGGATGAACAGCAGCGCACGCGTGAAGCATTGAAGTTGCAACACATCCTGTTCGAACTAGCCAAGCTCGACAAATCGGACTTTGCCGCGTCGATTGGCGAGTGCCTTCGCTCAGCCGGCGACGCAATCCGCGTTGCGCGGGTCAGCTACTGGGCCACCTCGGCTGGCGGTAGCGAACTGACGTGTCGCTTCCTTCGCACGATGTCGAGTGAGGCTATCAGTAACGAGGAGATCAAGTTGTCCGCCGACCGGTTTCCCGCATACTTCAAGGCGATTGCCCGAATGACGCAGATTGTTGCTGATGATGCGCAGGTTTGCGAAGACACCCGGGAATTCACGGTCAAGTATCTCGCGCCGCTCGGAATCACATCACTGCTTGACGTGCCCGTTTGGCACAAAGGAGGCATGCACGGAATTGTTTCGTTTGAACACTGCGGACCAGCGAGAAAATGGACGCAGGCTGAACTCGATTTTTCCCAGTCCATCGCGGAGATGGTAGCCCAGTGTATTGAGAGCAGCGAAAGACTCGCAGTGGAGCGGAAGTTGGCTCTTGCGCAGGAAAGGAAGGCAGCGCTTTCCGAACTCGAAGCTGCCATCAATCGAGCGGAGGATCTGCAGTCCGTGCTCAACCGCATCGCGGAAACGATTACAAGATTCGTTCCTGCAACCGGTGCGAGCGTCGTTTTGTGGGATGCTGAAACGGAATCATTTTCCGTCTCCGCAACCACCGTTCCTGGCCAGCCTGCGCAGGCTGGAGCGCAACTTGTCCGGCGCAGGGGAGGCGCCTCCCGAAAAATCGTGGATACACGGCGACCCATTATCACCCCGGATATCCGGAAGGACCCGGCTGGAGCCAGTCCGCTTCTCGAACAATCTGGCATGCACGCTTATGCGGGTGTTCCTATGCAGGCCCACGGTGTCGTGCTGGGCGTGCTCTACGCAATTGATCGTGAGGTGCGCGATTACACGCAGGATGAGATCGATTTTCTCTCATCTGCTGCATCCCACGCTTCGGCAGCGCTGTGGCAGTTTAGAATGAACGCCTCCGTCCGCGAAACGAACGCACGTCTCGCCGCCGAAATCGCGGAACGCAGGCGCGCCGAGGAACTCATTGCCGCCTCCCTCCACGAGAAAGATGCGCTGATGCAGGAGATTCACAATCGCGTTAAGAACAACCTCGAAATGGTATCGAACCTGTTGAGTATCCAGGCCACTGAGTATCAAAACCCGAACTTGCGAATGGCTTTTCTGGACAGCCAGCAGCGCATTCGGACGATGGCACTTGCCGACGAGATGCTACACGAGGCTGAAGTTCTCGCAGGTCTCGATCTCGGTGCATTACTTCGCAGGCTCGTACCGGGACTCATGCGGAGTTTTGGATCCGCAGACCTTCGCGTAAGTTTCGAAATTCACGCAGACTCGGTGGAATTGCCTCCCGGTTCAGTGATCCCGCTTGCGCTCATCGTGAATGAGTTGATCTCCAACAGCATCAAACATGCGTTTCCCGATGGACAAGGCGGACAGATAACCATCCGTCTCGCAACCGCCGAAGATGGACGCGTTAGACTCACAGTGAGTGACGATGGCGTGGGGTTGCCGCCGGATTTCGATGTGTCGCGGTCCAATTCACTCGGCCTGCGCCTGATCGGTATGATGGCGGGCCGGATATCCGCGGAGCTCAAATCGGAAGGAGGTGCCGGCGCGACGTTTACGCTTACCTTCGCGGCAGTGACTGCTCCCGACCCGAAACCGCCCCGCTGAAAATGATTCCCGCAGGCAGCATTGACGGAAGTTCCAGTATATGAATTGAAGCCGGTCAGTGTTTGAGGCGCAAGATGCGGTCGTTGTAGCTGTCAGTGATGATGAGCGCACCGTCCGCGGCAACGGTTACGCCGTGCGGACGGGCCAGTTCACTGGTGAGCGCTGAGTCGGCAATGGTTGCGCCTTTCTTCCCGGAGCCTGCGACGCGTGAGATGATGCCGGACTTCGGATCGTAGCGTCGGACGACATGGTTTTCCGCGTCCGCAATGATCACGCTTCCGTCGCGATCCATGCAGGCGTGTTTTGGTCCGTTCAGAGTCGCCGAGATCGCGGGACCGTCATCACCTGAAAGGCCAGCCTTTCCATTTCCGGCCACTGTCCGGATTTTTCCGGATGCATCCACAAAGCGCAGTGCGTTGCCGCTTCGTTCCAGGATGTAGAATGAACCGTCCGCGGCTGGCACGACGGCCCGGGGATCCACGAGCGGAGCGTCAGTTGCAGACGCTCCATCGGCCGGGACTCCGCGCTGGCCATTGCCTGCGACGGTCGTGACAATGCCGGTTTTAAGCGCGATTTTGCGGACACGACGGTTGTCGATATCCGCTACGAAAATGTTCTCCCCGGCCGGGTCGAGAGCGATTTGGATTAGCGTGGAAAAATCCGCATTCACCGCGGGTCCTCCGTCGCCACCGAATGCCTTTTTGCCCGTGCCCGCAAATGTAGTCAGACGACCATCTGCGGTCAGTTTGCGAATCCGGAAGTTCCACGAGTCGGCGAGGAAAATGTCGCCATTTTTCGCGATTGCGTGGTTGTGGATTCCGTTGAATTGAGCCGCGGTTGCCGGGCCTCCGTCGCCCGCAAATCCCTTTTCTCCGGTGCCCGCAATCACGGTGAGCATGCCCGCTTTATCCACTGACAGAACGCGGTTCCCCGAGACCATTTCCACGATGATCATGTTTCCGTCGGGTGTGAACTCCACGGCGAACGGCTCGCGTAGCCGGCATTCTGTTGCGCGTCCGTTGGCGTCCAATTTTCCGCCGCCCGCGATGATTTCCAGTTCGCCAGCAAGCGCGCATGTCGCGAATGCGAGGAGTGAGAGGAAGATGCGCATGGTATGCAGTCGGTTATTCGTCGTCGTCGCCTGCGCCCTTCTGGCGTACGAGTCCGCGCAGCTTGCCTTCGATGAATGGCGTGATCTCGCCATCCATCACGCCCTGAATATCGCTGGTGGCGACGCCGGTTCGCAAATCGAGCACTTTTTGATACGGCTGGAAAACGTAGCTTCGGATCTGGCTCCCGAAGCTGATATCGAGCTTCGCGCCGTATGCGGCGTCGAGGTCCGCCCGCTTTTTGTCCTGCTCCATCTGGTAGAGTTTTGCGGCCAGCATTTTCATCGCGGTCGCCTTGTTCTGCGCCTGGCTTCGCTCCACCTGGCACGCGGCGACGAGGCCCGTCGGAAGGTGAGTGATGCGAACCGCTGTTTCGACTTTATTGACGTTTTGCCCGCCTTTGCCGCCGGCGCGGTAGGTGTCCACGTTGATGTCGGCTGGGTTGATTTCGATGGGGGCATCCTCCTTCAACTCCGGGACGGCATCGACGCTCGCGAAGGACGTGTGGCGCCGCTTGTTTGCATCAAACGGACTGATACGCACGAGGCGGTGAACGCCGCGTTCGCAGGCGAGGTATCCGAATGCATACTCTCCCTCGATCCGAAGCGTTGCGCTTTTAATGCCGGCGCCTTCGCCGAGCTGAATGTCCACCGTCGAGACCTTGAACTCATTGCGCTCGGCCCAGCGGACGTACATGCGCATGAGCATATCGGCCCAGTCCTGCGATTCGGTCCCTCCGGCACCGCTATTGATCGTGAGGAATGCGTTGCAGCGGTCGTTTGCGCCATTCAGGAATTGCTGGATTTCAAACGCGTCGAGCGCTTTCAAAAACGCGCCGTGTTCCTTTTCGAGATCTGCCAGCGAGGCCGGATCCTCTTTCGAAAACTCGATGAGCACATCGATGTCATCGAGCCGCTTTTCGAGCGCGAGGAAGGGATGGACCTTTTTTCGCAGCGCGGCGACCTCCTCGACCTGGGTCTGTGCGCGTTCCTGATTGTTCCAGAAATCCGCTTCAGCCATCAGGCCCTCAAGTTCGTTCAGGCGGCCCTGAAGTTTTGGTAAGTCAAAGGAACCTCCGCATTTCGGCCACGCGGGCCTTCAATGCAGAGGTGTCAACGGATGCGGTATCAAATGCCATGTAAGGCTGCGCACTCTACGGATCGCGCTGCGCACCGCAAAGATGATTCGCACGCGAGCGGGAAAAAGTCAGCCTTCCCAGAAAAACTCGACCGGCAGTTCGATGTCGGGATGAACACTCTGGTGCACGGGGCAACTCAACGCAGCACGTTCCAGCGCCTCGCGATGCGGATGGTTGCTGGAAATCGGTGCACGGATTTCAACGGCGAGTTTCCCGATCCGTCGCACGGGTGCGGTAACCATTTCCTTGCGAACGCGGACGCTCATTCCTCGCAAGTCGACGGCATGGCGTTCGGCGTAAATTCCCATAATCGTCGCCATGCATGCTCCGAGCGCGGTGGCAACGAGGTCGGTGGGCGAAAAGCTTTCGCCCTTGCCCTGATTGTCCACGGGTGGGTCGGTGATGAGTTGCGTGCCGCTCGGTCCGTGGGTTGCGCGGCAGCGGAGGCTGCCTTCGTAAACGGTGTTGATTTCGACGAAGTGCTTGGACATGCGCTCGGTCTAATCGGCGTCACCACTCAGCGCGAGCCGCAAGTTTGAAGTAAGGAGCTGTGCCGTCTGTGGAAAAGCGTCGGTCCGCGCGGTGGTAGTCCCACTCGCGTTCCAGACTCAAGCCGGCCCCGGTTTCAATGCTCCAAGCCCCGCTGCGCCAACTCGCGCCGATTCCCGCGCGAAGCTCGCTGTAGCTGACTACGGCTTCGCTCAAATTGCGATTGTCCGTCCTTGAATCGGCGCGAAACGAGCCTCCTGTCCATTCGCCGCCGAGCCACAGGTCAAGGTTCTCGGATGCCGCCCACGTGAGCCGTGGTTCCGGCGGAATGGCGGTGAGCGTTACGGTGTCGCTGATTTTCCAGATGAAACCCGGTCCTCCGACTATGGTATATCTTCCGAGTGGATCGACACGACCGGCAAGTGCGAGCGTAAAACGATCTGTGAGCGGGATGCCCATGCCAAATAGAACGGGGCAATTCCAAGCGTTGGAACGTATGTCACTTTCGAAGTGAACTCCCGGTCGCGCTTCGATGAGTGCGCCAATCTGTTTGCCGACGCGGTATTCGAGGGCAATGACCCCGGCAATGCGCTGAAGCTGCGAGGGCAGGGGGAGTGTGCTGTTGTGCTCGAATTCGAAGCGCTCGTGGTCGATTCCGAGGCGGAGTTGCCAAGAGCCGCCGGCATTGGAGAGGAGGGAGATTCCTGAGACCGGCTTTACGATTCCCATTTGAAACCGGCCACTCCACACCGAGCCTTCACCCTTTCGTCCGGGGGCATCGAGTTTACCCTCGTAATCGGCATCGGCGCTGTAGGTGCCTTCACCTCGGACGTAGGTCTCGATACCCGCCGCCGCGGGCGTCTGAACGGATTTGAGCGGTGCGCCCGCGAATGCAGAAGCGCTTGCAGCGAAGAGAGCGATGAGTTTCACGCGCGGACAATAGCGGGTGTCCCCGCGGTGGCAATCGATGCTTGGGGGAATCGCATCAAGCGAAACTGACCTTTTTGTAGCCCGCCTTTTTCAGAACTCCGAGCACGCGGACAACCCGTTCGTGGTGCGTCGTGTCCTGCGCGCGGATTACGAATGATTCGTCCGTCGAGGAAGTATTGCGGATTCCTGCGAGCCAGCGGCGAAGGTCATCAAAGCCATGATCCGTTCCGGTTGCGACAACACGACCGTTGATCAGCACATCGTCGTTACCGTTGATATCAATGAATATCGGCGGGGACACTGCGGCGAATTCAGTGCGTTGTGGATGACCAGCGGGTGTGGCTTCGACGTGCATTTCACGCACGTTCTTGTAGGTCATGAAGAACAGGAGCAGGACAAAAACAATGTCCACCATCGGCGCGATTTGGAATCCGTGGTCGCCGTCTTCATTGGATGCGGATGAGTTCATAGGTTTTACGTTGTCAGGTTTCACATTTCCGGTCCCCCGCTGCACACTGCGGGCGGGGCCGGAAACCTGGAACTTGACTCGAAAACCGCGCGCTCCGCAGCGCGCCTTTCTTGCTAACTAAAGCTGAGGTTCTTGACCTTCTTCGTGGCTGCGCACGCGTTCAGGACATCCACCACACGTTCCTGACGGGCGTCGGGAGCCGGGCGTATAATCACCGGATCTTCCGGAGCCGCATCAAGGGAGCGCACCAGGAGCTCGCGCAGTTGGAGTAACTGCCGGTCTTTCGGACCGTTCCCCATTTGGAGGTTGTTTACGAACACATTTCCGTCAGAACCGATATCGATGATGATGGGTGTCTTGATGTTCTCCCCTCCTTGGGATTGACCACTCGGAAGAGCAATGCGCAGCTCCTTTTCAGTGACCTTGTCACCCGTGGTCGCCATGAAAAAGAGCATGAGTACGAATACCACGTCCACCATGGGTGCGATTTGAAATCCAAATTCTCCTTCTTCTCCTCCTCCTCCTCCGGCCATATGCGTGTGTCCTTTCTAAAGTTTGGGTTGAGGTTACTTCTTCGGCTTCTCGATTTCCTTGTCGACGACGCTGAATGTTATCTTGCCGACGCCGCCGGCTCCGACTGCCCGCATGACTTCCTTCGTGTAGGCATAGCGTGCATTTTTGTCTGCGCGAATAACCACGCGGAAATCTTCGTTTTTAGCAGCTGCCATCGTCTGAATTCGAGTGGTCAATGCGACTGCGTCGATTGGCTTGTCATCCACAATGATACCACCGGTTTGGGCGATGTCGTTCCAGACTACGTTCACCATCAACTCCGAGCGCTTGCCTTTCTCAGGATCTGATCCGTCCTGCGCGACCGGAAGGACCACGTCCTTGTTCACCTGCAGCACCTGATCGGTGGCGATGGACATAAAGAAGATGAGCAGCACGAGGAGAATGTCGATCATCGGAGCGATCTGAAACTCCGGATCCTCCTCTGGCATGACGCGCGTTGCCGCCTTCGCCTTCTGTGATCGTGATTGGTGCGCCATGGCTAGCCGTTCGGGTTAGTGGTTCGACTACCAGCTCAGAACTGAGCCGCAGTGTGGGCACGGGTTCGTGCCAACTGCAACGGCACCTGCGCAGACCGGGCAATTTGCCTGGGCTCCGGCTGCGGCGACTCCGCCCATCGAGCGTGCAGCTGCGGGTGCTCCCGAGAAGTTGTCGCCGACGTGCATTCCGGCGAGTTCCTCGTAAGGGATGTCAATCAGGAGCTGATTCACGAGGTCGTCCGCATGGACGATCGAAGCCTGCGACACGTTACGGAAAATGTAATACGCAACGAATGCGGGAATCGCGATGAACAGACCGGCTGCCGTTGCGAGAAGAACCTCGGAAATCTTGCCGGACAGAGCTTTCGGATCGCTGACTCCCGAACCTGCGAGAACGGCGAACGCGCCCATCATTCCGATAACCGTTCCAAGAAGACCGATCATCGGGCTGACGACACCGATAACGGAAAGGTAGCTGTTACGGGTGCGGAGGAGCGTCGCTTCCCGGAGACCGTGCTCAGCCACGCCGCCCTCGACCGCTTCCTTGCCGCGACCGATGCGCGACAGACCGGCTTTCATTACGTTTGCGAGGTAGTTTTTGTTCGCATTGCAGGTTTCCCAAGCTTCCTGATAGTTGCCGGAGTTCACCAACTGGCGAAGGCTGTCCACGAGCGGTGGCGGAGCGAGTTTGTCTTTCTTGAACGAAATCGCGTTCTGAATGATCAGCGTCACCATGATGATCGACGTCGCAAGAATGCAGAGCCAGATGAAAATGATCATCGGTCCGCCATGAATGATGAGCGTGATGATGCTCTCTTCGGCACGGGCTGTGCCCGAAGACATGAGCAGAGTTGCTAGTGCGAGGATGGCGGGAAGAAAACGCTGGGTTTTGTTCTTAATCATGGTTCTGTTTGAGAGTGTTTTTTTGAAAAGTGTGAAAACGCGGGCGCGGCGTGATAGAGGGATGATTACGGAACGGCAACGCCTTTCTTTCGCAAATCATCAATTCTTTGCTGGGCGGCTGCGACGGTTGCGCGGTCCTGATAGAATAGCGCGACGGTCTTGCAGTACGCATCCATCGCTTCGGGTAGCTTGTTTTCGCCCTCGTAGACTTGACCGATTACGTAGAAGGCCTGTCCAAAGAGCTGGCTTTCGGCACGGGTCACGACCTTCTTGCTGAGCGCACCGTCCACAATCGGACCGGCGAGGCCTTTCGCTTCGGAGAACTGCTTTTTTGCAGCGGCGAGCCGCGCTTTGCCTACATTTGCCACTGCGCCTCCGGCATTCGGGTAAGCCTGCGAGAATGCTGTGAGGGCACTTTCAGCTTCGCCGAGTTTTCCGGCGGTAATGAGCAGACCGCCAAGCGAGGCGCTGGCGTCCTGTGCCCATGAAACTGGAAGTCCACGGAATTTGTCCGCAACCGCTCGAACGAGTGGAATCGCTTTGTCCAATTCGCCGGATTCGATCGCACGGGAGCCAGCGATCCATTCCTGTGGTGCCGCCTTCCGCACTTCATCGATCGTGTCGACTGAGTATCCGATTTCGCCGGCAGCATCTTTGATCGAGGCTTTGCCGCCATTCACGCCGGTGATGAGAACTCCTTGCAGGACGCGGGGCTGTGCCCCGGCTGCAGCGGGCTTGAATCGCACGTAGTCCGCGCCAGTCGCGGCTTGTTGTGCAAAGCAGGTGGCGGCCATCGCTAGAAGGCCGAAAATTGGAGAAAGGAGTTGCCGGGTGGGTAGCATGGACCGTAGTTTCACGCGTTTGATATCGTTTGTTTGAACGCTCGCAAAGCTACGGAGCGCGTCGCTCAAACGCAATAGCAATCCCACTTTTTCACAACAAAATCATGGTCAATATCCTTCGTCGTTGGAGTCAGCCGCTGATGGTCGTCATCGCGGTCCTCGTCATCGTATCATTTGCATTCTGGGGGCCGCAGGGCTTCATGAGCACCAAGGGCGGGCGCGTCGCATTTGAGGTCTACGGAAAGAAAATCACCGTCGAGGAGCAGGATAGAATCAGCAACCGGCTTCGTGTGTATGGCGGCCTCGGCGGCGGTTATTTCAATGGCGTCCAATCCACATCCCACATGCCGCCGCAGTTCGGTCCGGCTCGCGATGAGTTCGACTCGCCGTTCATCAATTCCATTGTGTTCGAGCATGAAGCCGACGCGATGGGAATCGCGGTGACCGAGAAGGAAATTCAGGAGGAGTTGCTGAAGATTCCGGCGTTTCAGGGGTTCGGCCCGGGCGGGCGTCCGTCGGGAGCTTTTGATGTCGCGGCCGTGGATTTCTTCATTCAGCGCGTGCTCCAGCCAAACGGGTTCAGCAAAGACAATCTGGATTCCTTTCTCGCAGGCGAAGTCCGGATGAGGAAGGTGCAGGAGTTGTTGGAGTCGTCGGTCGCAATCACGCCCGAGGAAGTCCGGAACGCTCTGCTGGAACGCAATCAGGTAACCGAGGCGAGCTTTGTGGAGTTCAAGAAGAACGACTTCCTGGCTGCGATCGTTGTGCCTGAAGAGGAGACAAAAAAGCGGTATGAAGAGCGTAAGGACCAACTCAAGACCGAAGAGCTCCGCAAGGTTAAGTATGTGGCGTTTCAAGCGCCGCCGCCGGCCGACCCCGCCAAACCGCCGACCGACACGGAGCGCGTGAAGCAACTCCAACTCGCTGTGAACGCGGCCTATGATTTCTCGCAGGCGATCAAAAAGGGCGGTAAGTTCGATGAACTCGTTGCTGCGCAGACTGCAGACGCCGAGAAGAACAAGGCGAACTTCATTTTTTCCACCGGCCAAACCGAGCCGTTTGCGAAATCCGACGTGCCGGAAGTCCTCGAAGGGAATGAAAATGAGGTTGCGGACAAAGTCGGCGGCGCGGTGTTTGAGTTAAAGAAAGAGAGCCCGATTTCGCAGCACATCATCGGGAAAAAAGGTGCCTATGTGTTGATGCTTCCTGACGGCGGAATCACCGAGCCAAAGCCGAAGACTTTTGAGGAGTGCCGCGGTGACCTCGCCAGCCAGATTCAAAATGAGAAGGCCGACGAGGCGATGCGCAAAAAGGCTGAGGAGGTTCAAAAGAAAATCGTCGAAGCCAAGAAGGGAGGCAAATCATTCACCGAGGCCTGCGAAGCTGCGGGTGTGAAGGCTGAGGCATTTCCCGCATACTCGATGATGAAGCGTCCTCCGCAGCCATCGAATAATCAGGTTCCAGCGGTCGCAGCGAAACTTGCGCCGGGCGACGTCAGCGAGTTCACGCCGGGTGGACCGGGCGGTATCATCGTCCATCTGGATCAGCGTCCGGTTGTTGACGAAAAAACTTTCGAGGAGCAGAAGGCTTCTCACATCGCAAACGAAGAGGGCGAACGGACGCGCTCGATATTCCGCGACTGGCTGAAGGAGCGTCGTCGCGCGGCGGGTCTGGAAAGCACCGTTGGCAAAGCCGCGAATGCGGCAAATCCGCAGGGTTGATGAATCCGGAGATTGAGGCGCTGTTTGATTACGCGAACGGCGACCTCGCGCTCGGCGAACTCGATGCGGCGGTCGGTAAATACCGTCGTTGCACCGAGCTGGACCCTGAGTTTGCCGATGGCTGGCATGCGCTCGCAATGGCTCTGATGAAAACCGGCCAGCACGCGGCTGCGATCGAGGCTGCTCTGAAAAATACCGAGCTCCGTCCGAACGATCAGCTCGCATGGAGCACGCTGAGTATCTGCTACGTAAAAAACGGGCAGATCAAAGAGGCGGAGTCGGCTGGAGGAAAAGCTCGGATTCTTTCTTGGGGCGGGAAGATTAAGAAGGGAGCCTGAGTCGTGAAGATCGCGTTGGTCCACTACGCGGCATCGCCAGTGATTGGCGGCGTCGAGCGCGTGATGGAAGAGCATGCGCGATTGTTCTTCGGAGCCGGACATGACGTGACGATTTTCTGTCAGCGTGGTGGTTCGGCATCCGAGGGGATTCGTGTGGCCGCTTTATTTGGAAATCCTGCGCAGGCGCTCGCGGGATTTGATGTCGTGTTCATTCACAACGTGCTCACGATGCCGTTCGACATGGCCCTCACGTCCGGCCTTCGTGATTTTGCATCCGCTTCCGGACGCACGCGCGTCATAGCGTGGACGCACGATGTAGCGGCGGCGAATCCCGACCTCACACCGGTCCCCGCGCTGCTCTCGCAGCCTGCTCCAAGCGTTGAATGGGTTGCTGTATCCGAACTGCGCCGCCGGCAACTGCGCGAACTCCTCGGCGTGCGCGATTGCCGCGTGATTCCGAACGGCGTGGATCCCGCCCGTGTGCTGGCGTTGCCGGACAACGTACGCGCGTTCGTGGAAGAAAGACAACTGCTAGATGGACGCCTCGTATTCCTTCACCCGACGCGCCTTCTGCGCAGAAAAAACGTGGAGCTCGGAATCGAAATCGTAAAAGCGCTTGGCGACGCTGTTCTCGTCATCACCGGTGCGGAAGATCCTCACAATCCCGCATCCGCGGCATATTCCGCACGGTTGCGCGATGCGGCTGACGACTGCGTGATTTTCGCTGCCGATCATTTCCCCGTGCGCGATGAGGAGTTGTCGGCGCTTTATCGGCTGGCTGATTTGCTGATGTTTCCCAGCCGGCATGAGGGGTTCGGGCTGCCGCTACTTGAGGCACGATTGAACCGGCTTCCTGCGGTTTACGCGAACATCGAACCGCTCGATGAAATCGCCGGGGTTTGCGGCTTTCCGATTTCGCCGAATGAATCCGCTCCCGAAATCGCGGGGCGTCTCAAACCGTGGATTGCAGCAAATCCGCACATTCGCGATCGTCGCGACGTAATCGGACGATTTTCGTGGCGTGCGATTTACCGCCGGCATCTGGTTCCTTTGCTGGACGGAGAGCCGGATTCCTCGGATAAGTGAGCCATGGAAAATACAGAAAAAGCGCTGACGCGTGATTGCGAGGCGATCCGCATCCCTAGTGGCGAACTCATCACAATCCCGGCTGGCTCGCGTGTTCAAATCACTCAGGCGCTCGGCGGCAGTTACACTGTGGCGCTGCTCGAAGGCTACGGCGGCCTCGCACGAATCACCGACGAAAATGCGGATGCCCTCGGGCTCGAAGCGTCCGTCAAAGCGGCCCCCGCAGCAGCATCCGGCCCGGCGCCGAAGGTCGATGAAAAGGCTCTGTGGGACCAACTCAAGACCTGCTATGATCCGGAAATACCGGTGAACATCGTCGATCTCGGTCTGGTGTACGACTGCGTGATCGACCAATCGGAATCACAGCCTGCAAACGTGCAGGTCAAAATGACGCTCACCGCACCGGGTTGCGGAATGGGGCCCACGATCGCCGCCGAGGCGCGGAGCAAGATTCTCTCAGTACCCGGCGTCGGCGATGCGAGTGTGGATCTTGTGTGGGACCCACCGTGGAGTCAGGCGATGATTTCGGAGGCAGGTAAAATGAAGCTCGGTCTAATCTAGGAAGGAGCCGATCAGATGAGACTCTACGCGTTGTTCTGTTATGCAGCCGCGCTGTTCTATTTTGGCACGGCGGTTCAGGCTGTTCGAACGGGGACTGTCGCGCCGATGAGTGGAAATACTTCTATTGAGCATCGGAAGGATGATCCCCAGTCCAAGTTCGGCCGCCTGCTTTTTGCGCGATGGATGATTGGTGGAGGCCTTTTGGCGATGGGTATTCTCGTCAACGTCCTCGCCGGTCGTTTTGAAAAACTGGAGAAAGCTGGAACCGGAAAATGACCTCGGCGAAGCCGCGTGAGATTTGGTTTATCCGCCACGGCGAGAGCGTGGCGAACGCGGGTGCGCGTACGACGGAAGCTTCGGGTTACCCTTTGACGGATCTCGGATTTCGTCAGGCGGTGCAGGTTGCGGACTCGCTGCCGCATGGTCCGGAGCTGATTATTCATTCGCCCTACGTGCGTGCGCGGCAGACTGCTCAACCAGCAATTCAGCGTTTCGTTGATATCCCTGTCGAGGAGTGGCCTGTGCAGGAGGTTCAATACCTGGATCCCGCCAAATGCGTGGGCACGACGCAGGAGGAGCGCCGGGCGATGTCGCTCGAATATTGGGAACGAAGCGACCCGCATCATGCCGAACCGGATGCGGAATCATTTGTGGCATTCGTCGATCGCGTTCGTGGCGCATTGCGCGGCCTTTCGCAGCGACGTGAGCGCCGGATTTACGTATTCGGGCACGGTCAGTTTATGAGCGCGGTTGCGTGGCTTCTGCTTTCCCGTCCGTCGATTGTAGATGAAGTGGCGATGCGTCGATTTTACAAGTTCATCCACGGATATGCGGTTCCAAATTGCGGAGTCATGCCGGTGTATGTTCACGAGTGCGGCAGTCATTCGCTTGGCGGACTTTGGCTGCCTGATGGTGTCGACGGGGTGGAGGCAAACATCGTGGGAGGTCTCGCCGGAATATGAAACGCGGACCATCAATTCTGCTGGTAGTGATTTTTGCCGCGCTCGCCGCGTGGCTGTTGACCGGCGGTGACGGCGGACCGGAGGGCCGGCAGCCGCTGCTCGTCCATTGTGCGGCTGGACTGCGGGAGCCCGTGGAGGAAGTGGCGCGAATGTTCGAGGCGGAGACCGGCACGCCGGTGCAGTTGCAGTTCGGTGGTTCGCAGCAATTGCTCGCGACGATCGCCGCGGCGAAGCGCGGAGACGTTTTTATTCCGGGCGATGATGGATTTCTCGCCACAGCCAAGCAACGCGGCGACGTCGCGGAGACGATTGCGCTCGCCCGAATGGACGTCGTGCTCGCGGTGAGGAAGGGAAACCCGCTGAAGGTTGCTTCGATTTCCGATCTGCTTCGCCCGGATGTCCGGCTCGTGCTGCCTGATGCCGAGTCTGCTGCCTGCGGACGTCTTGCGCGAGCAGCACTTGGCGCGCAGTGGAGCGAGCTTGCGAAGAAGGCGATTGTAATGAAACCGACGGTGAACGAGATCGCCAACGACCTGAAGCTTGGAAGCGCCGATGCGGGAATCCTGTTTGCTCCGCTGGTTGCCCAATACGGGGGGATGGAAATCGTAGGCACACCGGAACTGGCGGGCGTGAAGGCGAACGTTGCTGCTGGAGTTTTGAAAGTCAGCGCGAGCCCAACGACTGCACTGGCGTTTGCGCGATACCTCGCGGCGACAGATCGTGGAGCGAAGATTCTGAAAGATACAGGATATGAGCCGCTCGGTCGCGAGGCTTGGGCACTGAATCCGGAGCTGAAACTTTTTGCCGGGGCGATGCTTCGGCCGGCGATCGAAAAGACGCTCGCAGATTTCGAGAAGCGCGAAGGCGTGAAGGTAACGACCGTCTATAACGGTTGCGGCATTCTTGTCGGGCAGATGAAGACCGGAGAGAAGCCGGATGCATACTTCGCATGCGAAACGTCATTCATGAAGGAGGTGAAGGACATCTTTCTCGATTCGGAGGATATTTCGACAAACCGGCTGGTCATTCTCGTTCCGAAGGCGAATCCGCATGGAATCAAGTCTCTGCGCGATCTGGCGAAGCCCGGCATCCGTCTCGGGGTCGGGCACGAAAAGCAGTGCGCGCTCGGTGCTTTGACCAAGACGACGCTGATTCAGGACGGCACTTACGATGCGGTTCAAAAGAACGTCGTGGTGCAGGCTCCGACCGGCGACTTGTTGGTGAATCAATTGCGGACTGGTTCGCTCGACGCTGTCGTGGCCTACATCAGCAACGCAGTCGGTTCGGGCGATTTGCTGTCCGCAATAGCGGTGGATTTGCCGTGCGCGATTGCTGCTCAACCGTTGGCTCCATCGCGTGAGACCGCGTATCCTGAAACGGCCCGGCGGTTGATCGAGGCGCTGAAAACCGATGAGTCGCGGCGGCGCTTCGAGTCCCAGGGATTTCATTGGGCGAAATGAAAGCGGTGCCGGGCGAACGGTCGTTCTACGTCGCACTCGCTGTCATCGGCGGAGCATACGCGCTGCTTGTGGTGCTGATGATTCTTGCAAACGTCGCCTACACCACGCCGGGACAACTTACCGCAGCGTTGGGGAGTCCCGAGATTCAGGCATCGATGCGTCTTACACTTTGGTCGTGTCTCGTGGCGGCCGCGCTCTCTCTGATCGTCGCCGTCCCGCTCGGATACTTGCTTGCGCGGACAAACTTCCGGGGAAAGGCGCTGCTGGAGGCGTTGATGGATATCCCTGTCGTGCTTCCGCCGCTCGTCGTTGGGTTATCGCTTCTGATCATTTTCAATCATTTCCGAATCGGCGGAACATCGCTCGAACAATGGCTGAATGCCCGCGGTCTGCGTGTGACGTTCGCCGTGGCGGGTGTCGTCCTTGCCCAGTTTTCCGTGGCGGCAGCCTTTGCCGTTCGCACGATGCGCGGGACGTTTGAGCAGATTCCGTCGCGCGTCGATGATGTCGCGCTTACGCTCGGATGCACACGATGGCAGGCGTTCCGCCTTGTTACGCTCCCGCTGGCACGCCGAGGCATGCTTGCGGCGTTTACCGTCGCGTGGGCCCGCTCGCTGGGTGAATTTGGGCCGCTTCTAATCTTCGCTGGAACGACGAGGGGAAGGACCGAGGTGCTCTCGAGTTCCGTGTTCCTTGAGTTGAGCGTTGGTCGATTGGAAGGTGCGGTCGCCGTTTCATTACTCATGATTTTCATCGCGATTATCGTGCTCATGCTCGTTCGTTCCTCGGGAGGGATTCGATCATGATCGAAGTCAGCGGCCTTCACATCCGTGCGGGAGTGTTTCGACTGGACGATATCTCGTTCCGGGTGAACTCCGGTGCCTACGCTGTTTTGATGGGGAAATCCGGTGGTGGGAAGACGACGATCCTGGAGGCAATCTGCGGCCTGCGAGCATTCGAGTCCGGCTCCATCCGCCTTGATGAACGGGAGATTTCCGCTCTGCCGCCGGCGGCGAGGATGGTCGGTTATGTGCCGCAGGATCTTGCGCTTTTTTCCCACCTCACCGTTCGCGAGAATCTCGGCTTTGCACTCAATGTGCGGCGCATTCCGGAGAATGGCCGAATTGACGAACTCGCGGGATGGCTGGGAATCGCACCGCTTCTTGACCGGTACCCCGCGGGACTCAGCGGTGGCGAGGCCCAGCGTGTGGCTTTGGGGCGCGCGCTCGCATTCCAGCCGTCGGTGTTGCTCTTGGATGAACCGCTATCGGCGCTAGACGAAGCGACTCGGATCGAAATGCATGGAGTCCTTCATGCGGTGCGTGAAAGAACGCGCGTCACGACGCTGCATGTAACGCATCATCGGGAGGACGCGAAGGCTCTTGCCGACGTGGTGATGGAACTCCGCGACGGAAAAATTGTTCCCGTGTCATGAGCCTTACACCGCACGACTTCGCGCGATACGAGTGGCAGCTCGATGTTCCCGGATTTGGCGCGGAGGGCCAGGAGCGCCTGAAACGCGCCACGGTACTCATCACGCGCTGTGGCGGCGTGGGCGGGACGGCTGCTTTGGAACTCGCAGCCGCCGGGGTCGGGCATCTCATCCTTGCACACGCGGGCGATTTGCGGCTCGACGATTTGAACCGTCAGCTGTTGATGACAACGGACCACGTGGGCAAGCCGCGCGTCGAGTCGGCTGCGCGCCGGCTGCGTGAGCTGAATCCGAATGTGAAGCTCACTGTGATCGGCGAAAATGCGTCGGAGGAGAATGCGGGGCGTCTTGTTGCTGAGGCCGACGCAGTGATCGATGCCGCACCGCTTTTCCAGGAGCGTTTCGCGCTCAACCGTGCGTGCGTTCAAGCTCGCAGGCCATTGATCGAAGCCGCGATGTTCGCGATGGAGTTCACGGTCACGACAATCATCCCCGGCAGCACGCCGTGCCTTGCGTGCATCTACCCCGAAAATCCCGCGTGGTGGAAACGACGCTTTCCGGTTTTTGGCGCGGTCGCGGGCACCGTGGGATGCATTGCTGCGATGGAGGCGATCAAGGTGATTTCCGGTTTCGGGGAGACTCTCTCCGGCGTCATGCTTCGCGGCGATATCGGAAGCCATCGCTACCGCCGAATGTCAGTGCACAGAAGAAGCGATTGTCCGGTCTGCGGTTAAGGACGTGTTACCGTTTCGTGGAGATTGAGAATGGCTCGAGCGACTGACGTGTAGGCTGCCAGTTCTGCTTTTGTGATGCCTTGATCCGCAGGCTTCAGTCCGATCGTGAGAAATGTTTCCGGCGATTTCGCGTCCTTTTCAAATGCCTGCTGATGTCGCCACAGCAAGCCCGACAGTACCGCGATTTCCTCGGGCGTTGCATTGCGATTTGTGGCGGTCTTCCAAGCCCATGCGATCCGCTCCGCGGGATTGGAGCCGCCCTCTTTCAGCATGCGACCGGCGAACGCGCGGGCGGCTTCCACAAATTGCGGATCATTGAGCAACACGAGCGCTTGCTGCGGAATATTCGAACGGACGCGGTCCGCGCTGCATTCCTCACGGGTTGGCGCGTCGAAGGCGAGCATCGCCGGATGGACGTAGCTGCGCTGCCACCAAATGTACAACCCACGCCGCCACTGGTTTTCGTTTGTGTCATTCTGCCACTCGCGCGTCGGGAAATTGAGATTCTCCCAGTAGCCCGCCGGTTGGTAGGGCTTCACACTTGGGCCGCCGATTTTATCCACGAGCAAACCCGAAATCCTGAGCGCGTTGTCGCGCACGAATTCCGCATCGAGCCTCCATCGCGTCTGCCGGGCGAGTTCACGGTTCTGCGGATCGCGTGTGATCGATTCCTTCGAAGCGATGGACGATTGGCGGTAGGCGTCACTCGTCACGAGAAGGCGAACCATGGATTTTACGTCCCATCCGCGGTCCATGAACTCGACGGCCAGCCAGTCGAGAAGCGCCGGATGCGATGGAATTTCCGATTGCGTTCCCATGTCCTCAAGGGTGCGGCTGAGTCCCGTTCCGTAGAACTGTTTCCAAAGCCGGTTCACGAAAACGCGGGCGGTGAGGGGATTCTCCCGTTTCACAAGCCACTGCGCGAGGTCGAGGCGCGTCAGGCGCTTCTCCGGCGTGCTCTCCATAACAGCCGGAAGAAAGCGCGGAGTCGCCGGCTGTACGACGTCGCCATTTTCGTTCTGCCAGTCTCCTCGTGGGAGAATGCGCACGGTGCGTGATGCATTCTTGTTGCTCACCAGCACACGGGGCAGGGATTTTTCCAGTTCGGTCCGTTCCTTTTCCGCCTGTGCGATACTGTTCCGGAGGCCGGCGAGTTCCGGCGCAATGGAGCGGAAGTGCGCCGTCAGCTTCTTCTTCTGCTCCGGGTTCCGCGCCTCGGGTGCCGTTTTGAGGGCAGCAAGAACGTCGGGCGGGAGAGCCGAGTTGGGTGCACGAACTGGACGTGGAGCCGCAGTTGCGGAAATGCGGAATTTTCCGAGCGTATGATGTGTGCCGTGGATCTGGCTGATCGTTACGATCACATCGGCGGGTGCGGCCGGGGATTCGGCGAGTTCAAAATAAGCCGACGCCTCTTTCACGGGATTTCCCATGACCGCCCAGCCCTTCTGCGGCTGGTTCTTTCCATCGATTGCCGCCTTCACGGGGAATCCGGGCTGGTCGAAAGTGGCGGTCGCATTCGAGATCTTGAGCGACTTCTTATCGTGCGCGATCGAGAATTCGGTGATGACAAAATTACCGTTGCCCGCGCGACCGGGACCGCCGCCGGGCAGGGATCCGCTCGGGAGAGCGTCGAGCTTCACGCCTGTTGCGCCGGCAGGAAGCTGAAGCGAAATCCTGTAAGTGTCTGTCTCGGGTGTCGCCGGGCCATCGACTTTCATCGTGTTGTCGTCGCGGAGAACAATCGGGCTTCCTTTTTCCGAAGTGACGGCGGACGGGCGGACGACCGTCCATGCAACGTCCGGCTGACCATTCGCATTTTCCTTCTCCCACTGCGCCTGTTTCGCATCGAGGTCGGGATTTGGGGCGTCAAGTTGAGCGCGAAAACCAGCAGCGCTTTTGTCGAGCGCAGCGAGTTTCGCCTCCTGCTCGGGTGCGGCGACGATCATTCCGGGTTCCTGTTTCCCGACCGATGGTTCCTGAATGTCCGCGAAAAACGCGCCGATCGAATAGAAGTCGCGTGTAGTGACGGGATCGAACTTATGGTCGTGGCACTCTGCGCACATGAATGTTTGCGCGAGCCATGTCGTGCCGATGCTCTTTACACGATCCACGAGGTATTTCGCCTCGTATTGCTTCGGCTGCGCGCCGCCTTCCTCGGTGGAGAGAATAAGCCGGTTGTAGGCGCTGGCGACCCGGGTTTCCTGAGTGGCATCGGGAAGCAAATCGCCGGCAAGTTGCTCGATGGTGAACCGGTCAAAGCGCTTGTTTTCGTTGAACGCGCGGATGACGTAGTCGCGATACGGCCAGACGTTCTTCGGGTTATCGGAATGGTATCCGATCGTGTCGGCGAAACGCACCAAATCAAGCCACCACACCGCCATGCGTTCACCGAAATGCGGGGAACTGAGAAGGCGATCCACGAGTTTCCCGTATGCATCTGGAGAACTGTCATTCACGAACGCATCGATCTCCTCTGCCTTTGGCGGGAGTCCGGTAAGATCGAGGCTGAGCCGTCTCGCAAGCGTGATGCGATCGGCTTCCTTTGCCGGGGCCAGCCCGGCCTCCAAATGGCGAGAGCGAATGAAGGAATCCACGGGGTTACCGGATTTCCACGGCCCCATGTCCACTTTTGGAACCGCAGGTTTAGCCGGAGGAATGTAAGCGAAGTGCGCCTGATATTCGGCACCTTGTTCGATCCATTTCTTTAGGACCGCCTTGTCCCGAGCGGTGAGCTGCCGATGGGCATCCGGCGGGGGCATGACTTCGTCCTCGTCCTTCGAATGCAGGCGTTTCCAAAGTTCGCTCTCCTCGACTTTGCCGGGGACAATCGCGCGGATTCCGTCGTGGTCCCCGATGGCGGATTCGCGGACATCAAGACGAAGGTCCGCTTTCCGCGTCGCCTTGTCGAAGCCGTGGCAGCGAAAGCATGCATCCGCCAAAATGGGTCGCACATCGCGATTGTATTCCGGACGCGCGGGAATCGGCGCGTCTGCAGCGTTTGCGGCGGTGGAAATTGCGGCGAGGAAGAATAGCGGTTTCACGGTGCTGGTAGTTCGTCGATTGGGTTGCCGATTACAAGCTGCGTGCGCCATCGGAATTAGCTGCGGAAATTGCCTGCACCGTTGCAACCGCCCATCGGTGGGCACGGTAAAAGTCGTCAGTCATACGCGGCTGACTTTACGCAACAGGGCTGCTTGCGCCGGAACCGCGCTCCGCTATAAACGCTGGCAATGTCCGATTTAAACCACCTACTTGCGAACAATCGCGCATGGTCCGAGGCTATGCATGCTCGGGAGCCGGACTTTTTTGATCGGCTCAAAGGCGTTCAGGCGCCGGAGTATTTGTGGATTGGCTGTTCCGATTCTCGGGTGCCTGCGAACCAGATTACAGGTCTGCTTCCGGGTGAGGTATTCGTCCACCGCAATGTCGCGAACGTGGTGGTACATACCGATTTGAACTGTCTCTCCGTCATGCAGTTCGCAGTCGAAGTGTTGAAAGTCAGACACATTCTCGTCGTTGGGCATTACGGCTGCGGCGGCGTGCTCGCGGCTCTTACGAATCGGAGACTCGGCCTGATAGACAACTGGCTGCGTCACATTCAGGACGTCAGAAACAAGCACGCGGAGTTGCTGGAGACGTTCGCCGAGAAGGATCGGCACGACCGACTCTGCGAACTCAATGTCATCGAGCAGGTGGCAAATGTTTGCGAGACGACCATCGTGCAACAGGCGTGGGAGGCCGGGCAGGATTTGACGGTGCACGGTTGGGTCTACCGCCTCGACAACGGGCTGATTCGCGATTTGCAGGTTAGTTCGGATTGCGCGGCGGATGTTTGCGCAAAACGCGATCGTGCTGTGGCCGCATTGCGGGCGCTGCGCTAGGAGGACGTCCAAACGTGGCGGGAATTCCGAACGAGATCGTAGAGCAGGTCGCGGCCGCGAACGACATCGTTGAGGTCATCGGCTCGTATTTTCCGCTCAAGCGAATGGGCGTGATGTACAAGGCACTCTGCCCGTTTCACCGTGAGCGTACGCCGTCATTCACGGTCAATCAACAGCGTCAGATTTTCAAATGCTTCGGCTGTGGAGCGGGCGGTTCGGTGTTCCGATTTGTGATGGACTACGAGCACATCGAGTTTCCTGCCGCGGTGCGGAAGCTCGCGGAACGAGCAGGAATTCAAATCCCCGAGGCGCAGATGAGTGCGGAGGATATGGCACGCGTGGATATGCGGCGCCGTCTGCTCGCGTTGCACGCGGAGGCCGCGGATTTTTTTCACATGCAGCTCATGCGCGGCAAATCGGCGGGCGATGCGCGGGAGTATCTAAAAAAGCGCGGGCTTTCGGCTGATGTGGCGAAGGCGTGGAAAATCGGGTTTGCGCCCGACTCGTGGGACGGACTCCTCCGGCACGCGGAGTCCGCCGGCTATACGCATGATGAACTATCCGAGAGCGGTTTGTTTTCAGGCTCGGAGGATGGCGCGCGCATTTTCGATCGGTTTCGCGGACGCGTGATGTTCCCGATCTGCAATGACACCGGCGAGGTGATTGCATTCAGCGGACGTGTGCTCTTTGCGGAGCAGAGTCCTGCGAAATACGTCAACTCTCCGGAGACGCCATTGTTCACAAAGGGCGCGGTGCTTTTCGGCCTGCATAAATCAAAGCGGGCTCTGATCGAGAAGAAGCAGGCGATCGTTTGCGAGGGGCAGATCGACTTGATTACGGCGTTTGAGAACGGCGTGCAAAACGTGATCGCTCCGCAGGGAACGGCATTCACGGAACGACAGGCGCGTATTCTGAAGCGCTACGTCGATGAGGTTGTGCTCTGCTTTGATTCCGATGCCGCGGGAGACAAGGCCGCGGAGCGTTCGCTGCCGCAACTTCTGAGCGAGAATCTTCTCGTCCGAATTGCCGAGATGCCTGAGGGCGAAGATCCGGATTCACTCATTCAAAAGTACGGCGGCGAGGCTTTCGCGGCGCAGATCGCGAAATCGAAGGACTTCTTCGATTTTCAGATCGCGCGTCAGGCGCAACGTCCCGACTTCAACTCGCCACGCGGAAAAGTTGCCGCAGCCAGAAAGCTGGCCGATTTCATCAGCCTGATTCCCGATGCTGTGACGTTGGAGGCTGTTTTGAGCAATGCGGCGACGCGACTGGAAGTCGGTACGCCGGAGCTGCGGGCAATGCTTAAGAAGAAGTCTGAGTTTCAGTCTACGAGCGAAGACGGTGAACTCGATTCCCGAACGGTCGAGCCGATCGTAATGGATGAGGGGCAGCAGTTGCTGTTGCTGCTCGCTCTCAGGCATCCGGTCTCGCGGATGTGGTTGCAGGCACAGGGATGGGACCGCGTTCTGGATGACGGCTCGCCGGGATCCGCGCTGCTTGCGAAGGTGCTCGGTGCCGAGTTCCGTGCGGACGATCCGGCGTCAGTCACTGCATTCACATCGTCTCTGTCTGCGAACGAGGAGGCTGCGCTCGCGCCGGTCATGTCGCGTCCGCTTCCGGCGGAAGCAAAGGTGGTCGCTGAGGATTGCTGGCACGAATTGGAGCGTCGCGACATCACGAAGCGACGACAGGCACTGGAGGCTCGATTGCGGACGCCGGGGCTTTCGCTGGGGGAGCAATCGACAATCCACCAGCAGATCATCGCGATCCACGGCGAGGCGACGCGACTTCCGCCGCCGCGTCCGCCGAAGCTTATGTCGTGAGTCCGGCGGCTTCGTCGTAAAACTCTTCCAGAGCCCGGACGGTCGCAGTGATATCGAATTGCGTCGCCACACGCGTTCTCGCGGCGGCGCTCATTGCGGCGTATCGCGACGGATCGGAGGCCAGCGTGAGCATTGCTTCCGCGAGCCCGGCAGAATCGCGTTCGGCGACAAGAAGCCCGCTTATACCGTTTTCCACCGCTTCAGGAATACCGCCGTGAAATGTCGCGAGCGGCGGGATTCCCGCAGCCATGGCTTCCAGCATGGAATTTGGAACGCCCTCCTGATCGCCGTCGTGCCCGAGTTCGCTCGGGTGGAGAAATAAATGCGATTCCGCGAGCAGCGCGCCGAGCATTTCCTGCGTGAGAAAGCCCGGTGTGCAAATCTCTGAAGCAATTCCCAACTCCGCGGCGAGGGTGTGGATTCGCTCCCGCATCGGGCCTTCGCCTGCAATGGTGAGCGTCGCGGCGGGATAGTGTCTGTGAAATTCAGCAAACGCACGCAGGGTCGTTTCGAGTCCCTTTTTCTCAATGAGCCGGCATGCCTGCAGGCATTTCCACGCTCCGTCGGGCGGGGCCGTTCGTTGCCGGTATGCGATTCGCTCGAGCGGAATCCCGGTTCGGTGGATACGGATTTTTTCCGGCGGACAGCCCATTTCGCGCAAACGGGCGCCGATGCTTTCGCTTCGCACCAGAATGAGTCGTGCGATGGAAATCATCTCTCGCGTCGCCGCGGCGTGTTTCGGGCGATCGAGGTCCACCTGCGCGTCTGCTCCGTGAAAACTGACGATCACGGGGATCGGACACTTTGAAAGCATCGGCAGCAAATGGACTCCGATGTGCCCGAAATAGACGTGCAAAACCTTCGCGCCGGATGCCGCTATCTCCGCGAGGAGTCGTCGCGATTCCGAAGCGCCAATGGTGATTGGTTCATCGCGGACGCTTTTCTGCCACCAGCGCCGGAGTTGATGGAACGGAGATTTTGGAACGAGCCGGATATCGGGAAACGGAAATCGCTCGTGGTTCTCCCGCTTCTTGCAGAACACGACGTTCTTCCAGCGCCGGAGCGCGGTGACCTGCCGGTACACGTGAAGCATCTCCGGTTTCAGAAACGTGACGATGTAGCTCGCGACGACTGGATTCATCGGGATGAGAATTCGGCTTTCGACATCTTGCTCGGCTTGCTTATCGTCGGAGCGACGATGCCATCGCAAGCTACATCCGAACATATTGCACGCGGACGCCGCGTGTTTGAACTCGAACTCGCCGAGGCCCGGGTGGTGGGCGAGAGGCTCGATGAATCCTTCGCTGCCGCCGTGGAAGCCATTCGGGATGCTGCTGCGCGCAGGGGGAAAGTCGTTGTGGTGGGGGTCGGAAAAAGCGGGCTCATTGGTGGAAAAATCGCCGCTACGCTCACCAGCACGGGAACTCCGGCTGTGATGCTCGATGCGATGAATGCGCTCCACGGCGATCTGGGAATCGTGAGTGATGGTGATGTCGTTCTGTTCCTCAGCAATAGCGGCGAGACGGACGAGCTTGTGTCCGTATTTCCAGCGCTCGCGCGCGGTGACGTGAAGATTATTTCAATCACGGGGAATCCCGCTTCGTTCCTCGGGCGCAGCGCTCACATTCATCTGAACTCCGGAGTTGCGCGCGAGGCGTGTCCGCTGGAACTCGCGCCGACTGCGAGCACGACGGCGATGCTCATTCTCGGAGATGCGCTCGCCATGGCGCTGCTGGAGGCGAGGGGATTCACCCGCGAGGATTTCGCACGCTTTCATCCCGGTGGAAAACTCGGGCGCACGCTTCTGCTCACCGTCGAACAAATCATGCGGCCCACCGAGCAAATGGCGCTCGTGCGTCCGGAAATGATTGTCCGCGAGGTGCTCCTGGAAATCGCGAAACGCCGTGCCGGATGCGCCGTGGCACTCGCGGGTGACAGCACGCTGGCGGGAATCTTCACGCAAGGTGACTTCGCCCGGCGACTGGCGACGCACCCGGACCTTCTGGATCTCGTGGTCGAGCCCTTCCTCACGAAAAAGCCGATCACCATCGGGGCCGGCAGCCTCGCCGTGGAGGTGCTGCATATTCTCGAGAAACATCGCATCGATGACCTTGTCGTCGTCGATTCAGCGAACCGTCCCATCGGGATGATCGACACGCAGGACCTCGCGCGATTCCGGCTGGTTTAAACCGGCGGCAACTCAGCTCAGTACCGCGAGTATCTCGCGCTCGCGGGATGCGTTTGTGGCGTCGTCGAGGACGGGAGCCTCGGTAATCTCGGCCGGCAAATCGGGGAGCTGAATCCACGAACGGCATCCGCCGTATTTCGGCGAATCCGGGAAAATGAACGGCTGCGAGAGCCTGCGAACCCGCACGAATGCCACGCTCAATCCCGTGCGACCCTTTTCCTCCTCGTAGTGGAAGCGTTTGCGCAACTCGGAATCCTGCCAAAGGTGAAACGGCGCGAGTTTCTCCACCACCGCCCAGTCCGAAACATCACGCGTCCATTCCACGCGGACGCGGAATTGCACGGCATGACTTCCGTCCTCGCGCGGCGCGGGCAGGGGAGTTTCGGGTGGGAGTTTGAGCTTCGCCACCTGTTCGTGAAACAGGGTGGGAAAAAGCAGGAAATCATCGTGCTGAAATCGAAAGCCTGCGCGACCCTCGGCGATGCCGCCTTTTCGGATAATGAGGCTCTGCGCACCGGTGCCGAGCGCATCGCAAATCAACGTCCATTCTTTGAAACCATGAATCATGGTGCGCAGCATTCCACGGCACGGCGGTGGGATTCACGCTCAAAACTCGGGTCGCTTGCGGTTTGTCGCTTCATCGGGCTTTCCCGTCTCGGGAGAACCTCCCGCCCGCTCTTACTCCGGCAAATCCAGACGCAACACACAGTGCCCCAAATCCAGCACCGCCGCCCCCGGTTCCGGCTGAATTCCGGGCGCGAGTTTATACAGGCGGCCATAACCCTGAACGACGATCTTCGCCTCCTTGAGCATCGCCAGATGCTTTTGCGCGACATCCGACGACCGGCCCGTCCGCCGCGCCAGTTCTTTCACCGGAAGCGGCTCACCTTTCGCCAGCTCGCGCAAAATCTTCCACCGCGTCATCTCGCCCAGGACGGAGCAAAGCTTGCTTAGCGGCATCGGTGGCTCCAGGAAGGCAGGACTGCTGGTTCCGGACACGGCACTGCTGCCTCGAACGGTAGAATCAGTGGATCCAGTCATACGCAAAGCACCTCCGTTGTGTGAGTCATCGCATTCATCAGGTAAAAGAGTGGTTCCTTCAGTTCAGCCATCTCAGCCGTTGAAGAAACAGTTCAATCCAAAGACGTAAGCATGAAATCGAGAGCAACACAAACTGAATCGGGCGACGGAGACACCGCGTATGATAGCAGGCACACGGAGGCAAAAGACGGCAAGACTGACGATAGAAGCGTAGCAACAGAGGATGTAAACAGAAACACAGAAGATAGAAGCAAAAGAATTGAGTCTATCAGTGTAACAACGGAATCCGGAGGCAAAAAAAGATAGTACATACAGCAGCCGAATCAATAGATGCAGTATCGGATGAGGCTAGTAAGGCAATCGAACCTGTAAAAGCGCTGTCGTTTCGGATGAATATAATGCCTGATGAACTGGATGCATTGACGGGCAGGGTGGGGGTGATGTTTGATGTGCTTGATGGCAAACTTTTGAGCCATGATTCGATTTCAGGAAGAACGAATGCAGCGCCGGAGCCATGGGATTCCGCGTCAGGACAGGTGGATGCTTTAGCAGGGTATTTTTCAAATCGTGCAGCCGAGTCGTGAAAGCGACACGTCGGGGGTCTCCCCGCGGATGGTGGATTTCGTGATGTGTCATCGGATCTGGCCGCGTGGTTTTTTGCCCGGCATGCGGTGAAGGCCGATGGACCTTTGCGCGGGAATGCTCTACAAGCCGCGCGTGACTGAAATCGAAGCATGCATCGCGCTGAACATGGTCCCCGGACTCGGCCCAATCCGGCTTCGTGCGCTGTTGGTGGCGCTCGGGAGTCCGGAGATTATTTTGCAGTCGGGGAAGAACGCGCTCGCTTCGGTGAATGGCATCGGGCCGGATACGGCTGCGGCGATTGCGGGGTGGGAGGAGAGTGTGGATCTGGCGGGGGAGCTGAAACGGATCGCGGATTTCGGGGCGCGGGTCATCACGTGGAGCTCGCCGGAGTATCCGGAGACGCTTCGGGGCATCGTGAATCCGCCGTTTGTTTTGTATGTGTGGGGGGATTTGCGAGTGACGGATGCGCATGCGATCGGCGTGGTGGGTTCGCGAAATGTGACGCACTACGGAACGGAGTGCGCGAGGAAGCTCGGCTTTCAGTTTGCGTATGCGGGTTACACCGTGGTGAGCGGTCTGGCGCGCGGGATCGATACGGCGGCGCATCAGGGCGCGCTGGCTGCGAAAGGGCGCACGATTGCGGTGATCGGCAGCGGGCTCGAAAAGCTTTACCCGCCGGAGAATCGCGGGCTCGCGGAGAAGATCGCGGAGAGCGGCGCGGTGATTAGCGAGTATCCGATGGCGCGACCGGCGGATCGGCAGACGTTTCCGTATCGGAATCGAATCGTCGCAGGCTGGTCCCGCGGGCTGGTGGTGGTGGAAGCGGGGCTGAACAGTGGCGCGCTGATTACGGCGAATCAGGCGATGGAGCAGGGGCGCAGCGTGTTTGCTGTCCCGGGGCCGATTGATCGTCCGACGAGCGCGGGTTCCAATAGGCTGATCCAGACCGGCGCGAAATTGATCACCGGTGCCGAGGACGTTCTGGAGGAACTCAGTGACCGCCGCACGACCCGCCAGCCGCGCCGCGAGGATGCCGGGCGTCCTGTCCAGGCCGAGCTCGCCGTGCACGCGCAGCCGAGCCTTACGCAGGACGAAACACTTTTGCTGAATGCATTGCAGGTGGGCGAGCTGTCGCTCGATGAATTGTGCGCAGCCACGCGCCTGCCGGCGTATAAAGTGAGCACGACGCTGCTGAAGCTCGAATTGAAACGCCTTGCAAAGCCGCTTCCCGGACAGCGCTACGCGCTTTTTGCCAAATAGCGGCAATTCAGTGGACATCGGCTGGTTCGTGCGCAGATTCGCGACTTGAATTTGATGGATCCCGACATTCCAGCGCCGGTCTTTATCCCGAACCCTTCGGAAATCGTAACACCGCCCGACGAAACGGAGCGCGAGGCGTTTTACTACATTCTGCGGACGGGCGCGATTATGGGTCCGCTTTCGATTCGCACGATTGCCCGCATGGCTCACGCGCACCAGCTCACGCGCGGAGACTTCGTGCAAATCGCCGGGAACTCAAACTGGCTGCCGCTCGCCGAGGCGCTCGACCCCGGCGTGCCGCCGCCGGACGGAACGCCGCCGGCTCCGGAGTTTCCCGCGATCATGCGATGGAGCTGGATGCGTCTGCGCTACAATCTCGGCGAGAAATCGCTCTCCGCGGGGCTCGTGTGTCTGGGGATGGCGAGTCTCGGTGTGATGCTCACGCAATGGCCGTCGGCATTCTGGGCTCCACTGCTCGTGCCGCCGGTGCTCGCGTGGATCCGGCTGCTGCGCAAACGGCGCTTTGTCGCGGGCGCGTTTCTTTTCGCCGGCATCGCGTCGATTCCGCTGCTCGCGCAAAAGTGGGTGGGATTCGGAGATTAAGTCGCTTCACCCGCGGGCGAGCAGCTCCGGCACGTGCGGCGATTTGCCATCCGGCGTGGTGTAGAACGGGCGGCCTTCGATTTCGTAGTGAGTCTCGGCGCTGATCCCGAGCGCGTGATACATCGTCTGGTGAATGTTTCCGATGGTCACCGGTTTTTCGATGGCCTTGCACGGCCGCTCGTCCGCGGTCTTTCCGTGCACGTAGCCGCGCTTCACACCGCCGCCAAACATAAGCACCGAGCCCGCGCCGGTGAAGTGACGGTGCATTCCGTAGTGCTGCTTCTCCTTCATGCGGTCCGGCAGTTTCTTTTGATCCTGGCCTTGCTCCGCAGGATTTTCGGCAGCGCCTTCGAGCATCGCATCGCGGCTGAATTCGCTGGCGAGAATGATCATGGTCCGGTCGAGCAACCCGCGTTCATCGAGATCGCGGACGAGTTGCGCGATGGGGCGGTCGATCTGCTCCTTCATCTTCACCAGGGTGTCGTGGCCGTTCTTGTGCGTGTCCCAATACTCGAACGGAATGTATTCCGAAGTGACCTCGATAAAGCGCGCGCCTGCTTCCGTGAGACGCCGCGCGAGGAGGCAGCCGAGGCCGAAGCGCCCGGTGTTGTATGCGTCGTAGGATTCCTTTTTCTCCTTGGCCAAATCAAACGCCGCGGCCTGCGGCGAGCGGAGCAACGCATAGGCCTGCTCCATTGAGCGAAGCAGCGATTCCTGCTGGTAGTCGATCGACTTCGATACGACGCCGCTCTTTTTCAGCATCTCGCGGTAAAGTGCCTGCCGCGCTTCAAATCGCTCCGGCGTCATCCCGGCCGGCGGGCGCACGGTATCAAGCGCGGCGGTTGGTTCCTCCACGATGAATGGCCCGTATTCGCTGCCGAGAAATCCGGCGGTGTGCGCTGCCTTGAGCTCCTCTTTTTCTCCGCGATCAAAACGCTGCCCGATGACGATGAATGGCGGAATGACAGGATTCTTCGGTCCGAGTTCCTTGGCGATCCATGCGCCGAGGTGCGGTGCGGCGACGCTTTGGGGCGGCTCGTAGCATGTGTGCCAGTGATACTGATGCCGCGAATGCAGGATGCGTCCCATGTCTGCGACGACGTGCGAGCGGATAAGTGTCCCGCGATCCATCACGCTGCCGATCTCCTGCAGGCCGTCGGAAAAATGGATGCCATCGAGCGCGGTTGGCTTGGACTCGAAGGTCGAGAGAACGCTGCTCGTCTCGATATCGACCGCAAATGGCGTGTAGCGCTTCGGATCAAATGTCTCGGTGTGCGCCATGCCTCCTGCCATCCAGAGCAGGATGACCGTATCGGCGGTCGCCTTTGGTTTTTCCGATGCGGCAAACATCCGCCGTGGCGCAGCGGTTGTCATCGCGGCGAGTGATGCGGCGGAGAGTTGCTGAAGAAATACGCGGCGTGTGTTCATGAATCTGTTTTAGCGGATGAGTTGAAATTCAGGAAGCAGCAGGACCGACCACAGCAGATCGGCAGGCGCCGCGGCGGCGAAAGCGAATTCGTCTTCGCGCGGTTCGCGGAGCAGGGCCGCCTGATAAATCGCGGTCAGGCGCGCTTTAGCATCCGGGAATCTCGTCGTCCACTGCGCCCCGGCCTTATCGAGCAGAGTCGAGACGGTTTTGCCATTCGTGAATGTGAGTGCTTGCAGCAGCGTCGCCTGCGTGGGGCGGCTCATGTTGATCTGATCCCGGATGGGGCGCCCCATCACCGCTTGCAGCGGATCATTATCGACAAACGCAGCGCGGACGAGGCCGCTTTGCTCATTCAATGTAAACCCGTTGACGCCGCCCCACGGAAGCCCCTCGGGTCCGAGCGTGATTGCGGGAGTCCATTGTGAATCGTCCAAATCCAGGGCTTCCCAGCCTCTTGGTGCCTTGTCGATGCTTCGCCATCCCGGGCCGGTCGCCAGCACGAGCGGCGTCTTCGTTCCCTCAAACCAAACGGCAATCGCCAGTCGCAAGCCCGCGGCGCCGGGCGCGATGTTGTCGGCTTCCACGGCCACGGTGATTCCCGTTGCGCCGGCGACGGCTTCGGTTGCATCGGCGTCGGAAGCTTTGTCCCAATCCTTGTTGTCCAGCACCTGCCGTCCGTTGACGAAGCAAACAAGCGTGTTGTCCGCGGTGCCGACCACGCGTGCGAGTCTCGGTTTGCGGCCTTTCGGGAATTCCACCGCAGCACGGAAATACCGTTTCCCCTGCGGGAAGGCGTTGATGTTTCCATCGGCTTCATCGTGCCAAATCCACTGCGCGCCTGCTGCAAAGGCCGCACCGCCCTTGTCGCCCGGGATGAAAGCGCGCTTGCGGTAAAGCGGCGCTGCAATCCGGCTCAGTGCATCGGTGAACTGCTCTGCGCTGAGGCGTCGCACCACCGGTCCGCGGAATACAAACGACGACTTCGCGAGATCGTCCGCGTTTTCGATTTCCACGGCGTGGAGCTGGTAGGCGCGCGACGTGAGGATGAGTTTGAGGGTTCGCGTGACGCGGTATCCATTTGCCGCAAAATCCGCCGCCAGCCAGTCGAGCAGGTCGCGACTCCATGGCGGATTGTCCAAAGCGTCCACGGGCTCGCACAAACCACGGCCAAAGCACGCGGTCCACAGGCGGTTCACCATCACCCGCGCAAGACGGCCGTTTTCCTTTTTCGTGAGAATCGCCGCGAGCTGCGCGCGCTTCTCGGCTTTTGGTGCGTCGGCTTTGATGCTGCCGAGCTCCGGCCAGAAAAACGCTGCCGCCGCCTTTTCTCCCGTTGGCTTGTCGCAGCGGAACATATCGAGCGGCTTGTCGGAAAACACCGCGGCTAGCGCGTGGGAATCCTTCAGCGTGTAGTCTGAGATGAAGCTGTCGTGGCACGATGCGCATTTCACGTTTACGCCGAGAAACACCTGGCCGATTCCCTCGGCAGCCTGTAATTCCACCCGTTGTCCGGCGCTGACATCACCGCGCCATTTGATGCCCTTGATGAATCCCTCCGCACCCGGAACCTGCGTCACGAGTTCGCGCACAAACTGATCGTAAGGCATGTCGGTCGAGAGTGCGCGATGCAGCCATTGCGAGATTTGCGAGCGACCGCCATCGATGTAGCCGACGCCGCTGTAATCGTTGCGGAGAGCATCGTTCCAAAACGTGAGCCAGTGTGCGGCGTAGTCCTGCTTGCGCGCCAGCAGTGCATCCACGGCTTTCGCGCGATTGCCGTCGAATGCCGCGACTTCCCGCCAGTCGGGAAGAAGGCCGATCACATCGAGCGACGCGCGGCGGAGGAACGTGCGGTCGTCCACGATTGCCGGCCATGCGATTTGTTTCTCGCGGAAGTAGGCGTCCACGAACTTATCGACCGGGTTCTCCAGGTTCTCGGTTCCCGCCGGAAATGGCGGCGTGCGCGGTGCAATCGGAGCGCGCTGAAAAACAATTCCAGCGGTTTCGCCTTCCGGCCACGGCGCGCCTGCGGCGATCCATTTTCTCAAAGTCGCGGCGTCTTTCGGATCGAGCGGCCCCTTCTCCGGCGGCATGATTTCGTCGTCGTCCTTCGGCAGCATCACGCGGCGGAGCAGTTCGCTTTCGTCCGGTTTGCCGGCCTTGATGGCGGCCCCGCTCTCGCCGCCCTTCATCGCCGCATCGCGGAGATCCAGACGGAGACCGCCTTTCTGTTTATGCTGGCCGTGGCATTTTGTGCAGTTGTGCGCGAGGACACCGCGCGCTTCGGCACTGAGCAGCGCCAACTCTGGAGAGAGAGGCTCCGCTTGAGCCAGGGTGGCGACGGCGAGCAGTGGAAAAAGGATGCGCATATTTCGGGCGAAGAATTTGACTCCCTTACCACCTGCGTCACGACGGAATTGTAGAGGATATTCTGCGGCGTTCGCGAGGCACGGCAAATTCATGAGTCAAAGGTTGAATTCATCCTGCAGTTCGCGCGTCATATCGCTCCATGAAGTTCGCCATCCAGTTCATCGCTACTTTCTTGCTTGGCGTGTTTTGCGCGCGTGCGAACTGGAACGTTCATACGGAGCTGACCGTGGTCGTCTTGCCGAAAATGGAGGCTGCGAATCTGCTGCCGGACCTCCGCGACGATGCGAAAATCGAAGCGGCTTTTGCGAAGGTCGAGCAGCTCGTGGAGAAGGGGACTGCGCGCTTGGAAGCAAGGCTTGCTACCAAGAGCGATAGTGGCACCAAGGCGGAAGCGAAGCAGGTCGAAGAATTGAGCTACGCGACGGAATGGGATCAACCGGAGCCGATCGGCGGCGGCAAAGTGCCCGCAGTCGCTGTGAATCCATCGAGCTTTGAAAAGCGCGATGTCGGCGTGCTTTTTTCCTCGGAAGCGACTGCGAGCGCGGATGGAAGCGTGATTCGCTTGAAGCTGGATCATTCCCATGTGCGCTTCCTTGGATGGAAGGAATTCGAGGCCGCGCGGCTGCCGGATAACTCAAAAGTGACCATCAAGGAGCCGCGGTTCGCCGCAAATCGTGGCACAAGTGAACTCGCGATACCCAAAGGGTCGCGCACGCTGCTTGGCACGTACGCCGTGCCCGAGAAACCAGCGGAGACGGAAATCTTCGTCCTCCGCGCGTGGACGACGCCAACTGCGAAATGAGCGCGCGCATTTCCAGAACGCTGATCTTCGTCGCGATGCTGCTGTGCAGTCGCGTGCTGGCCGAGTGGAACGTGGCCACGGAGTTTCGTATCGTACGAGTGCCGGTGCGCGCAGGAGTCGAAATCGTGGAGCAATTCTCAGAAGAACGCACAACACCAGATGCGATGAATACCCTCGCTCGGCTGCTTCAAAAGGGCGAGGCGACGGTCGTGACAGAGGTTTTCGGGAAAGGCGTGAGCGGGGTGCTGCAGACTATCGAGCATATCGAGGAACACCGGTATCCCACGGAATTTGAAGCGCCGAATCCGCAGTTCGCACCGCAGGCGACCAGCGGATTGGCGATTCCTGCTGTGCGCACGGTTATGGATGTCAGAAACACAGGCACTGCACTCCAGTATGAAATGGAGGTTGCTGCGGATGGGCTGATTCTCTCGGGCCGGGTAGCTTGCGTGCATGTTCGCCATCTGGGGGACCTTCGCTACGAGTACGGAGTGCGCGCTGACGGGCTCAAATACTATGTCGAGCAGCCGAATTTTCTCGTCCTTCGGAGCAGCGCGGATGTTGTGATGAAGAGTGGACTGCCTCACCTGACAGGCTCCTTCGTTGCCGCCGATGTGCCGGGACAAATGGAATTGCAAATTGTCACCATGAAGACCGCGCAAATCGGGGTTTCTGCGTCGTCAGAGGGTGGAAACGAGGTCAAGCAATCCAGCAGGATGGATGTGCGGCGCTATCGGCTCACAGTCGAAGACGGTACGCGCGCAAGAATCGCAATAACGAGGGAAAAGAGGGATCCGTCGGAGGTGCTGAACGCCATGATGCGCGACAGCAAAGCCACGCTGTCGCTGTGCGCGAGTCTTCCATCTGTGCCAAATCAGCAGAACGTGCAGGAGAATATAATTGAATTTCGGTATCCGACTGAGTTTGAACCGCCGGGACGGGTTTTGGCTCTCATGGATACGGCCACGAGGCAGCGAGAGCTGCGAATTGCAACAGCTCGTGTGCGGAAAATCATCAGCGGCTTCCATGGTCCACCGCAGCCGTACAGTTCGCCTTTCAATTTACCCGCCGTGCCCCAAACGACTTTCGAAGTCCGGAACACCGGTTCCACGATTCAATCCGAATCAGGCAGCGTTGGAGAGAAAGACGCATCCGTGATGTTAAACCTCAGCATGCACGAGGTCGGTTGGAGTGGATTCACCCGGCGCTTGAAAGCTGTCGAGCCGCAAGGCGAGCGCGTTTACGATTACCAACCGAAGTCCGCGACGCAAAAGACCACCGAGAACCGCGCGCTCCCCGTTGGAAAGTGGGTGCTTCAGGCCTTCCACAAACGTCCTGCGCCGTTCAACGACGTCGAGATTACCATTGTCCGAATCAAAACCAACCACGTTCAGTTTACCCATCAAAAGCCATGAAACGACTCGCCGCATTTCTCATTCTCACACACTCGCTATTTGCCGCAGAAACCATGAAGGAAGTCCGGTTCGATGTGCTCATCGTCCGGATCCCCGTGGCGGGCGCAGCCGCGATTTCACAGGATCTCCGCGACCCGGCGAAAGTCGCCGCTGCCCAGGAAAAGCTGATCGCCGGTCTGGGCAAGGACGTGGAACTCGTCGATTGGCCAACACTCACGACGCCATCCGGGCAGCAGGCCGTCGTGGAGAATATTGATGAGATTCGTTACCCATCGGAATTCGAGCCGCCTTCCATACTACTAGAAGTCCCGGAAGACCCAGCCGATGTGCCCACGCCATCGGCTCCGGAGTCGAACGATGCTGCGCCGAAGCTCGTGGATGGAAAGCCCGCTGAAACCAAGGCCGACAAAAAGAAACACACCGTCCGCCTCGAGGGTGACTTGAAGCTGGTCGGTGGAGTTCCGACTTCATTTGAGGTGAAAAACGCAGGCATTTCCTTCCAGGTCGAGCCGACGATTGCCGCCGATGGAAAGCGGGTTCAATTCACCTTCGCGTTGCAGAATACGATGTTTCTCGGGACGGAGAAGAGCGTGATGGAAGTCTCACCCACGCACAAAGTCTCCGTCGAGAAGCCGCGTTTTCAGACGGTAAAAACAACCGAGACCAAGAGCGCCACCAGCGGGCAGCCAGTATTGCTCAGCTTCCACAAACTCCGCGAGCCAAAGGATCGCGTGGAAATCGCCATCTGCACTGCGACGATTGTGGATACCGGAATTACCGCGCCCGAACCGGTCGAAGCGAAGTAGATTCGAGTGATTCGACTACCGGCCTTTTCCTTGGCGCCCTTCGTCCACGGGTTTCACGTCTTTCACCGTCCATTTTGAGACGGTCACACCCTTGGCGTTTCGCCCACTCACGGGCAGTTCACTTAGGTCGAAATCCAATTCCCGAACCCGGGCGCCGCTGCGACCATCCAGTAAAACGCGCAGGGATTTAGGCATGTCTTTTTCGGTGGCGGCGATGTGCATGAAGACTACTTTCGAGCTCTCGCTTTTCGCGAGTGGGTAGAGCTTGTCTCGCGAGAGTCCGCCAATTTGGAACTTCTTCGCGAACGCCTTTCCGGTTTCGCCGTCTTGGTAGACCATCGTGTAGAAGTTTGTGTCGCCGTCTTTCGGCCAGATCGCGACGTGGATGATTTCGCGGCCCATGAAGACTTTGTCGGCGACCTTCGCGACCTTCAGCGTGCCGTCTTTCATTATCGTGAGCACACTGTCGAGGATTGTGCACTCCTGCACGAATTCGTGCTGGCGCCAGTTCAGGCCGATGAAGCCGTCCGTGCGGTTGACGTAGAGGCGTTGATTTGCGGAGACCACGGCGCTCGCATCGATCTGCTCGATCTCGTCGTAGCTCGTGCGGCGCTTGTGGCCCTTGCCGTATTTTTCCTGGAGCATTTCAAACCACGCGACTGCATACGCGGTGAGATTCTTGAGGTTCTTTTTCGTCTCCGCGATGTCGGACTCGATCTTCTTCATCGCTTCGTCGGCCTTGAAACGGTTGTAAGCCGAGATGCGTTTGATGCGGATTTCCGTGAGTCGCACGATGTCGTCCTCCGTGACCTCGCGCCGCAGCGTTTTGATGAAAGGCGCGAGACCTTTGCGGATTTCCTCCAGCACGCTCTCCCATGTCTTCGATTTCTCGATGTTCCGGTAGATGCGCTCCTCGATGAAAATGCGCTCGAGCGAATCCCAGTGCCACTGTTGCTCGAGTTCGCCGAGTTTGATTTCCAGTTCGCGCTTCAGCAGTTCCTTCGTCGCCTCCGCGCTTGCTTTCAGGATTTCGCGCACGCCGAGGAAATGCGGCTTGTCGTCGCCGGTCTCCGGATTGCGAACGATGACGCACGCAGCTGGATTGAGCTGAACCTGGCAGCTCGTGAAGACATACAGCTGCTGGACGACCTTCTCGGGATCCGCGCCCTGCGGCAGATGGATGAGGATTTCGACCTTGTCCGCCGTGTTGTCATCGACGTGCCGGATCTTGATTTTTCCTTTCGCATTCGCTGCGAGGATCGATTCAATGAGCGACACCGTCGTGACACCGTACGGCAACTCGGTGACCGCGAGCAGATACTTCGAGCGAACCTCGATCTTGGCGCGAACCTTCACCTTTCCTCCGCGCTCGCCGTCGTTGTACTCGGTGAAATCTGCCGTGCCGCCGGTGGGGAAATCCGGGAGAATGCGGAAATTCTTTCCCTGCAGATGATTGATCGCGGCGCGGCAGAGGTCGTTGAAATTGTGCGGCAGAATTTTGGTCGAAAGTCCGACGGCGATGCCGTCCGCGCCTTCGAGCAACACGATGGGGAATTTCGCGGGCAGGGTGACAGGTTCCTTTGTGCGGCCATCGTAGCTGAGCTGCCATGTGGTCGTCTTCGGATTAAAGAGCACGTCCCTCGCAAACGGCGTAAGGCGCGCCTCGATGTAACGCGGAGCGGCCGCATCATCGCCGGTGTAGATGTTTCCGAAGTTTCCCTGTCCCTCAATAAGCCAGCCCCGTTGACCGATGGATACAAGCGCGGCGCCGATGGACGCGTCGCCATGCGGGTGCAATTTCATCGTCGCACCGACGACATTGGCGACCTTGTGGAAACGGCCGTCGTCCATTTCCCAAAGCGTATGCAACACGCGGCGCTGTACGGGCTTCAGACCGTCATCAATATGCGGAACGGCTCGGTCGAGAATGACGTAGCTCGCGTAGTCGAGGAACCAGTTCCGATAAGCGACAGCGAGGGGAGCCTGCTCGTTTTGCACCTTCTCGCCCTCTTTGCGTTTTGGCGTCATTCCAGCAGCAACAATCGCATCCGGATTTTGATCCGCCGCGGTTTCGGGCGCAGGTTCGTTCGCTGGAGCCGGAGCAATTGCGGGCTCGGCGGTTTCTGGCGCGGTTGCGGCCTGCAGTGGCAGTTCGGACTGTGCTGCTACTATCGGCTTCTTCGATGGTTTGCCTGTCGGCTTACTTGGACGTTTTGGCATTTACGAAATTACAAAGATGGTGGGTGTGACGCGCGGGAGGTCAGGCTTCGATGAGGTCCTTTTCAACCCTCAGATTCTCGATGATGAACTCCTGCCGTTCCTGGGTGTTCTTGCCCATGAAGAAGGAGAGCAGTTCGTCGGAACTGTAGAGGTGGTGCAGATTAACGGGGTCGAGGCGGATGTTTTCGCCGATGAAATCCTTGAACTCGCCGGCGGAGATTTCGCCGAGACCTTTGAAGCGTGTGATTTCGTGGCTGGCACCGAGCGCGGCAACTGCGGCCTGTTTTTCCTGCTCGCTGTAGCAATACTTCGTGATCTTTTTGTTCCGCACGCGGAAAAGCGGCGTCTGGAGGATGAAGAGGTGGTTGTTGCGGATGACGTCGGGGACGAATTGCAGGAAGAACGAGAGCAGCAGCAGGCGGATGTGCATGCCGTCCACGTCGGCGTCGGTGGCGATGACGATCTTGTTGTAGCGCAGGCCGTCGAGTCCGTCCTCGATGTTCAGCGCGGCCTGGAGGAGGTGAAATTCCTCGTTCTCGTAGATGACTTTCTTCGTGAGGCCGTAGGTGTTGAGCGGTTTGCCTTTCAGTGCGAAGACGGCCTGCGTTTGCACGTCGCGCGTGGAGGTGAGTGAGCCGGCGGCGGAGTCGCCCTCGACGATGAAGAGCGTGCTCTCCTCGGCGCGCGGGTTTTTGTCGCCGAGATGCAGGCGGCAGTCGCGCAGCTTGCGGTTGTGGAGCGATGCTTTCTTCGCGCGCTCCTTGGCGATGTTGCGGATGCCGGCGAGTTCCTTCCGCTCGTGTTCGTTCTCCTCGATTTTCTTGCGGATGATTTCGGCGGTCTCGCGGTTTTTGTGCAGGTAGGTGTCGAGCGCTTGCTGCACGAACTTGCCGACGAATTCCTTGATGGTTGGCCCCTTTGGCCCGACCTCGGTGGAGCCGAGTTTCGTCTTCGTCTGCGACTCAAAGACAGGCTCCTGCACGCGCACGACGATGGCCGCGTCGATGGACTGGCGCACGTCCGCGGCGTCGAACTCTTTTTTGAAATGATTGCGCAACGTCGCGACGAATGCCTCGCGGAATGCGGCGAGATGCGTGCCGCCCATCGTGGTGTGCTGGCCGTTCACGAAGGACCAGTATTCCTCGCCGTAGTGGTTGCCGTGCGTGACGGCGATTTCGATGTCCTCACCCTCTAGATGGATGATTGGGTAAAGCGGCTCGCCGCTGAGTTCCTTCGCGAGCAGATCCTTCAGGCCGTTTGCGGATTTGAAGGGCTTGCCATTCAGCGTGAGCGTGAGGCCTCGGTTGAGGAACGCGTAGTTCCAGAGCATGTCCTCGATGAACTCCATGCGGAATTTGAAGTCCTTGCCGAAGAGCGCCTCGTCGGGCGTGAACTCAATGAGCGTGCCGTTGCGCTCGTCCGTCTTCGTCACGCGCGACTGCGACTTGAGCTTTCCCTTTTCAAACTCGACGACCTTCGTCTCGCCCTCGCGGATCGCCTGCGCGCGGTAGGTGAGCGAGAGCGCGTTCACGGCCTTCTGCCCGACGCCATTAAGTCCGACCGCCTTTTGAAAGGTCTCACTGTCGTATTTCGCGCCCGTGTTGATGATCGAGACGCAGTCCACGAGCTTCCCGAGCGGGATGCCGCGCCCGTAGTCGCGCACCTTCACGCTGCGTTCGGTGATCTCGACCTCGATTCGCTTGCCCTGACCCATCATGAACTCATCGATCGAGTTATCGATAGTCTCCTTCAGAAGAACGTAAATGCCATCCTCCGCCTGGTTGCCGTTTCCGAGTCGCCCGATGTACATGCCGGGGCGGAGTCGGATGTGCTCCAGTGAGCTGAGTGTCTTGATGCTGGCTTCGGTATAGTTGGCTGCCATGGAATTTGTCGGCGGGAAAAGAGGGAAAGTGAGCCGCACTGACAAGCAATTCCTCAAAACCCTCCGCACGACGCGAGGTCAGGTGCAGGAGGAATTGCGAGGGTTTACTTTTTTACGGGCTTTCCTGTGGGCTTGGCAGGCTTTGCGGGCACGGCCTTCGCGGCGGGCGATGATTGAGGCGCGGTGCTGCCGGCTGGTTCTCCAGTCGGGGCAGTGGGCGCGACTTCCTTCGGTTGCGGACGGAGTTCAATCTCCACGTAGTCACCTCCGCGCTTCAGCGTGAAAGGCTTCTCGGTTTTCATCGTGCCGTATTTGACCTCGATGATGTAGTCGCCGAGGAAGCCCTTCACCTTGGTGCGGCCGCGGTAATCGGTCCAGCTTCGGACGTTGGTCCACCACTTCTTAAAGACGAGCTCGTACCACACTTTTGCCGCAGGACGGGGCTGCCAGTCTTTGCTCCAGTACGCGGCGTTCGGAATCCAATGACGTCCTTCCCAAAAGCCCCATGTGATAAATGCGGAGGTTGCGGGATGCGCAAAACACGCAGTCATAAAATCGCGCGTGTAGTCCGCCCACGCCTCCTCGTCCCATACGTTGATATCGTGTTCCGTGATGTGAATCGGAATGCCGAACGCAGCGAAGCGATCCAGGATCTCCCAGACTCTGGCGGGTGAGGTGAGTTGCTCATCGAAGTGTCCCTGCATGCCGATTCCGCCGATGGGAGCTCCTGCGGCTTTCAGGGTCTGGATGGTTTTGAAGTAGGCATCCTGATGTTCGGTGTCGTTTCCACCGTGGGAAAGGATGCCGTAATCGTTGATGAAAAGCCGGGCTTTTGGATCGACTTCGCGTGCGGTTTTGAATGCATCGATGAGGATTGAGTCGCCGAGGACTTTTTGGACGTCGGTATTGCTGTAAGGCTCATTCACGACGTCCCAGTCCGTTACAAGTCCCTTGGTGGCGGTGGCGATCTCTCGGATGTGAGCGAGGATGCGAGCTTTGAGTTTCGCCGGGTCTGCGGCGAGGTCGGCGAGATCCTTCGGCAGGTTTTTCCAGCCGGGCCAAAGCAGGACATGACCGCGGACGGGGATGTTTTTCTCAGTCGTCCACGCAAGTGCATCAAGGGCCTTTTGGCGCGATTCCTCCCACTGGGGCCATTTGAGGTCGTTCTCGAGAGTGACCTTGTTAAATGAAGACACGACGATGTCGCGGTAGATCTCGCCGTCTTCGGATTGTGCGAGCAACGCAGCGGAATCGATTGCGCTGCCGAACCCGTACGCGTGCCGGACCTGACGGATGCGAACCTCTGCGCCGGGAATGCTCTTTCCCTTGGAACTGTGAACGCGGATTGTGAGCGTTGCTTTCCGGTAATCCTCGATTCGTTTCTCGGCTTCGGCGCGCCACTCGGCAGAATCAGCGCGTCCCCGATAGGTAAGCGGAGTGTACGGCAGATCTCCGTATTTGACCGTCTTCGCGAAATTCAAAACGCGCAGGTCGGCGATTTGGATAATCTGCTGGCCGAATCCCGCATGGAAACTCACCTGCGCCGTACCGGGTTCGTAATCATCGACGGCTAGAAACGGGACGTAAAACTTCTGCCAGTCCTTTTCCACATCGACTCGGTGGGTAACGGATTTGCGCCACGGTTCGCGTGCCTGTTCGAAGACGAAGTGGCATTCTGCTCGATCCGACGGCATGAATTCACCGCGCGCGTAAAAGATGGCCAGCAGCATGTCGCCCTTCTTGACCGGCATGTAAACGCGGGCAGTGGTCTGAAGCTGCCACGGTTTATCCACCGCTTTCCGTGTCGCGAGGCGCAGCACGTTGTTGATTGCCTTCGTTGGTCCGTCCTTTACCTCCTTCCACTCGGCGAAGCCCAGCGGATTGGTCCGCGCGAGCGCTCGCGCCATGCCTTCAAGTGCGCCTGACGGCAGCGCGCCTGTGGGCTCGGGCAGTTTTTCAAATCGGGCATCCTGTTGTGAGATATCCGCTCGAAGGTAATGCGTGAGAAGGGCCGCGAGGATGACGCTAAGGAGGCCGCGTGACGCTTTCATTTTTCGCTGTAGAAACGCCTGGAAAACATCGGAACGAACTGCGCCATGGCGAGCGTCGTGAGGAAGAAAAGTTCACGCTTCATTTCCGGGAACAACAAAACGCCCAGGAGCGACGGAATCTCGCCCAGCGCGAGCCCGGCTATGAACAAGGCAAATCCCTGCATGCCATTGCGAACTTTCGGCAGAATCGCCCACCGGATTGCGCCAATGACTACCAGCGGAACGAGCGCAATTTGCCACGGCATGACGTTTGCGAGATCGGGAGACTTGGGTGAGGGGACGACTGAAAAAATGACGAATGGTCCGGAAAGAAGCGCGAACCAGATTATCCACCAAGTCCGTTCCGGTGGCAGCGAACGTTCCGGGGAATTCATCAAGCTTGGGCCTCCTGAGTCGGCGCGGACTCGCGGGCGAGAAACTCCTTCGCGAGTGCCCGGTACGCTGCGGCACCGAGGCCGCTGGATTCGTATTGGACGATTGGCTGACCGTGGCTCGGGGCTTCGGCGAGGCGAATCGTCCGTGGGATGACGGTTTTGAAAATAACCTCGCCGTAGTGCTTCTGGATCTCGGCGATGACCTGATTCGCGTGGTTGGTGCGGAGATACATCGTCATCACGATGCCGCAAAGTTGAAGGTCGGGATTCGCGCCTGCGTCACGGAGTTGCTCGCAGACACCGATGATTTTCGCGAGGCCCTCCAGGCTGTAGTATTCGCACTGCAGTGGGACGAGGATTTCGTCGGCGGCGCTCAGCGCATTCGTCATCAGCACACCGAGCGATGGCGGGCAATCCAGCAGCACGTAGTCGAAGGCGGCCGCCTGTCGAATCTGCTCAAACGCGCGGCGGAGGCGGGTGAGATGATCGCCTGCGCGGATGAGTTCCACCTCGACTCCGGCAAGATCGAGATTCGCGGGAACGACCCACAGATTCTTGTACGCTGTCGCGACGATGCAGTCCTGCAGCGCCATCTCTCCCAGCATGGGCAGGTAGGCGCTGGTCCCATTCTCGATATCGACTCCCAGTCCGCTGCTCGCGTTCGCTTGAGGATCGAGGTCCACAAGCAGGACTTTCTTTCCCAACTCCGCCAGGCAGACGCTGAGATTCATCGAGGTCGTTGTCTTTCCGACGCCGCCCTTCTGGTTCGCCACTGCGATGATTTTCATTCGTGAGGTCTATGCATAGAAATCGAAGGCCGATGCGGGAAGGAGGAAATCACGGTTCCCTTGGAAAAATTCGCATCACACCGGCGACTCCTCGCTTTTGCTTGAACCTGTGAGCAATGTACGCATCCTCCGACGGTGATGTCCGGTTCCGTCTTTCGCTGTCTCGTGCTTTTTCTCGTCTCGGTTGCGACCGGACGAGCTGCCCGGCTGTATTGGGATGGTGCCGCCAGTGCCGGCGACCCCGGTGGAGGCACAGGAACATGGAACACGACGACACTTAACTGGGACACTGCTCCCGCGGGCGGCACTGGCGTCGCCTGGACGACGAACGATGCGACATTCGGCGGCACCACAGGCGTGGTGACGCTTGGTGCGGCAATCACGGCAAACTCGCTGACGTTTGATTCCGCGTCTTACACGATCGCGGCTTCGACGCGTGTGCTTACGGTGAACAACGGCGTATTCTCCTCGCTGGCGGGGAATGTATTCACGGTGACGGGAACCTCGGGCAGCGTTGTCATCGCGGGCGCCGGCGGCCTTTCAGCTGCGCAAACGGTGACGCTCTCCTCGGGCATCCTGCAACTGAGATCTACCGCTGCTGCAAATCCGCTCGGGGCCGCGGAACTCGCGCTGGGTGGTGGTATCTTGCAACTGCGTCGCAATGGTACGAACGACGCGATTGCGGAAATGCTTCGTCTCTCCAACCGCGTGCGCGTCACGGCAAATGTGACGATTAACGCCGATCGGACCGGTGCCACGGGAGGGACGGGAAAAGTTCTGGAACTGCCGGCGCTTTCAATCGGTGCGCAAACACTCACGACGACATCGGGAAACGGATTCATAGTGGCTCTCGACAATTTGACATTGCAGGGAAATGCGACGCTTTCGACCGCCGCGGAAACGCAACTTGGAAGCGTTGGCGAGGCGGGTGGAGCATTTACACTCACCAAGACCGGCGCCGGTGCGCTTGTATTTCGCAAGGCGTCGTCATGGAGCGGCGGGCTTCTGATTTCCTCCGGCGATGTGGAGGCGCGCATTTCCGATGCGCTTGGAGCCGGCGCCGTGCAGATCGGCACCGGCACGGGCAGTGCGGCGTTGGTTGTGAGCACTACGGCGACTTTTCAAAATGACATCTCTACGGCCGGAAGTGGCGGTACGCGGGCAATTCGGGCGAGCGGAGGAACCGCGTTATTTTTCGGCGACGTGGCTTTGAACCGGGCGACGACCGTGGACGTGGGGGAATCGAGTCGTATCGTGCTTTCGGGCGCGGTCAGCGGCTCCGGCGTGCTCACGAAGGCAGGTACGGGGACTCTCGTGCTCGGCAGCCTTGCCAATGATTTCGGTGCGGGCGCTGCCGGCGCGATTGTAGTGTCGGGGGGGCGACTCGAAGTGGATGACGACTCGGAACTGGGAAACCCCGCGAACGGACTTCAACTCAATGGTGGAGGATTGCTGATTACGGGCGACATCGATACTGCCCGCCGTTTGAGTGTGACGGGGACGGTAAACGTGATCGACGTTGAGGATGGATCCGAGTTCGGAGTTACGACGGTTGGGATATCGGGAACCGGTGGGTTTTCAAAGCGGGGCAGGGGAATTCTGCGGATGGATATTGCTGCAAGTGCCTCCGGCGGCGTGACGCTATCGGACGGCACACTGGCCAGCGCCGCACCATCGGGAAGTCCGTTCGGAACGGGGCCGGTTCGTCTTAACCATGGAACTCTCGTTCTCGCTCCATTGAGCGACACTCTCGCGACGACAACACTTTCCACAGGCGCACTCACATATGGCGGTGCCGTGAGAATTGTAATCGACAATAGCGGCCTTGCGGTCGGAACGAGTGGAAATCTTCTCGCGACTCTCAGCACAGGGGCTCTGACGCGGGTGGATCGTGGAACATTGGAGATCCAAGCGGTTGCCGGGATTGATTTGCTCGGCGCGCCGTTTGGTGATGGCGAGCGTTGGCGCGTTCCGAGCGTGACGACGAGCACGCCATTCTATGCGCCGCACGTGATTGCGATTGATACGAACATTGAGGAAACGCCCCACTTTGTGCGGTATTCCGCGTCCCAGGGATTTCTGAGTGCCGCTTCGACGTACTCAGCCGGCTTCGATCCAAATCCGGCGGTTGCGGCCGAGGTTGCGGATGTTGATTCCGAGACAATTGTTTCCAACGAATCGGTGCTCGCGATGCGGGTCTCCGGCGGAATTGAAATTGACCCGGGAGTGACGCTCTCCATTGGCGGAAACAGCACGACTGCCGGGCTGATATTGCACGGAGATGGGTCAATCCGCGGAGGCCGCCTGTCGTTCGGAACGCGCGAGGCACTGGTGTATGTCGCGAAGGGCGTGAATTCGGTCATCGAATCCGATATTGTCACGAGTGCGCCAGGCGGCGGCTTCACCAAATTCGGCCCCGGCTCTCTCCTGCTGCTCGTGCAAAACACGAATGCGAATCCCGGAGAAATCTCGGTGAACGATGGGGCGCTCGAGATCGACAACATCGAGGCGCTGGGCGGAGGCTCCGAGCCACTGCGCGTCGGCGCCGCCGAGTTCAGCTACACTGGCAGTGCGGATGCAATACTTGGTAGGCCGGTCATTCTCGGTTCGTCGGGTGGTGCGGAAATCAGAGCGACCGCTGCGACACTCACGCTGGATCAGCCTGTATCAGGCGGTCTTGCCGGGTCGACTGTGCCTTCCGTTCGCTTCTCCGGAGGCGGCGTAATCCGTCTTTCGAACGCCGTTAATTCGTTTGTCGGCACTCTGGAACTGGATGGCACCGAGTTGCTCGTCGCCGGCGGTGGGGTTGGCAATCCAATGGTTCTAGGTGCAGGAGTTAACGAGTTGCGCATCACAAATCGGGGCCGGTTTACGCTGGAATCAGGTGACATGGACCCGACTGCGGATTCGAAGGGATGGTTCATCGATCTCGACGGGGTGCTCGATATTCGCAACGGCGCGCTTCGCTTCAATGAGCCCAATCAACTTCGCGGAACCGGGACGCTCTACAAGGCAGGTGCAGGTCTTTTGGAGATTGGCGCCGGGCAGGGTGATTTCGAAGCCGCGGTGATCGTGGAGCAGGGAACGCTCCTGCTTTCGGGCGGCATTTCGGGAAGCGTAACCGTTTCATCCTCGGCTGTGCTTTCCGGCGTGGGACCTGCATCAGCGGTGACTGTGGCGAACGGCGGCGTACTCTCGCCCGGCGGCACCGCTGCAGGGCGATTTGTCAGCTCGGATTTGACGCTCTCGCCGGGCGGCGGAGTTCTATTCGACATCGATGGTTCGGACGCGGGCACGATGTACGATCAGGTCGCAGTGACCGGGGCGGTGAATATCGCTGGCGCGTCACTCTCGCTCGACATCGGGATCGTCGCAAATCCCGGAGTGGATATCTTCTTCCTTATTGTGAATGATGCCACTGATCCAACTGCCGGAGAGTTTGCCTCGTTAAATGGCGGAGCAGCGTTACCGCAAGGTGCGGCGTTTTTAGCGGGCGGGCAGTTTTTTCAGATCAGCTACACGGCGGAGGCTGGCATCGGATTTGAAGGGGTGGGCAATGACGTCGCGCTACGTGCGGTTCCGGAGACGGGCTCGATTGGTCTGCTCCTCGCGGGCATGTGCGCGGTGGCCTCGCGGCGCGCGCGCAAGCGGTAGAAATCCGCGCTCGAATCCCTCGGGCGGGCCTGCGACGTTCTGGAAATGGGTTCACTTCATTCCGCTTTTGATCCGGAAAAATTTCGCACTGATGGCCACCGAATCGTCGATATGCTCGCCAACATTCTCGCAACGGGGATGAGCGGAGACGGCGCTGTCCTTCCGTGGGTTGCGCCTGCGGAACAGCTTGAGTACTGGGCGAATCGAATGGACGAGCCGCGGGAGGCGGCGGTTGATTTTTTGACATCGTTCGCGGAGAGGAGCATCAAGATTCATCATACCCGTTACATGGGTCATCAGGTTTGCGCACCGCTTCCCGTTGCGGCTCTCGCGGGTCTGGCGGCGGAGTTGTTGAACAACGGAATGGCTGTTTACGAGATGGGGCCGGCGGCCACTGCGCTTGAGCGGTGGATTGTGCGCCGGACCTGCGGGGCGTTTGGTTTCGTGGAGGGCGATGGATTTCTGACATCCGGAGGTAAGCTGGCGACCGTCACGGCGCTGCTTGCGGCCCGTGGTCGAGTGCTCGGTGAGGGAGCACTTCAAGAGGGCACGGATGCGGAGTATGCGATCATTGCGTCTGAGGAAGCTCACTATTGCACGGCCCGCGCTGTGCAGGTGATGGGATGGGGGCGCGATGGGCTTATCTCCGTGCCGGTAGACGGGCGCTTCAAAATGCGCTCGGATTTGCTGCCGGCCGCGATGGAGCAGGCGGCGCGGCGAGGTCGACGGGTAGTCGCCGTGGTGGCGAGCGCGTGTTCCGCCTCGACCGGCAGCTATGACGATATCCAAGCAATTGCCGATTTTTGCAGTGCGAACCGTCTCTGGCTGCATGTCGATGGTGCGCACGGCGGTGCGGTTGCATTCTGCCCCGAATTGAGGGAACGTATTTGCGGAATCGAGCGCGCCGATTCTGCGATTCTTGATTTTCATAAACTGTTGCTCACCCCCGCGCTGGCGACTGCAGTGCTGTTCCGCGATCCTTCGTCATCGTGGGCCGCATTTCATCAGCGCGCGCAGTATCTTTTTGCTGAGAATGATCCCGAGCCATGGCGGGATGGAGGGAGGCGCACGATGGAGTGCACGAAGCTGAGCATGAGTGTGAAGATCGCGGCGATTTGGAGGACGCAAGGCGAGGAGTTGATCGCAGAGCATTTGCGCAGTGTGCATGCATTGGCGCGGGAGTTTGCTGCGATGCTGCGCGCACGAGCGGCGTTCGAAGTGGCGATCGAGCCGGAATCGAACATTGTCTGCTTCCGGTTTCGTCGGGCAGGCATGGCGGAGGATGCGCTGGATGATTTAAATCGGGCGCTGCGTGTGCGGGTGATCGAGTCCGGGATGTTCTACATCGTGCAGACGGCATTGAACGGCCGCGTGTGGTTGCGGACGGCTCTGATGAATTCGTTGAGTACCGTCGCGGATCTTGAGCAACTGCTCGACACTCTGGAATGTTTCGCCGGCGCGGGTGCGTGGGTTGGGAGCTTTATTCGAATGCGCACCGCTGCCGCTCCGGCGGGTGTTGCGGGGGGGGGCAAAAAAGAAACGGGCTTCGAATGGCGAAGCCCGTTCTTTCAATGATTGCAGTTAGTCCGCGCCGAAGCCTGCGCGCCTACGGGCTGGGCCGACGTTCACGCGGGCTCCGCGGGAAGCTGAAGTTCGGAGGGAAGCCGAGGCGACCCGGGAAATAGCTTCCTTCAGGACCTGCACCGACGGGCGGCAGCATTTCCTTGCTCGTTTTGCCACCGCCACCCTTGTAGTCTGACTTTTCGGGGCCTTCTCCGATCGGCACGATGTCCCTTCCTGATTTCCCATCGACCCCAGTGCCCGTGCTGGCGACTGAGCTATCACCTTCACGGGTTGCGGAGTCGGATGACGAGTCTTTCGGAGCGGGCTCGTTTGCGGCAATCGACCCTTCACCCACTGCGATCGGCAGGGGAGCGACTTCGTAGTCGGAAAGAGCAAGATTCGCGAACGTGTTAAATTCGCGCAAATTCAAATCCGCGCCTGGCTTCTCGGGCGTCCAGCGCAGTGCTACGGCGACCGCTGTGGTGTCGTCGAAATCAGCACTCGCATGTGCATTTGAGCCGTCGAATGCAAGCGTCACCGACGGCTGCACACCTTCCAGTGCGACGGGGTGGCCGGCAGTCGGGGCTTCTGCGAGCAGGAAGACGTCCACCTTGCCCTTGGCGCCGGCATCCGAGAGAATCGACATGCGTGAAACTGTGCGACTTTCGCCGAAGTTTACCACCTGGTTCTCCCCCGAAAAAGTGGACGCGTTGAGCGCAGCGATATGAGTGGTTAGTTTAGCGAGGAGTTGATGGTTTGGAAGTAAGAGTGGAGGAAGGCTGTTGGGATTGATAGCCGAGGGAGCTGTGAAGGCGTCTGCGGTTGTAGAAGGTTTCGAGGTAATCGAAGATGGCAGTGGAGGCGGCGGCTTTGGTGGGGAAAGGGGAGCCGTCGTCGAGGAGTTCGCTTTTGAGGGAGGCGAAGGCGCTTTCAGCAAAGGCGTTGTCGTAGCAGTAGCCTGCGGCGCTCATGCTCTGGCGCAGGCCGTTGCGGGCGAGGAGGGAGCGGGTGGCTGAGGCGGTGTATTGGCAGCCACGATCGGAGTGAAAGAGGGCGTCGGGGGCGACAATGCCGGTGACGAGAGCACGGCGAAGTGCTCCGGTGACGACGTCGGTGTGGAGAGAGTCGGCGAGTTTCCATCCGAGGATGGAACGGCTGAAGAGGTCGAGGACAATGGCAAGGTAGAGCCAGCCTTCGCGGGTGGGGATGTAGGTTATGTCGCTGAGGAGGTGGGTGCCGGGCGCTGTTGGTGCCCCGGCCCTGGCGAGTAGGTTGGGCGAGGGATGGGCGGCGTGATCGGGGCGGGTGGTTTTTGGCCGGAAAGGCTTTCTGGGCCTGGCACGCAGACCGAGGGCATGCATGAGGCGGGCGATGCGATTTTCCGAGCAGCCGAGGCCCAGAGCATGGAGCTGGCGGGTCATTCTGGGGCTGCCGTAGCAGCGGGTGTGGCGGTCGGCGTGGATGGAGTTCATATGGACGAGGAGTTGTGCGTTGGCTGCTTTGCGGCGGCCCGGGATCCGGGTGGCCGCGGCGTGATAGCCGCTGCGGGAGACACCCAGGGCCTGGCAAAGTTCGGTGATGGAAAAGGAGTGCCGCATGGAATGGATCAACGCATACCGCTCTGCGGCTCCTCGGAGAGTATGCTCATGGCTTTTTTTAAGATCTCACGCTGGCGGCGCAGGTATTCGACCTCGCGTTGAAGGCGGCGGATTTCCCCCGCCGCATCGGCAATGGGCGCTTCACTGCGGCCTTTCGGCTGCGCCGAGGCGGCCTCCGTTGCGCGCCCATTGCCGAGAGCCCGATCCCGCCATGAGCGGAGCGAGTTGGCGGAGACTCCCAGTTCAGCGGCGACGCGCTTGAGCGGCCGCCCGCTGCTGAGCAGCAGGTTCACGGCTTCCTGATGGAAGTCCTTGTCGTAGGTTCGATGTTTTCGTGGCATGGTTTCGGTCTCTTATTCTGGTGCTGCGCTCTCCCTGTCCACGGTTTCGGGGGAGCTTTAGGGGAATCGTCGGCTGCGGCAAGCGGAAATATGATAATTATTGAAAACGTGATTTGTCTCGCCAATCGCGAAGCCATCGCTTTCAGTGCATTTCCATCCAATGACTTGGAAATTTAGGGAAAACACCCTGTCCGCTCGCATGATTTCTGTTGTGTAGGAGGGCGATATTCGATATCCGATCGACCTCAGGTGCGGCCGGAACATTATGAAACCGAACGGTATCAAGTTGACAGACTGCTCAACGGAACCGCGCCGAAAAACTTTCTTCAAAAGTGCATACGGAATCTACAGCCACAGCCACTGCCACCGCCCAACCGCTTCATTCAGGCCTGAAACTCGCCGGGTGCTATATTTTGCAGCGGGATATTTCCCTCGATCCTGCATTCCCGGTGTGGGTCGCTCAGGACGAGGTGCTGGGAAAGGAGGTATCTCTCCACTTTATTCCGAAGGCGGTCATTTCGGATGTGCGGGGAATGACTGAATTGCGTCAGGAAGTGAAGCGCAACCGCCAGCTGATCCATCCCGGAATCGTCCGCGTTTACGATCTGGTCGAGGATGGCGATTTTCCGGCGATTTCAATGGATCGGATCGACGGTGATTCGCTGAATTCGATCCTGATGCGGCGGAACCGGCTCGAGGCGGGGGAAATAGCCCCGTGGTTCAAGCAACTCGCGGCGACGTTGGATGACGCGCACCGGGTGCAACTGTTCCATCGCGATCTTGCGCCTTCGAATCTCTTTGTTAAAGGAAGCGGACAGATCGTGATCGCGGGGTTCGGGATTTCCCGTTGCCTCAGGGATTCACTGGAGCGCTCGCGCTCGATTTCCCGCGAGGATAGCCATCTTGCTTACATGTCGCCGCAGCAGCTCGACGGCGATCGGCCCTCGAAGCAGGACGATGTGTACGGGCTCGGGGTGCTTGCTTTCGAATTACTGACGGGCGGAGCGCCGTTTTCCGGGCATGATGTCGTTGCTGCGATTCGGACGGCGAGTGCACCGGCGCTTTCCGAGGCGAGGAGTGTGGCCGTCCCGGAGCAGTGGGAGCGATTTGTCTCCGCCTGCATGGCTAAAAAGGCCGATGGGCGCCCTGCTTCGTGTGCCGATGCGACGGCGCTTCTGGCGGGGAGCGAAAGCTCGAATGCTTCGGTTGGTGCCATGATTCCCGAACCGCAGCGTGCGCCCGAACAAAAAGTTCCGGCTCCGCTGAGTAGCGAGCAACTCGCGGCACCCGCAGTGGAACCGGTAGGCTCGCCAATGAAGGAATCGGAAGCGCCCGCTACGAAGGCGTCCACGAAAACAGAGGCCGCGGCGGAATCGCAACTGCCGCCGCCGCCGCCGAAGGCTCCCTCGAAGCCGCCGGGTATGAAGCCGAGATTTTCGCCGAATTTTCCGGAACTGGAGAGGCCTGGCATGCGCTGGCAGCCGGTCGCAATTGTTGCTTTGCTGGCGGGAATAGTAGGATATGCGGTGTATAACAAGTCCGGCGATCCAGCAGACCAAGCAGGCGCTGGAGTCTCGGGCGTGGAGGAAGTTGCGCCGAACACCTCTGGAAGCGGCGATTTCAAACCACTGGGAACGGGCGAGGCAGAGAACGCAACGCCTCCGGCAGTTCCGCCGAAATCACCTTCGGACGGGCTGGTCGGAACCGCTCCGGGAGCTGAGCAGCCCGGTCCGGAATCGGAACCACAGCAAAAGCCGCTCACGGAGCCGAACCCGAAACCCGAGGCTGGCAAGCCGCCGGTGGCTGTGATTCAGCCGGAGGCCGTCGCGACAGAGACTCCGAAGTCGGGGCAGGGGCCAAAGCCGCCGGTCAAAAAACCTTTGATTACTGTCTGGAACACGCCGGCTACGAAGCCCGGCGATTCGCAACAGCCGGTTGACCCAGCTTCCCAGCCGAAGCCGCCGGTCGATTCTGGAATCGCAGTGGTGCCCGATGGGCCCAAGCCTCCCGTGCCGGTGCCGACTCCCGAGCTTGGGAAGGAAACCGTGGCTCCGGTAGCTCCGATTGGGACTACGCCGGTTGCTGCATTATCCGTCAAACTTCCGGCAATGCCCGCCGTTCCTGCAAAAGTGCAGATTCCGCCGGTTGCCGATGCCTCGGAACTCGAGAAAATGCTTGCCGAGCGTGTGACCGCCGAAGCTGCGCTGAAGGGTGTTATTTCTGAAACCGAAAAAGCCCAGCAGGAGATCATCAAGAATGCGGATGTTACGAAAAAGGCGCAGGATGCGGCCCGGAAAACCTTGGACGAACGGCGCAAGGCGCTGGCTCCGGCAATTCGTGAGAACGAGACGCTGATGAGCGATTTGAAAAAGCGCGAGGATGAATTGAAGAAGGCCGAGGCTGCGGCGCTTGAGGCGCGCAAGGCTGCCGAGGCTGCGAAGGCCGCATTTGAGGCGCTGACCGCCGGAGCCGCTGCAAAACTCGAAGGCGCTAAGAAGGCCGACGAGGAAATCAAGGCGCTCGCCCGGGGAATCGCCGACATCGCGCGTCAGGGCGAGGAGCTTGCGAAAACGCAGACGCAGTCTGTCTCGCTGCGGCAGCAGGCCGCGTTGGGATTGCAGCAGATCGAGAAAGAAAAGATCATGCTCTCCAGCGCGCTCGAAAAGGCGCGTGCTGCCGCCACCGAAGCGATGCGCGCGAAGAATCAGGCGGCAATTTTCGAACTCGTCAAGCAGATGCAGCCGCTTGAAGCTGAAATCAAGAAGACTTCCGACGTCCTTGCGCAACTCAAGGAACTTGGCGATGCCGGCGCAGCTGCATCGAAGCCGATTCAGGAACGTTTAGATTCTGCGAAGAAACAACTCGGAAAACTTCGGGAGGAAGCGGCCGCACTTGCTGGGGCTGGTGCACTTGAAGTCGCGCCGGAAAAGAAAACCGAAATTCCGAAGGCCGCTCCAAAGCGCGCTGAAAACGTTGAGAATTCGCTGGGAATGAGGTTCGTGAAAATCGGGGCGGTCGAATTTGCCGTCCATCCCGTCACTCGCAGTAATTTCGAGTTTTTTGCCGGTGAAAAAGGTCTAAAGGGCGGTGCTTGGCGTTCCCCGGGGTTCGCGCAGGAGCCGGACCATCCGGTGGTGAACGTCACATGGAAGGAAGCGGATGCATTCTGCAAATGGCTGACAGAGCGCGAACGCAAGAGTGGCGCAATTGCGGAGGAGGAATCGTACCGTCTTCCCACAGACCTCGAATGGAGCATGGCTGCGGGACTTCCGCCCGAAACGGGAGCGACGCCAGAAGAGCGCGACCTTGGAATTGATGGAGTTTTCCCCTGGGGCGGCGACTGGCCGCCGCCGGTTGGGGCAGGGAATTATGCGGGCGAGGAAACTAATTCGGAAGTCCGCCTCGAAGGCTACCGCGACGAATACCAGTGGACGTCGCCGGTCGGCAAATTCAAGCCCAACGGATTCGGTCTATTCGACATGGGGGGAAACGTGTGGCAGTGGACGGCGGATTATTCAAACGCCACCAAGGAGCGCCGCGCATTGCGCGGCGGTTCATGGTACAATGGTGGGATGCGACAGACCCTGCTGTCTGCTTGCAGATATGCATCCAAGCCTGACGAAATCAACGATACCTACGGATTCCGCGTCGTTCGCTCCGCCGTCCCTAAGACAGCTGCCGCCAAATTTAATTAGTCACCCTGCCGTCCTAGAGCCTGTCCGGCACTTTTCTAATGCTTTAGCTGTATAAACAAGCTATGCGTTTGGCATAAGCTTGGGATGGACAAAACAGCCGCGAGCAAAGAACGCAAATATCCGACCGATGTCAGCGACGAAGAGTGGGAGTTT
>SXWH01000114.1 GCA_005791535.1 Verrucomicrobiaceae bacterium | reverse complement strand
CTGAACGCGATTCTCGGTTTCACGCAACTTCTGGAACTGGAGCAGCACAACGAAAGGCAGGCCGAAAGTATCGACCACATTTCCCGCGCCGGGCGGAACCTCCTTGCCCTTATCAATGAGGTGCTCGACATCGCACGGATTGACTCCGGCCGGATCGCCCTCCAGCCCGAGCCGGTGGAATTGATCCCGCTGCTCGAGGGTGTGATCGCCCAGGCGCGGGAGGTAGCGACATCGCGTCAGGTCTCGCTCCACCTTATCCACGACGACCCGCGGACTCCGATCGCTACGACGGATCGCGAGCGCTTCAGGCAGGTGATGGCGCACATCGTGGAAAACGCGATCCACTACAATCACGCCGGAGGAAAGGTCACAGTGACCATCGCGATGACCGGCACCGATTACTGGAAAGTCAGCATCGCGGATACCGGAGAAGGAATTCCGGCGGAGCTTGTGTCCCGGCTGTTCGTTCCCTTTGAGCGCCTTGGTCAAAAGGAAGGCGGCACCGCGGCAGGCGCCGGGCTGGGACTCGCGCTCTGCCAGCGTCTCGTCAAAGCGCTCGACGGACGGATCGGAATGTCGAGCAGCGTCGGTCTGGGCAGCACATTCTGGGTGGAGATTCCCGCCCTCGTTTCGGTCAATGTGGTCGAATCACCGGTGCTCGAGGAAACTCCCGCCGCGACGCCGGGGCCGACCGCGGAACCCGCTGCGCAAGCGGCGTTGCGCACCATTCTTTACATCGAGGACGACTTCGCGAATTTCCACCTGCTCCAGCGGATTCTGGAGACGCGAAAGAACGTGAAACTGGCGTCCATGATGCAGGGCTCCGGCGCACTGGAAGCAGCGATTGAGCAGCAACCGGCTTTGATCCTTCTCGACCTCAATCTGCCCGACATGTCGGGCGAGTCACTCCTTCAAAAGCTGAAATCAACCCCGGAAACGTCGTCCATCCCGGTGATCATCGTGACCGGAGACGTGATGGGCGACCGTGCGGAGAAAATCATCGCCCAAGGCGCGGAAGCGGTAATGGAGAAGCCATACCGCGTGCAGGATTTACTCAAGCTGATCGACCGCTACGCGCCGAGATAGCGCGGCAACTCAGCCAATCTGCGCCTTGTAGTCCGCCGGACTTTTCAGCCGCTCCCGTGCCGACGCATCGGATGGCTCGAGTTTGAAGAGCCAGCCCTCACCGTAGGGATCGGTGTTCACGAGGGCCGGATTGGAGCGGACCGCTTCATTCACTGCCACGACCTTCCCGGAGACGGGCGCATAAATGTCGCTCGCAGCTTTCACGCTCTCCACGACGCATGCGACCTGGCCCGCCTCGACGGCCTTCCCGATTTCGGGGAGGTCCACAAAGACCACATCGGTCAGTTCGTGCTGGGCGTGGTCGGTAATTCCCACGGTTCCGTCGGCGCGGAGCCATTCGTGGGATTCTGCATAGCGGAGATCTTCGGGTACGTTCATAAATAGTGTGCTGCTGTTCTGTTCCGGATTGCGGGCGTTTGAAAAGCCCGAACTCTACGCGCCCGCTTTTCGCAGCGGCTTTTTTTCCACCACGGCGGGAAAACGACGGCCGCGGATATCGATCTCAATCGTCGTCCCGGGCGCTGAACTTGCGGCGGGAAGATACGCCATGCCGATGCCGCAACCGAGCGTGGGCGACAGACCGCCGGAGCACGTCTCGCCGACTTGCGCGCCGTCCTTCCACACGCCGTAATGACTGCGCGGCGGCGGTGTCGGTCCCTGCATTTTGAATGCGGCGAGCTTTCTCGCGGGCCCGTTCTCCTTCTGCGAAGCGAGAACGGCACGACCGATGAAGTCCGGCTTTTTCAAATCGACGAAGAAACCAAGCCCCGCCTCAATCGGCGTTATCGACGGGGAAAGATCATTCCCATTCAGCGGGTAGCACATTTCGAGGCGCAATGTATCGCGCGCACCGAGACCGCACGGCTTGATTCCAAACGCCGCACCGGTTGCGAGAACATCGCTCCAAAGCTGCACCGCAGCAGCAGCCGGGCAGAACAATTCGAAGCCATCCTCGCCCGTGTAGCCGGTCCGTGCGATGAACATCTGTCCGCCGCCCATGTCGAGGCGCACGATCTGATTCCGCGTCGGCGCCTGGCATTTCCCGCCGACGAAAGTCTCGAACCAGGCCGCCGCTTTGGGTCCCTGCACTGCCAGTCCGGCAAATTCGTCGCTGCGGTTCGTCAGCGTCACGTCGGCGGGCAAATGCGAGCGCAACCACGCAAAATCCTCATCGATCATCGAGGCATTCACCACAAGCAGCCAGTCATCGTCGCAAATGCGGTAAATCAGCAAATCATCGATCACCCCGCCCTGCTCGTTGAGCATCAGCGTGTATTGGCCCTGACCAATGCCGAGACGCTCGACGTTGTTCGTGAGCATCCGGTTCAGCCATGACGCAGAGCCCGCGCCTTCGACGAAAAACTGTCCCATGTGGGAGATGTCGAAAACGCCCAGAGCGCTCCGCACGGCATTGTGTTCATCGATGATGCCGCTGTATTGCACCGGCATATCCCAGCCGCCAAAACCAATCAGTTTTCCGCCCATGCGGATGTGTTCCGCATGAAGCGGCGTCTTTTTCAAAGCAGTGGAGTTTTCAGACATGAGGCGCGGACACTACGGGCCATGTGCCCGCTGTCAAATACGCTCACCGCTCTCTTGCGGCTTCCATCGCCGGTGTTAAACCGGACGCGCTATGAATCGACGCACTTTCTTTCAACTCGGAGCCGCCGGAATCGCCGCCTGCGCGTGCGGTTGCGTATCCACCGCTCCATCGCTCGGCGGGCGCGTGGCCGTCCGCAAGGATTTCATTCCCGACGGAAAGTTCGGCCGGCACATTCACATCCCGCTGCGGCCGACGTTTGTTACAGTTCACAGCACGGGAAGTCCCGGCGGCACGGCGGCAGCGCACGCACGTCTGCTCCGCGAAGGGAAAATCCGCGCGGTTTCAACATCTGGCATTTCACGGTCGATGATGCGGAAGCCGTCCAGCACATGCCGCTCAACGAAGCCGGCGAACACGCCGACCACGACGGCCCCGGCAACCGCACGAGCATCGGCATCGAAATCTGCGAGTTCCACGAAAGCGGACGCCAGCAGCGCGCGCTCGACCGCGCGGCGGAGCTCATCGCCGACGTGCGCAAACGCTTCGGCATCGGAATGGACAACGTCGTTCCGCACTACTACTGGACGATGCACCGCTACAACAACTGGCAAAAACCCTGCCCCGCCATTTTGATGAACGACGGAAAGCCCGGCGCAAAGTGGGACGCTTTCCGCAATCGCGTTTCCCGCGCCTGAGCCGCGACTCGCACGAACGCGATTGCATCCCGCCCACGGATCGCGCATCCACGCGGCGATGAAAACACATCTCCTCGCAACACTCGCCGCCGTGACCGCATCCGCCGCCGAATTACCCGCGCCCGCCGACCTTCCTGCCGGTCCGCTGCCGGATGTCCTCGCGATGCGCGACGGCACGAAAATCACCACCGTCGAGGACTGGAAAACAAAACGCGCCCCGGAACTTCGCGAGCTTTTCCAGCACTACATGTATGGCAGGAACCCGGCGCCGAAGACGGTTTCCGGCAAGCTTCTGCGCGAGGATAAAAGCGCGCTTGGCGGAAAGGCGACGCTGCGGGAGTTCGACATCGACTGCGGCCTCGCGGCACCCGTCCATCTCCTCGTCGTATTCCCGAACAAACGCGAGAAGCCCGCGCCGTGCTTCCTAGGGATGAACTTCCACGGCAACTACCAGTTGCTCGATGATTCCGCCATCGCGATGCCTAAAGGCTGGGTGGGCGACAAGTTCCCCGACACTCCGCCGAACCGCGCCGCAGAAGCCGGACGCGGCAAGGAGAAAGCCGTGTGGGCGATCGAGCAGAGCATCGACCGCGGATACGCCGTCGCCACATTCTTCAGCGGCGACGTCGTGCCCGATGACAAGGCGCTCGGCGAAGTCGCGCTCTCAAAAATCCGCGGAAGCGACGCGCCACGCGGCCCCACCGACACAGCCACCATCGCTGCGTGGGCGTGGGGGTTCTCGCGCATGCTCGATTTCGTCGCGACCATTCCCGAGATCGATGCAAAGCGCGTCTCGACCGTCGGGCATTCCCGCAACGGAAAGACCGCGCTGCTCGCCGCCGCGATGGACCCGCGATTCGCGATGGCCATTCCGAGCCAGGCCGGCAGCGGCGGCACCGGCCCCAGCCGCGTATCGCCGGAACTCGCCGCGCCGCAGGCAAACGGACGTCCGAAAGCCGAGACCATCGCGGTCATCAACACCAACTTCCCGCACTGGTTCTGCGAGAACTTCAAAGCATTCCGCGAAACTCCGGAAAAGCTGCCGTTCGATCAGCACTGCCTCATTGCGCTCTGCGCTCCGCGCCCCGTGCTGCTCAGCAATGCGGAGGACGATGTGTGGGCGAATCCCGACGGCCAGTTCACCCTGCTCGCCGCCGCCGCGCCTGCCTACGCGCTGTTCGGCGAAGCGCCGAAGCTCCCTGCCGCGCGTCCGCCGTCGAATCAATTGCTCAACGAGCGCCTCGGCTATTTCATCCGGCCGGGCAAGCACGCCATGAGCACGCCCGACTGGGCCGCGTGGCTGGATTACGCCGATCGCTGGCTGAAATAGAGCATTTCCTTGCCGACCCGCGCGGCACTGGCTAAAGACCGCCTCGCAATTCAACCACAACTCCTATGGGCAAAATCTACAATAATATCATCGAGACCGTCGGCCGCACACCGCTGGTAAAACTCAACCGCATCCCTTCCGAAGAGGGAGTCGATGCCAGCACCACCATCGCGCTCAAGTGCGAGTTCTTCAATCCGCTCGGTTCCGTGAAGGACCGTATCGGCATGGCCATGATTGAGGACGCCGAGAAGAGCGGCATCCTGAAAAAGGACACCGTCATCATCGAGCCCACGAGCGGAAACACCGGCATCGCCCTCGCGTTCGTCGCGGCGGCGAAAGGCTACAAGCTCATCCTCACCATGCCCGAGACAATGTCGCTCGAGCGCCGCACGCTTCTCGCCATGCTCGGCGCGAAGCTCGTGCTCACGCCCGGCACCGAGGGAATGAAAGGCGCAATCGCCAAGGCCGACGCGCTCGCAAAGGAGACGCCGAACTCCTGGATTCCGCAGCAGTTCAACAACCCCGCGAACCCTGCAGTTCACAAGGCCACGACCGCCGAGGAAATCTGGGAGGACACAAACGGCGCGGTGGATATCCTCGTCGCAGCAGTCGGCACCGGCGGCACCATCACCGGTTGCACCGAAGTGCTGAAGCCCCGCAAACCCAGCTTCCAGGCCATCGCCGTGGAACCCTCGGATTCGCCGGTCATCAACCAGACGCTCGCAGGCGAACCGGTGAAGCCCGGTCCGCACAAGATTCAGGGAACCGGCGCCGGCTTTGTGCCGAACAACCTGCACCTCAAGAATCCCGATACCGGCGCCGCCCAGATCGTGGAATGCGTGAAAGTGTCGAACGACGACGCATTCGCGATGGCCCGCCGCATCGCCAAGCAGGAAGGCATCCTCGTCGGCATCAGCACCGGCGCAAACGTCTTCGCCGCAATCCAGGTCGCCAAGCGCCCGGAGAACAAAGGCAAGACCATCGTCACCATCGCCTGCTCCACCGGCGAACGCTACCTTTCCACCGCCCTCGCCGCCGAAGCACGCGCCGAAGTCGGCGGCTAAGCCGGCGGCTGGAAAAAGCTCTGACCAAACACCTCCAACAAAAGCAGGGGCACCCGAAAACGGTGCCCCTGTTTCGTTTCCTCCCCCTAGCCTTCCGGACTCATCAGCCGCACCGGATTCACCTCCACCGAGCGCGCGCCATCGGCGACCCATGCGGTGCCGTCCTGCACGCTCACGTGCAGCTTCATCGTCTTCCCGGCCAGCGCGGCGAGCGCCTGCGTTTCCGCTGCCGGGAGCTGCCACACCGTCAAATTGCGCGTCCGTTTCAATGCCTCCGCGATGCCGCTCCACCAGATGCCCACGCTCGTTCCATACGCATACACACTCACGCGCCGCGACTTGCCGCATGCGCGCAGCAGGCGCCGCTCGTCGGGCTGGCCGAGCTCGATCCAGTGCTCGATTTCCCCCGTCAGGTTCTTTTGCCAGACGCTCGGACCATCCGTCTCGCAAATGTCCTTCGCGAACTCCAGTTCACCGAAGTCATTGTTCTCCGTCACATTCAGCATGAACGCGAGAAACCGCACCATCATCCGCTCCGGCGTCTCCGATGGATGCGACGCAATCGTGAGACTCTGCTCGCAGTATAAATTGCGATCCATATCCGCGAGTTCCGCCTGAATTTTATAAATCGTTGCCTTCAGCGCCATGTTGCCGACGACGACTACGGAGTCCGCCGCCCATAGTCACGGCTCCAGATCACCTCCCGCGCCCTCATCATCAAACGCCCGCCCTTTTTTAAAACGACGCGCAATCCGCCTGCGCTACAGCCGCAGCGCATTGCAATGATTGCGCATTTCCGTGGCGCAGAGCGGTGAGTTGGCTGCGGATTTGGTTGAGGCGAATGACACGTTCGTGAGCGAGTCTTCGGGGGTTGGGGGCGTTCGGCTGAAAATGATTCGATTTCGGAGGCCGGAACTCCTTCGTCGGAGGTCGGAACTCCTTCGTCGGAGGTCAAAACTCCTTCGTCGGAGGTCGGAACTCCTTCGTCGGAGGTCGGAACTCCTTCGTCGGAGGTTGGAACTCCTTCGTCGGAGGTTGGAACTCCTTCGTCGGAGGTTGGAGCTCCTTCGCCGGAGGTTGGAGCTCCTTCGTCGGAGGTTGGAACTCCTTCGTCGGAGGTTGGAGCTCCTTCGTCGAAGGTCAGAACTCCTTCTTTGATGCTCGGAACTCCGGAGAAGGAGGTCGGAACTCTGGCGAAGTCCAAAAAAGCTCCGACTTTCTCCTTCGGAGGTCCAAATTGGTTCCAAAAAGGTCCTTTTTAATACCTCGCGACGAGATTTTTCATGATTGCAAGTCCCTACTTACGAAAATTTTGCTGCGCATCGACTATAGGACGCGCGGCGGATGGGTATCGGGTTGTCGATACGTGTGGGAAAGCCCGCTGATTGACCGACGAAAATCCTACAAATGAACCCGCGGCGAGCCTCGCCCACGAAGCTGAAGGTGACGTGCCGCATCTCGAAGACATTCAGCGACGAAATCGAAAGCGTCGTGGCCGACCCGCAGCAGCCGGAGCTGCTCTGACTACTTTTGCACTCTCGCTGAGCCGGTGACCCGGCCTGACGCGTCGCGGTAGGTGATCGAGTTGCCGGACACGCTGCTCGTTCCGATGATTCGTCCGCTCGCATCGCGATAGGTGGTCGAGCCAAACGAGGACGTGGATGCCGAACCAGACACGCGTCCGGAGCCGTCCCGATAGGTCGTGCTGTTGCCCGATGACGAAGCGGACCCGATGATTCGGCCTGCTCCATCCCGGAATGTCTGGCTGCCGCTGGCCGAAAGGCGTGCGCTGCCTTCAATCCCGCCGCTGCCGTCGCGGAAGATCGTGGATGTGCCGGACGTGCTTGCTGATCCTGTGATTCGACCGGAGGCGTCGCGGATCGAGGCATTCCTGCCGACGAGCGTGCGTTCCTTTTCCAGAGCGTCACCAAGGGAAATGGAAGTAAGGGTAAACAGCGCGAGCAGTAGTGTCTTCATCGCAGTATCAGACGGGAGAGGCGCGATTTTCATCAAATAATCTCGCGCGCTTTGACAGGCATGCGCCGTCATGCGTCTTCGCTTCCGCGACAAAAAACCGCCATCCCGCCAGGAACGAAGATTTCTGCTCTACTGGCAATCGTTGGGTGGGCCGGAGCTGAAGTGCGAGTTCACCTTTCATCCGACTCGGCGATGGCGCTCGGACTTCGCCCACATCGAGAGTCGGACGCTCATCGAGATCGAGGGCGGCATCTGGATTCAGGGCCGCCACAACCGCCCGCAGGGGTTCGCCGCAGACGCCGAGAAGTATCTGGAAGCCGCGCTGGCCGGCTGGCGCGTCCTTCGCCTCACCGAGCTTCAAATCACCGCGCCAATGATCGAGCGCATCATCGCCTTCATCCGGACGGCAGGTGTAAAGTCGGTGTAAAGTGGCGGCCCAACCTTACACTTTTTGGAGCCCGGATTTGGGCGCGTTTCCGCGAGGCCGTATCCAATATAAACGCCACGTCTAAAGGACGTTGTAGCCGCGTTTGTGGTGCATATCAGGCCACGGGAGGGACGAGAAAAGGTGTAAGGTGCGAAAAACAGGCCCGCATAGGATTGAAGGGAAGGTCGCCCATCCCAAGTGGAAGACGCTCACGCAGAAAAGATTGCTTATTACTTTAGGGGGATAAAGGGCGGGCAAGCGAGCTGGCATCACCGACTGAAAGCGCCAAACGTATCGGCTATCGGCCACTTTTGTCATCTTGTCATTTAACGATGTGGGTAGGTCTGCCAATGTCCAACCCCATCCGCTATCGCTAGAAAATATCCCTTTGCAGGAACCAATTTTGTAGCACTAAACAGAGCATCGCGATTTGAGCCAAAAGACAATCAAAGATCATGAAGACTAATTTAATCACGCATGTCATCAGAGCATTGGCGGTGCTCCTGCTTTCCTGTGTGAGCGCATTGGCCGCGCCCAGCATCAGCACCCAGCCCTTGGCGCAGACGAAGAATCAGGGGCAATCCGCTTCATTCAGCGTGGCAGCCACGGGTGCGGGGGCGCTGACCTACCAATGGCAGAAAGACGGCGTGGATATTCCGGGAGCTACCAGCAGCACCTTCAGCCTCGCCAGCGCCAAGCCTTGGCACATTGGCGACTACTCAGTGAAAGTCACCGATGCCAACGGCACCATCACCAGCAACGCCGCCACCCTCAGTCTGACGGGTATCAATGGCGGGATATGGAAGGGATTGGTGGCATACTACACGTTTAATTTCAATTTGACTTCCGAGACCACTGGTCTCGGCCAATCTTTGACTAATTTCCAAACGACCCGAGGTTCTGATAGGTTTGGTGCGGGAAATTCAGCGGCGAGTTTTTCGGTTGCCCAAGCCTCAAGGCTAACATCTACAACGTTCTTCCCGATCAGAGGAGCAGGTGCCAAGACAGTTTCGGCATGGATTAAATACAATGGAGGCACACCTCAACCGTCGAGGGAGGGACCGATTGTTAGATGGGGCGGAAACCCCACTTTTGGCAGTGTATTTGAGTTTCGCGTTGCCTCCATGGATTCACTGCCTGGGACGAGTCTTTGCTTGGACGGTGGTGGCAACGTTACTCTGGGAAATCAGGCGATTGACACATCTGCATGGCGGCATGTCGTGATTGTGAATCCTGAAAACTCAGACATTAATGACCCCGACATGTGGGTTGATGGAGTCCTGCTCCCGAAGCGGATATGGTCAGATCCAAATTATTTTTTTGACACCCAAGGATTACAAAGCCTTACCATCGGGGGTTCCCCGGATAATAGCAGATTTTTCGAGGGTCTGATTGACGATGTTCGCATCTACAACCGCGCACTGACCGCATCTGAGGTTCAGGCACTTTATGCCAGTGAGGCTACGGTGCAGTTCGCAGCGCAACCACAGCCGCAAACCGTGAATCAGGGCCAATCCGCTTCATTCAGCGTGGCAGCCACGGGTGCGGGAACGCTGACCTACCAGTGGCAGAAGGACGGAGTAAACATCCCGAGCGCGACCAGCAGCACCTTCAGCCTTGCGTCGGCGCAGCCGCAGAACATCGGTTATTACACATGCAAAGTGACGGATTCTGTGGGCACGGTCACGAGTCAGCAGGCCGCGCTGAATATCAACGGAGTGCCGTTTGGGGGGTGGCAGGGGCAAGTGGCTTATTACCCGTTCAACGGGAATGCGAACAATGAAAGCGGAACTGGCATCAATGGCATCCCGTTCCAAGCTACTCTTGCAAACGACCGTTTCGGAACTGCAGCGAAGGCGTATTCTTTCGATGGTATTGATGACACCATTGGCACTAATGATGCCTCAGCGACGTCGGATACTTCCCCTACGACGGCGTCAAGTAACTGCACGCTCTCGGTTTGGTTTAAGGCATTGGCGCAGGATCCTCTTGCACAAGAGAGCGGCGGAGGAACTTCTTATAATCACAGCTATGTTATCGTACCGCACCATGGGGGCGCAGGCTCTGGTGTAGGAATAGCAGCTGGCACCAATGGCATTGTCGTGCTTGAGCATGGAGATGCATTTTTTGCGCCGGTTTTAGTATATTCGAGTGCATTAGGAAGCTCTTGGAACCATGCGGTTGTCACCGTTTCAAACGATGGCCCGCCTGAGTTATATCTCAACGGAACAAAAGTGCGCACAGGGCTGGCAACAGGCAGACATAAGACCATGTCAGCAATTCAGGACATATCGAATGGAATTGGGGGCGGTGGGTATGGTCATTTCAATGGCTCGATCGACGATGTCCGCATCTACAACCGCGCCCTGAGCGCTGCGGAGGTGCAGCAGCTATACGCGAGTGAGGCTACGGCTCAATTCACCGCTCAGCCCCAGCCACAAACGGTGAACCAAGGGCAGGCGGCATCCTTCAGTGTTACGGCGACGGGCAACGGCACTTTGTCTTACCAATGGCAGAAGGACGGGGTGAACATCCCGAACGCGACCGGCAGCACTTACAACATCGCCAGTGCGCAACCGCAGCACATCGGCTACTACACCTGCAGAGTCAGCGACTCAGTTGGTTCAGTAACAAGTCAGCAAGCGGCGCTGAACATCAATGGTGTGGCGTTTGGCGTGTGGCAAGGACTCGTGGCCTATTACAAATTAAACAACACAGCTTCAGACTTAACTGTATTTAATAATATCGGCACGGGCGAAGGCGTAATATTTACAGGGGATAGGTTTGGCTCCGCTTTTTCATCCTGCGCCGTGACTAACGAGGCCGGCACATCAAACCGAATAAGGTGTGGAAATCCACAGAGTGGAATTTTTGATTTTACAGATACCGCCAGTATTTCAATTTGGATTAAGCCTTCAAGCAATTTGAGAAATGCAGATGGGCAGAGATTGAATGCTCTTATAAGTAAGGATGAAGGCCCAGGTTATACTAATAAATGGATCGTAAGTGTTTATCCAAATAAAATAGGTATTTACATTCGAATATCAAATCAGGCGGAGGGTTTTGTATATTCAGATAACGTGGTTTTCTCGGCTGATAAATGGTCTCTAGTCACAGTTTCAAAAACTGGGCGGACTTTTAACTTCTATCTTGACGGTCAACCTGCCGGATTTGCGACTCACTCATTAGATG
>SXWH01000113.1 GCA_005791535.1 Verrucomicrobiaceae bacterium | reverse complement strand
CCGAAGCCGAAGAGATCAAGAAGAAGCTCGAAGCTGCTGGCGCGAAGGTCACCATCAAGTAACGAGTCTCCAACGAGAAACCTCGAATTCAACAAAACCGCGCGGGGGCGACTCCGCGCGGTTTTGCATTTTGTGAAGGGCAGGAGAATCGTGGAAATTGCGCGGTTTCTGCTGTCTGAAGGCATCCGGAGATGCCGGGAATATCGAAGCACATTGAAATGACATACACAGCAAAGGGCGCATGGATCTGCCACACCGGCCGGGTCCGGAAGATTAACGAGGATGCGTGCCTCTTTGGCGGCACCTTCAGCGGTGCCAGTGCATCGGCGCCGACGTCGGTCGCCCTCCAGCAATCGCCTTGGATCGTCGCTGTGGCGGACGGCATCGGCGGGCACCGTGCGGGTGCTTACGCCAGCCGCGAGGTGGTGGAGACTCTTTCCAAATGCGCCGACGTGACGCCGGATGGAGTCGCGAAACTTTTGCAGGACACAAACAACCGGCTCTTTCAGGAAGGGACAAAGAATCCTGATTTGACAGGAACCGGCGCGGCGGTCGTAGGGCTCTTTTGCTGCCCGGCTGGCGTGTATGGGTTCAACGTCGGCGACGCCCGTCTTTACCGGCAGGAGGGTGGCAAATACCGGCAGGTGACCACCGACGATTCCGTCGAAGCATTGCTCGTCGCAGAGGGGCTGTTGCGGGCGTCCGATGGCATCCGGCCTGCAAACATGCACGCGCTGACGCAATCGGTCGGTGGCTCGCGCGAAGCGGTAAAGATTGAACCGCACGTCCACAAACTCCCGGTCGAGACGAGCGCACGATTCCTCCTCTGCTCGGACGGACTGTCCGACATGCTTTCGCAAAAGGACATCGAACGCATCGCCGTGCCGCTCCTCCCGGCGGCCTCGGTGGTTTATTCGCTGTTCCAGGCCGCCATGGAGGCCGGCGGGAAGGACAACATCACCGTGGCAGTCGTGGATGTGGAGCTTTCGGCGTGATGCCCGGTTAAGAAACGGCGGCGACGGCCAAGCGCGTTTGCGTGCGCTTTGCGTCGTGGTTCCGTAGCGGGAGGTAAATGCCGTTTGCCGCCTTATTTGGCGAAGGCCTTGTCCTTCTCGTTTCCGCCGCTGAGCAGGTAGGCGATGAGGTCTTTCAGTTCGTCCTCGTTCAGCGAGTTGATGAGGCCCGGAGGCATCATCGAGACGGTCCATGGCTTGCGGGACTTGATGTTCGCGAGCGGGACCGGCGTGAGGTCATTGGGAGTGAGCGGGCTCGCCATCACCATCAGCTTGCCATTTTCCTCGCCGGTCACTCGGCCGATTGCCACGCCGCCGTCCTTTAGTTCGATGTAGTCGGTGCCGTATTGATCGGAGATGACCTTGCTCGGGTCGATGATGTTCTCCGCGAGGTCGCGGATGGTGTAACGGTTTCCGGAGCCTGTGAGGTCGGGTCCGATGTTTCCGCCGTCGCCAGCGAATTTGTGGCACGATGCGCAGAGCGTTGCCGCATACATGGCTTTGCCGTTGGCGAAATCGCGGCCTTTGAGCCCGCCGGCGACGAGTTTTTCCACTTCGTCCACGGTCCATGCGCGGCCGGGGCCTTTGGCGGCGACGGTGACTCCGGGCGTTGAAGCCGGTTTGGATTTGCTCAGTTCGAGCAGTGCTGCCCGTTCGGTTTCCGGAACATTTGCGAGCGCATCATTCCGGATGTTGTCGAGGAACTTCGGGAAGCTGTTGCCGCCCTTCCATGCGGTCGCAATCGGGAACCAGGAAAAGTAGGATTTGCGAAAAGCCGGCGTCCAGCCAGCGGTCGCGGCGCGGAGCGCGGCTGCATAGGCGATGGCCTGGCGGTTCGGTCGGCTGGCTGCCATGGCGCGAGCCGCACTTGCGTAGCCGTCGTTGCGGGCGAGGAGTTCATCGGTGGCAATTGCGCCGCCCGCATCGGCGGTCGTGCTGAGCAGCGGGACGGTTTTGGCCACGACGGTCGGCGAGTCGAGAACGATAAGAAGCTGCAGAAGCTCGCGGTTGAGCAGCGCGTCGCGGGTGGGGAACAGGCCGTCGAACTTGCTCAAAATCGGCAGTGCAGCCGCGCTCGCAGGTTTTCCGAGTCGCGTGATGGCGAGCTGGTACGCGCGGATGAGCCCGTGCTGCTGCGCGAGCGGGAGTTTTGTGATGTCGTGACGCGCCAGCGCAGCGAAGATCTGCGTCTGAAGATTCGCGTCCTTTGGGCCGACCGGGAAGACGGGGCCGGAAGATGCGCCTTTCATTTCCTTCTGCTTCGCGGCTGCAGCTTGAGCCTCCTCGCTGCGTCCCATCCGGGCGAGCGCGACAAGTGCTTCGATTGCTGCTTGCGGATTGGTTTCCGCGAGCGCTTTCGCCGCCCATTTTTCCACCGGCTGCCGCTCAATCGCTACGCGTGCAGCGAAGCGCACGTGGCGGTCTGCGTGAGCGAGATACGGCCATGCTTTTTCAATCGCTTCGGGGCCGGTCCCGTTTTCGTGCAGCTTTTCAAGTTCGTGCCGCAGTTTTGCCTCCGGAGTCACGGCGTATGCCGGAGCGGGAGCGGTGCTTTCCTTTCCGGTGTAAATGACGCGGTAAAGCGCCGACTGCGAGCGGCGTCCGCCAGTCGTGAAATACATCGCTCCGTCCTGCGGGCGGATGATCACATCCGTGAGCGGAAGCGGTTTTCCGGCGACGAACTCCTCCTTCTCGGCCTTGAAGGAACCACCCTGCGGCGTGAGGTGGATCGCGTACATCGTGCCATAGGTCCAGTCGCAGGCGAAGAAGGCGCGCTGATATTTCGCCGGGAACTTTGCGCCCGCGCCGAATGCAACGCCAGTGGGAGAGCCGGGGCCGATGTCGAGTGTTGTCGGCAACGAATCCGGATAAGTCTCCGGCCATTTGCCCGCGCCGCTGCGCCAGCCGTTGTCGGAGCCGCTCGTCGCGTGGGCTATCCTCGTCGGACGATACCACGGCGAGCCGATATCCCATTCCATGTCGCTGTCGTAAGTGAACATTTCGCCGTTCGCATCGAGAGCGATGTCGTATTCATTCCGGAAACCATAGCTCAGAAGTTCCACCGTTTTTCCATCCGGGTCGGTTTTGCAAATGTAGCCGCCGGGCGCGAGGATTCCCTTTGCGTGGCCGTTGCCGTCCCAAAGGCGGGGAAGCACGTGATCTTCGCTCCACGCCTTCGGAGCGCGCGAAAGCTCCATGCCGTCCGGAAGCTTCGTATGGTTGCCGCACGCAAAGTAGAGACCCTTGCCGTCCGGCGAAACGATGATTCCGTGTGGTCCATGCTCGCCGCCGCCGTCGATCTTCCGCAACTGCTCGGCTTTGTCGAACTGGTCGTTGTTATCCGTATCCTTCAAGCGCCAGAGCCCTTTGCCGCCCTGCTCGTTGATCATCACATAGAGGCTGTCGAATGCGTAAAGCAGTCCGTGAGCGCCGCCGATTGGCTTGCCGTCCGGTCCCGCAGGAACAACGAGTTCCTCCACCTTTGTTTCCTCCACGGGAGCCGCGGCTCCGATTGGCGGAACGGTGATGCGGTAAAGTTTTCCATACTGATCGCACGCGATGAGCCGGCCCTTGGTGTCCACCGTGACCGTTACCCACGAACCCTGCTCGCCCTTTGGTACGGTGTAAAGAAGCTCGGCTTTGAAGTCTTTCGGGAGTTGCAGCGCGTCGGCTGCAACGACGACACCGCCACTTTTTCCGCCCCCGCCTTTTGCTCCGGAATCGAGCACGCGGCCCCACGGGCCTTCGCCGTATTTGTTAATCACCGCCACCTGTTTGAAATCCGTACTTCCCGCTGGAGCGCCAAGCCACGAACCGTCGCTTTCCACCGTGGCTTTCCGCCCATCTGCGTATGTAAGCTGAAGGCGCACGACGAGGGCGGCGATGCCATCCTGATTTCTGCCATCGACACGGATTTCGTTTTTCCCGGCTTGAAGAGACGCCTTCACATTCGCTCCGCGCAGCGGCTCGTTCCAGTCCGCGCTTTCGCCCGCGGCCTTGCCGTTGATGAACACTTTCGCAGAGTTATCACAGCTCACCGAGAGGCTCGCTGACTTCACTTCACCATCGACGGTAAAGTCCGCTTTCATCGTGACTTTCTCGCCGGCTTTCGCGGTCTTGGTGGGCCAAATCCACGCCGGTTCGGCGCGGAGCGTCGTGGCGAGGAATGCTGGAAGAACGATATGTGTGAGGATTCGGTTCATAGTGCGTGCGGGGAAAAGCCGTGAGCGCGCTCAGACTTAGCAGCATTTCCAACCAAATGTTGATGCGGAAACCGGACCGTCTGCCGCAACGCGAATTTTTACCGCATTCCGCGCTGCGGCATCTTGCATACGGGTAATGAGCCCGCTTTTCTTGCGACATGGCAGACTCGTTCGTTCATCTTCATTGTCACACGGAATACTCGACGCTCGACGGGGCGTGCCGGGTGGGTGCGGTGGTGAAGAAGGCGGCGAAACTCGGGATGCCGGCGCTGGCTATCACGGACCACGGCGTAATGTACGGGGCGATCGAGTTTTATCAGGAATGCCAGAAGGCGGGTATCAAGCCGATCATCGGTTGTGAGATGTACGTCGCGCCGGACTCATATACGAAGCGGTCGAGTTCGGCCAAGCAGGAGGGAAACTTCCACTTCACGCTGCTCGCGCAAAACGAAGCCGGATACAAAAACCTGATGAAGCTCGTCTCCATCGCGCACCTCGATGGGTTCTACTACAAGCCAAGAATCGACAAGGAACTGCTCGCCAAACACGCGGAAGGGTTGATTGGGTTGAGCGGGTGTTTGAAAGGCGAGGTGCCTTACGCGATTCATGCACAGGACGATCCAAAGAAGGCGCGGGAGCTCGCTGCCACGTATCGGGACATCCTCGGGAAGGACAATTACTTCATCGAGATGTGCGACCACGGGATCGAGCAGCAGATCAAAGTGAATCGCGAACTGCCGAAGATCGCGCGCGAACTCGGCGTTGGGATGGTTGCCACCAATGACGTGCATTTTCTAAACAAGGAGGATCACGACGCGCACGATGTACTCATCTGCATCGGCACGGGTGCCAACGTCGCGGACGAGCGGCGGATGCGGTACGTGACCGAGGTGTATTTCAAGACCCCCGAGGAGATGCGGCACATGTGGCGTGATTTTCCGGATGCGTGCGACAACACCCTGGCGATTGCGGAACGGATGGGGTTCAAACTTGATACGACTCCGAAGTATCCCAGCTACACGCCGCCGGAGGGAAAGACGCAGAATGAGTATCTGCGCGAGATCGTGCAGGAAGGAATGCGCAAACGGTATGGTTCGCGTGTGGATTCCGCGGAGGTGCAGGAGCGCTTTGCGCTGGAAATCGCCGTGCTCGAGAAGCAGGGTTTCGTGAACTACTTCCTTATCGTCTGGGATTTCATCAACTGGGCGCGCGAGAACGGCATCTCGGTCGGTCCCGGCCGTGGATCAGCGGCAGGTTCGATGATCGCGTATGCGATGGGAATCACGGACATCGATCCCATTCGTTTCAAGCTCCTGTTCGAGCGCTTTCTCAATCCTGAGCGCGTCTCGCCGCCGGATATCGATGTGGACTTTTGCGTAAACCGTCGCGCGGAGGTGATCGATTACGTCCGCCGGAAGTACGGGGACCGCGCGGTGTCGATGATCATCACGTTTGGCACGCTGGGCGCGAAGTCGGTGGTTCGGGATGTCGCGCGCGTCCAGGGCCTCGGATACGGCGATGCCGATCGCGTCGCAAAGATGATTCCGAACGAACTCGGCATCACGCTCGTGGGCTACGAGAAGAAGAACAAGGAGACGGGCGAGATCGAGAAGGTGATGGGTGCGATCGACAAGAATCCCGAACTTGCTGCCGCTGTGAAAAACGACCCGGCAGTCGCGCAAATGTGGGATGCCGCGACGAAACTTGAAGGGCTGACCCGTGGCACCGGCGTCCATGCGGCTGGCGTCGTCATCGGCGATCGCGATTTGTCCGAGTACATTCCGCTCGCACGTTCAAATGACGGTTCGATTGTATCCCAATATGCGATGGGGCCGCTCACGGATGTGGGCATGCTCAAGTGCGACTTCCTAGGTCTGAAAACGCTCACGATCATCGCCGATGCGGTGAATTTGATTCGGAAACGAGAGCCCGCTTTCAACATCGACACCATCCCGATGGATGATCAGGCGACATTCGATTTGTATAATCGGGGCGAGACGATTGCGGTGTTTCAGGTCGAGTCGGGTGGAATGGTCAATGTGTGCCGCCAGTTCGACGTGAGGGATATCGAAGATATCAACGCGATTCTCGCGCTCTACCGCCCGGGACCGATGGAACTGATTCCCGACTACATCAAGCGCAAGAAAGGAAAGGCGAAGGTGAAGGCGCCGCACGAACTGCTGCTGCCCATTACGAAGGAAACCTATGGAGTGCTCGTGTATCAGGAGCAGGTCATGCAGGCCGCGCAGATTCTCGCGGGCTATACGCTCGGCGGCGCAGACCTGCTCCGGCGCGCGATGGGTAAAAAGGACAAGGAGAAGATGGCGAAGGAGCGCGTGAAGTTTTGTGAGGGCGCTGCGAAGCTGCACGGAATCCCGGAAAAAACTGCGAACGAGATTTTCGACACGCTCGAGAAGTTTGCGGGCTACGGATTCAATCGTTCGCACTCAGCGGCGTATGCGTGGGTGAGTTATCAAACGGGATACCTGAAGGCGAATTATCCCGTGGAGTTCATGTCTGCGGTGATGAGCAATGAAGTCGCGAGCATGGACAAGATCAGCGTCTTTGTAAGCGAGTGCGAGCGGCTGGGAATCAAGCTTCTGGCGCCGGACGTCAATGAGAGCGGCCTTAAATTCCAGCCGTCGGAGGTCAGTCTGGAGGGAATCGCTGCATTGAAATCCTTGCGCAAGGCGGTGGTGAGCGCTGATGCGAATCGGGAGGTGCCGGAGGAAATCGCGATTGCACCGGATCCGGACCTTGGCTCGGTCATGTCCGACGCCGAGGCAGACGCGGAGAATCATCGCTTTGAGGAACTCGGCGAGGCTGATGCCGGCGTCGCGTCCGCGCCCGCTACGGCGATCGAGACTCCGGCGCTTGGCGGAGAGAAGCCATACATCGGCTCAATCCGCTACGGTCTGGCGGCGATCAAGAATGTGGGCGAGCTTGCAATGGCGGCGGCGATTGAGGAGCGCGAGCGTGGCGGACGATTCAAGTCAGTGGACGATTTTTGCGCGCGGGTTGATTCCAAGAAGGTCAACCGCAAGGTCGTGGAAGCTCTCGTAAAGTGCGGAGCATTTGATTTCACCGGTGCCGATCGTGCGCAGATGTTCGCGGAGGTGGAGGCGGCGCTTGCGGCGGCCGCGAGCGCGCAGCGTGACAAGGCCAGCGGGCAATCGTCGCTGTTTGGCGATATCATGGCGGTGGCGAAACCGGCCAAGAAGGGCGCGACGTCACGCGTGATTCCATGGCCTGTCTCGGAGAAGCTGCAGTTTGAGAAGGAGTTGCTCGGTTTTTATGTGACCGGGCATCCGCTCGATGAATATCGCGCGGAGTTGGAGAAACCTCGTTATGCGCCGATCGGGCGGCTTGCCGAGCGCGAGACGAAGAGCACGGTGACCATTGCCGGACAGCTTGCGACCGTGGAAAAGAAGTTCACGAAGAAGGACGGGAAACCGTTTGCCATTGTGACCATCGAGGATTTCACCGGGCAACTCGAAGTAATGATCTGGAGCGAGGCGTATTCCAAATTCCAAAGCCTGCTTGTCGCGGGCCGGGTCATTGCGATGACGGGGCGTCTCGATGTTCGCGATGAGGGTCCGCGGCTTTCCGCTGACAAGATCGAAGTGCTCGAAAAGCCTAAGCCGAAGGAAAGGCCGGTGGTGCTCAATCTTGACCTTACGAAGATGGAGGAGCGGGAGTTTATGGAGATTCGCGACACGATTTTGCGCCATCCGGGGAACCGCGGCGTTGAGTTGCGGCTCGTCGGAATGTCCCGTCCGCTGAAGATCGTTCCCGCGGACGGATTCCGGATGGAATTGAACGAATCCGCCAAAGCGGCGCTTGCGGCGTATTTGGGGTAACTATGCGCTCAACGGCGAATATGTCCTCCGGGCTGCTTGGGGCCGCGCTTTTCGCGGTGGCCTGCATCTCTGCGAGTGCGCATGGACCGTTGTCGGAATCGATTGCTGCCGTAAGCGCGGAGATCGCGCGGGATCCGAACCGGATTGAACTGTATCTGAGCCGCGCGCGGTTGCACCTCCAGCACGATGACTGGCCGGCTGCGCATGCCGATCTCGATCGAGTGGCAGTGAGTGCACCCGGCGCGGCTGTCGATCTGTTGCGCGGCGAGGTCTTCCTGAAGTCCGCGGATTTTGCGAGAGCCGGAAAGGTATTCACCGAACTGGTTGGCCGGGAACCCCGTTCCGTCGCCGGCCATAGCGGGCTGGCGCGGGTGCAGTTTGCGATCGGGGAATTTGAGGCGGCGGCGCGCTCGTTTGCGCGTGCGGCGGGAGTTTCCGAGCAGCCGGATCCGATGTTGTTTGTCAGTCAATCTTCGGCGTTTGAGAAAGCAGGCCGGACTGCGGACGCCATCGCGGCGCTGGATGCGGGAATGCGCAAATTGGGGCCGCTCGTCACACTGGCCAATCCTGCGATTGAACTGGAGCTCTCGACCGGCCGCACGGACGCTGCCGTCGCAAGGATTGACGCTTTGCTCGCCGGGCAGCCGAGAAAAGAGGCGTGGCTCGTGAGGCGGGCGGAGATTTTGCAAAAAGCCGGACGCACCGCTGATGCGCGCGTTTCGTGGGAACAGGCGCGCTCGGCGTTTGCGACGCTTCCGGAGTTTCGGCAGAATACTCCGCAGATGGTAGAACTTCGCAGCCGCATCGACGCGGCGCTGGCAAAGTAGCCGGCTACGGCGCGGTCGGGCGCGTTGGTGGTGCGGATTGCGAACTCGTTCCGTTCCACCAGGTCGTCCAGATTTTCGTTTCCCGGTATCCGTCCTTGGTCCAGATGCGGGCCGCCTTTTCCTGCATTTCGAGATGATGCCAGCCGATGTCCTTGTCGAATATCAGCGTCTGGCAAACCTGCTGGTTCTTGCTGTCCCGCGACGCGAAACCGAGCACCGTGGCGTAAATCGGGGCGACTTCTCCTTTAGCGTTCACTCCCTGACGGATGGCGATGACATTGACATCCTTCCATTCCATGAATTCGAGAATTCGTTTGGCTTCCGGGCGCTCAAGGTCCGGCGGTTGGGCGAAGCACGTGGTGGTGATGAGCGATGCGATGGCGAGGATGGCGGATCGGAAGTTCATAGGCACGCTATGACGCACGGGAATGCATGCTTATTCAATACGAAGCACCAGAGTCCCCACGCCTCTATTTCCGGCTGCAGCGCAGTCGCTGTGAGCAGGCTTATTGGGGGCGGGGCGCGATTGCGTCGAGGCGCCGTTTCCAATCGGTCGCCTCCCGTCTGCGGCCGGTGACGGTGAAATAACGGACGATGAGGCGCGACGCGGCGGTGAACCGCGCTCGGTCGACGTCGGAGGCCGGCGTTCCGAGGGACTCAATCAGAGTCGCCGCAGAAGTGAACTCCCGCTCTGCATCGGCATCTGCGCTTCGTTGCAGGCTCGCTTCACCCAAAAGCGTGCGGGCTTCGACGATGGGCCATCCCTCCACGCCATTGGCGGTTCGCAGTTCGATGCACTGCCGTGCGCTCGCTTCGGCCTCCGCGTAGGCTTTCGAGGTAATTTGAAAACTGGCAAGCGATGCGAGATTGTCCGCAAGCGCGATGGCTGCAGTGCGCTGACTGGAAAGCAGCTTCTCACGCTCGGCCTTTGCCGCTTCGCTGTCGCTGGAACGCTTTTTTTCGAGTTCGGCGCGCTGCTTGTCCGCCTCCGCCCGGAGGCGTTCGCTTTCGCGTGCAGCTGCGGTTGCGGCATCACGCTCCTTCTCCGCTTTTGCCCTCGCATCCGCAGTCCGTTGAGCTTCCGTCCTGGCCTCCAGAGCACGGGCTTCGGAACGCTCGCGATCGACAAGGGATTGTTCGGCTGCGGTGTTTGCTTCTTTTGCGGACGCTTCGGCTCGGACGCGCGCGTCCTTCTCAAAATAGAAGGTGACAGCGAGCGCGCCGACCGCCAGCGCCATCAATGTGGCACTGCCCCATGCAAATGTAACCTGCCGCTGAAGCTGCGGAGGGAGCGCTGGAAACTGCATCGCCGATACCGGCACGAGCGCAAGGGCGGGGGAGTTCTTTCCATCGCCATGTTGCTCGAGTTGTCCCGTCTGCAAAGCCGGGGTTGCCGGCCGGGCGAGCGATGGAACGTGCTCTGCGGGGCGTGTGGCGAGTCGTTCCTCGATGCGCTGGCGCATCGCTGCATCGCCGTTGCATGTCCGGTCAAGATAAGCCGCGCGTTCGGACTGGTCGGGCATGGCGGAGGCAATCGCGAAAACCGTGAGTTCGTTGAGTGATACGGACGGTTTTGGCGAAGCCGGTTCCGGCGTCTCCGATGCAGGTGGGCGGGGTTTGATGAACGGCTTCATGGCTGCGGCATGCTGCGGACAAAATGCCGCGCTCCGGATGGAGACGCGGCGATAAGGAATTGCCCGCGGGGGAGCGTCAGTTCTTGAATTCGAGCGGCGCGCCGGAGCGCATCGCCGCGTGTTCCGCATCCGTGCATGCGCTGTTCAGCGGAACATTCACGGGCGCATCGCTCGCCTGAACGATGCCGTTTTGGAGCAGCCACGCTTCGAGTTCCTCGCCGGAAATGTCGGGGAGTATGCGGCCGTTGATTTCGAGCGTCGGTTGCTTGTCCTGCCCGGAGCGCTGCTCCATTTCCCAGCGGAAGGCGGGATTCTTGATGATGTCCTTTTCCTCGTAATCGAGCCCGTATTTCTTGAGCACAGCGCGAACGCCGTTGCTCCAGCCACAGTATGTTTTCAGCCACGCGGTAATAGTCGGTTTTTCCATAGTGCTGCGAAGAATGCCACGGCGCGTAAAAGCGGCAAGGTGCATTTTGCTCAACGGCGGTCCATCGCTCGATAGATGAGGTGGGAATGAAACAGTCGGAGCTCGTTGAGGAGAAACGGGACCTTCGTGCGCCACGTCCGGAATGCAGTGTGCGGAGTTGGAGAAGTCACGGCCGTGATTCCTGCGTCCGCAGCCATGGTGCGGGCGCGGTGAAGGTGATATGGATCGCTGACGATGATCGCATTGTGAAGCCCGTGTTCGCGCATGAGGCGCGCAGCTTCGACGAAATTCTCCCATGTCTTGGTCGATTTGGATTCGATAAGAATGTCGCGGTCGTCGATGCCTTCGCGGAGTGCAATCTGCCGGCCGACTTCCGATTCAGGAATCTTTCCATCGTGCCCGAGGCCGCCGGTGAAGATGAGCTTTTGGGCGAATCCACGTTTGTGCAGGTCGATTGCGTGCCGGATGCGACCCGCGAACGCCGGCGATGCTTCTCCTTTGCGAACGGCTGCTCCGAGAATAATGATGACATCCGCTTTCGCTACCTCGTCGTGGTTTCCGTAATAAACGATGCGACCGGCGATGATGCCGCACCAGACGAGCGCGAGCCCGAGGATCCAGCCTGCGAGGCGCAGGAGTCGGCGCGAACTGGACGGTGGCTTATTCACGCGCTCATGGAGCTAGTGAGCCGGACGGACCGCAAGCGGGGATTTCGTTTGATTCGACGTTTTCGCGGCTTGATGGCAATGCTTCCGGAGTGACGTTCCATCGTGCAGCCACAATCGCGCTTTCGTGCATCGCATTCGCCATGACTGCGAATGCGCACCCCGTGGAGCTTGCGGGTGTGGAAGCGTCGCACGAACTTCCGTCGCACGAGGCTGCGCAGTTGATCGATGGCAACGTGGCGCCCGAGAACGGATGGGGAATCGCGGGAAATGTTGCGGAAACGGTCCAGGCCGTGGTCCGCACCAAGGAACCGCTCACGGCGGGCCTGCTGCTTTTTTCGGTCGTGGAAATCAGCCGCTGGTGCGAGATGCCGGCGATGTTCGATCTCGCGGTGACCGCGGATGAGCGTCCGGCGTCGGATGGCAACTGGACGCCTCTGCGGCCCGAGTTTGCCGCGGCCTCGCAAACCGTGGTGAACGTGGACGGCATGGCGATCCTTCCGGGCGGCGGCGGCGCGGTGACCGTTTACGCGACCGCGCCTTTCGCCGGGATCACCGGATTCCGCCTTCGGATGCTTCCGGTCGATTCGGATAGAAATCCCGCCACCCCGTCGGTTCTCGGGCGCGGTCCGGGCGGTCCGGTGGGTCTCACCGAGTTCTCCGTCGAAGCCGATCCGCTGCGCTCCAGCAACGTCGCGTTCGGGCGCCCGGTTAGTGCCTCTGGGCGGCTGTTCAAAAACATGCCGACGCGTTTTCTCACGGACGGCTTCGAGGGGACTTTCTCGCATCCCGCAAGCGATGTGGATGCGATGGGATTCTTTTACGAAGTGGACCTCGGTCAATCGCGCCCGCTCGATCACATCGTCATCCGCGGGAGAGGCGATGGAGTCGTCCCTGAGCGCCTGACCCGCTACGAAGTGCAGTTGCTCGATGGCGATGATCGCGTGCTTCGATGGTCGGCGATGCAGCACATGGACGGTTCGCATCCGGGGAATGCCGGCAGCGACGTGATTCGGCGTGATGCGGGAACGGGCCGCATGGAAGGTCGCTATCTCCGGGTGATCAATCGCAGCGGAATGCCGAACAGCCCGCAGATTGCGGAAGTCGAAGCCTATCCGGCGCTTCGGATTTCCGTGGAGGGATTGTCGGCGGATGGTGTGAAGATTTCCGGTGGATCAATCCCGGCGGGAGCAAAGCGTCTCGGCTTCCGGATCGTGCTCGCGGAAAATATCGTCCCCACCGAGCAGGCGGCATTCCGCTGGCGAATCGAGGGCGCCGAATCCGCGTGGCGGGAAGTGGACTGGCGCGGCGTGGTCGAGGGTGAGTGCCCGCGTCCGGGTTCCTATGTCATCTCGGTGCAGGCGCGGCATACGGACGGAATCTGGGATGAATCCGGCGGCACGCTTCCAGTGCGCGTCGCGTTTCCGTGGTGGCGGAATCGTGTCGCAATCGCGGGATTTACGGCGCTCGTGGTGTCGATTACCGCATGGGTGATTCGTCGGATGGCATTGCGCCGCCTGCGTCGAAAGGTACGGGAACTCGAGCACGAACAGGCACTGAACCGCGAACGCGAACGCATCGCCCGTGACATGCACGATGATGTGGGCGCGCAGCTCGCGTCGCTCTCGATCCTTGCGGAGCGTTGCGTGGACGACCCCTTGGCGCTTCCCACGCTGGGGCAGCGCGCGCGTTCGGCGGTCGCTTCGCTCGACGAGATCGTGTGGTCGGTGAACCCGCGCCACGACACCATCGGTGCGCTCGCGCATTATCTCTGCAAGTATGCTGCGGAGTTTTTGGAAACGGCATCAATTCGCAGTCGTGTTCAGGTTTCGATCATAGAGCCCGGACGCACCGTGGAGTCCGCGATGCGCAACCACGTTCTCATGGCGGTAAAGGAATCGCTGAACAACGCGGTCCGCCACTCGGGAGCCGGTGAGGTCTGGCTGCGGCTGCGCGAGGAAGCCGACGTGCTTGTGGTGGAGGTTTCCGATTCGGGCTGCGGCATTCCGAATGAAACGCTGGAACCCGGCGCGGACGGACTGCGCAATCTTCGCCTCCGTGTGGATGAAATGCGCGGCCGGCTTGAAGTGATTTCCACGCCGGAATCGGGGACGACTATCCGGATGACGATTCCGCTTCCTCCGCGGTGAGATTTTTTCCTGCCCAAAATCGATGCGCACAGTTCATAACTTCCGCAGATGAAGACTCGAGTCGCAATCGTTGAGGATAACGCGCGGTTCCGAACGGAGCTGGGCGCGCTGGTGGAATCCACGAAGGATCTGGAACTGGTGGGCTCCGTTGGGAGTGCGGAGGACGCCATCGCCAGGATGCCTGCACTCGCGCCGCAGGTGATCGTGATGGATATCAATCTCCCGGGCGCGTCGGGGATCGAGTGCACGGCGAAACTCCGCGAGCTTTTGCCGGATGTGCAGATTCTCATGCTGACGGTGTATGAAGATACCGATTCGATTTTCCGCGCGCTGCAAGCCGGGGCGACCGGGTATCTGCTGAAGCGCGCACATCCGCGCGACATCTTGAAGGGGATTCGTGAAGTGAAGGAGGGTGGCGCCCCGATGAGCAGTCACATCGCGCGGAAAGTCGTGGAATCATTCAGCCGTCCGCCTGCCGCACCGGATCCAGAATTGGAAAGTCTCACGCCGCGGGAGCGGGAAATTCTCGACCTCCTCGCGGAAGGCTTTCTTTACAAGGAAATCGCGGATCGCCTCGGAGTTTCGTATTCCACCGTGCAGACGCACGTGGAGCGAATCTACCGCAAGTTGCAGGTGCATTCCCGCAGTCAGGCGGTTGCCCGCACGACGCGCCGCTAGGGTTCAGGCTTGCTTCCCTCGAATTTCTGCCGCTAGTTGCGGTGCCCATGAAACTATCACTCCTCGTTGCGCTTTCCAGCGCCGTGCTTATTTCCGGATGCGAATCGCCCAATAAAAAGAAGGGGGATAAGACGAAGCCGCAGGCTCCCGTGCATTCTCCCGCGACGCCTGCGAAGGAGGAACACGGTGATGTTGCGTTCCAGAGCTTCATCTCCCGGTTGCGTACGGCGGTTGCGGCCCGCGACCTGCCGACTCTGGCCGCGTTGATGACGGATGACTTCGGATATCGATGGGATCAAGGCCCGCAGGGTGAGACGGCGTTTGATTACTGGGACCAGAATCACCTCTGGTCGCAGCTCTCCACGATTATCAACTCCAAGTGGACGGCCCACGAGGGCTTCATGGTTGCGCCTCCGCAGATGGCCGTGGTCCCGAATTACGACGGCTACCGGGCGGGAGTCGCGATGGTCGATGGTGGCTGGAAGTTCGCCTACTTCGTCTCCGCTCCGCCGGCGGAGTAACGGAATCCGCGGACGACGCGATTACAGCACGGGGTTGAGGAGTTCCTTTAATTCCTCGTGCATGCGCGACAGATCCGCATCGAGTTTCATTCCCTTCGCGGTGGCGGCCTTTAGGAATTTCAGCGCTGTTCTTCCGTGCTTCTCGGCCTTCGGTCCGTCGCCACGGTTGTGCGCTCCGGCGGAGAGCTTGCAGTGGAGAATTGCCACCACCCGCAGTGTGTCGAGCGAGTTCGCGCTCGCTTTGATCAGCGTCTCGCTCATCTCCACGCCACCCGCGTAGCATTCGAGCGCGGCGGTGGATTCCTCCGATTCCGCGTGGCTGCCGAGGAAGTCGCCCAGCGCAATGCGGGTAATCAAGGCCTCCCGCAATGCGAGAGCGGACGCGGGACGCTTTTTCGCGACCTGTCCGGCGAGGTCCAGCGCACTGGTCAGGTGCGCACGGGCATCGTCGGTTCGGCCCGGTCCTCCGCGTCTCGAAAGCAGATCGCCAAGCTGCCGCTCGGCGAGCACGACATCGCGCATCGCTTCGGGCGAATCCGGAGAGGCCGCGAGCAGTTCGTTTCGCAAGGCGATGCATTGTTCAAAGCGCGCGATGGCCTTCGGCATGTCGCCGGATTCCCGCCGCGCGACAAGGCATCCGGCGACGCCTTCGAGCGCCACGGAAAGATTTCGTTTTGCGTCGGCCGATGCGGGGTTTGCGCGCAGGGCATTCTCGCGGATTTCAAGGCCACGCGTTAAGTGGATGAGCGCCTTGTCGAGGTCGCCGGCTTGATTCCGTGCGAGCAGCGCTTTTCCGAGCAGGCACATACTCTCGGCTGCAATGTGGGTCTGGATGGCGGGGACTTGTCCGTTGCGCCGGTTCAAATCGGTAAGGTCCAGACTGCGCGTGAAACAAGCGATGGCGAGGTCCGCGTCGCCCTGGTGGCCGCGGTTCAGGTGGCAAAGGCCGAGGTTGATCGAAATCATCGCCGCGTCCGGCACTGCCAGCGGCGAGGAGGATGGCTTGTCGAGCGTCGCCTCCGCCAGTGCGAGGCTGCGCTTGAGGTGCGCGAATGCCTTGTCCACATCGCCGGTGTCGCCGCGTCTTGCGAGGAATCCGCCCAGCTTGGCGAGAACGACGGAAAGATCCCTCGATGCAACGCCGGGGCCGCGCGCTGCGACGTGGATGGCTGATTTTAGCAGTTCCTCCCGAAGCGCTGCGCTGCGCGTGTAGCAGCCCAGAATCTCGCTCTCATCGCCGGCGGAGGATTCGCGGGCGAGGGTGTCGGCCAGCAGTTCGAGATGCAGGGAGAGATTCCATTTCGCGCCGACGGAGCCCGGGTTCTTTTCGAATAGCGCCTCCGCGTCGTTGAGTTTGCGGCGTGCGATCTCGGGAGTCGGTGGTTCGGCGGGTGGCTGCGGAGCGGCGATGCAGTGCGATACGAACGCGAAGCCCAGCACGAGCGTGATCGAACGCACGACTTGCCGAAGTCGGGAAACCCTCGCTGCGAATGGGCCCGGCGCGTTCATTGGTTCAAAGTTCCCCGCGGGCAGTGCCAGAGCGCCGGTCGGTTGGCAAGCCGGCTTAGGCCGGGCCGCCCTGCGCAGCTTTGATCTGCTCCAGCTCTTCCCAGCGTGTGTAAAGCCGGGCAACAGTCTGCTGCGCGGCCTCCAACTTGCGTTCCTGTTCGGGGAACTCGCGGGAACGGGTGACGAAAAACTCCGGGTCCGCGAGCAATTTCTCAATCGCGGCGACCTCGGCCTCGGCGGCGTGAATGTCGTCCTCGATCGTTTCGAGTTCCCGCGTTTCCTTGTAGCTGAGCTTGCGGCCGCGGGGCTTCTGCGGCTGCGCGACGGGTGCAGCTTTCGGTGGTGGTGGCGGCGGAATTGCCGCGGACCGGCTGGCGCGCTTTGAGAGGTAGTAATCGTAATCGCCGGGCGTGAAGTCGATCACGCCGCCTTCCTCAAAGCTGAGGATGTGCGTGCAGACGCGATTGAGAAACCAGCGGTCGTGGCTCACGACGAGCGCGCAGCCTTCGAACTGAGCGAGGCTTTCCTCCACGAGCTGGAGCGTGGAAAGGTCGAGGTCGTTCGTCGGTTCGTCGAGGATGAGCAGGTTCCCGCCGCGAAGCAGCACCTTGCCGAGCGTGAGGCGCGAACGCTCGCCGCCGCTGAGGTTGCCGACTTTGCTGTTGATTGCCTCGTCGGTGAAAAGGAAGCGCCGCAGATACGTGCGGACGTGGATTTTCTCGTCGCCAAGAACCACCCAGTCGGCCGTGCCGGCGATGGCGGAGAGCACGGTGTCTTCATCGCGAACGACGGCGCGATTCTGGTCCACGTAGTTGATGACGGTCCGCGCGCCGGTGGTGACGCTGCCCCAAGTGGGTTCGAGTTCGCCCATGATGACCCGCAGCAGCGTCGTCTTG
>SXWH01000010.1 GCA_005791535.1 Verrucomicrobiaceae bacterium | reverse complement strand
GGTGGACGGCCGCAGCATGGTGATCCTGCATGAACTCGGCGGCGAAAAGGAGCGCGCGAATTTCGGTCCGCGCGAACTTCGCGACCTCACCTGCGCGGCCCTCGAACGCTCGGGCTGGAGCGGCGAGTGGGGGCTCGGCGGCGTCTGCCGCGAGATGGACGAAGCGGCGAACTTCGCGCTCGCAGGATACACGTGGTTCACTTTCGACCTCGCGCCGCGCGTGGAGGAATCCGCAGACACGGCGTCGCTCGACGACCTCGACGCGCGAATCGTCGCGCTGGAGGACGCGGGGGTTTATCCCGCCGGCTGGCACGAAGCCTACCTCGGCGGCGATGCGCCTTTTCACGAAGAGACGCTGGCACGCGCAGCGGTGAAGTTCGGCGCGGCGCTGACTCATGCGGAGGATTTGCAACAGGCGATGCGCACGGCATGGAGCGGTCGCGGAGGGATGCCGGATATTGAAATCAGCATCCGGCGTCTGCTGCGGCGGACGACCGCGGACGAAGTGCGGTTCATCGCAAGGGAGTTGCTCCGCCGGGGAATCTGGGCCGGCGTGTTCGCGCCATCATTCGGACCGGAGTATCAGCCCGGCCTGCGTCCGGCGGAAGCGCCCGATACGGGGAACTTCGCATCGATCCTGCAAACGCACGGCGCCCTGCGCCTCGCAGCACCGGGATCCGCGCACACCGACCGCACGGACAACGCGTTCTTCGCGATGCTCACGCACATTACCGGCCGGGACCCCGCGCTTTTCCGCGCCATCCTCGCGGCGGCTCGCGATGCGTTCCCCGTCGTGCGGGCAGGCTGGCATCTGCTCGTCACCGAGGACGACGTGCACATGATGCCGGAGGTGGAAGATGCGTCACTCGCGGCCACCTACCTCGAACATCCGCACGGACGCCAGCTCCTGCGGTGCACGTGGGACGCCGTCTGCGAAACGCTCGGCGACCGCATCCGCGCGGCAATTCCGTAACGCCGCTACTTTGCGGCGAAGCGGTCCTTCAGCACCGCGAAGAGCTGCATGATCGAGGCGTCGAACTTCGCGCCGCGCCCGATGTGCTCCGCGAGCAATTCGTAGCAGGCCTTGATGTGCTTTTCCTCCTCCGCCGCATCCCCGCGCTTCTGCGCAAACCCCGCGAGCTTGTAGCGCGACACCGCCACATCGCGGACCGCCTGCAGCGACTCGGGATTCGCCTTCATGAGCTTCTCGCTGATTTCGAGATCGCGGGTGAAGTGCGCCTTCGCCTGCTCGGCATCGCCCGGACGATCCAGCACCGCAAGGAAATCGCCGAGCTTGTTCAGCGCCACGGAAAGATCCCGTGCGACCTGCGCCGAGGTCGGGAACTTTTTCATCAACTCCTCCCGCAACACCGCGCTCTGGATAAACATGGCCAGCGTCTTGTCGGGATCGCCGCCGTTGCCGTGCACCACGAGCAAATCGGCGAGCTTTTCGAGGCTGATGGAAAGCTCCCGCGCCGCGGTGGCGTCATCCGGCGTCTTCTTATAAAGCTCCGTGCGAATCTCCAGACTGCGCCGCAACAGCGCGAGCGCCTGCTCGGTTTCCGCATCGCCGAACCGCTCCGCGAGAAATCCCCCGAGCCGCTCCAGACTCAACGCAAGGTCGCGACGCGCTCCGGTATCGTCGGGCTTCGCCTTCTGAATGCGCTCCCCGATATCGACACAACGCGCAAAGTGCTCGCGAGCCTTCGCCAGATCATCGCCGGTGTTTCGCAGCACCAGCAGCGCGCCCATCCGGTCAAGGCTCACCGCGAGGTCGCGCTGCGCTTCGAGCGAATCGGGCTGCGCCGTGCAGAGCTGGTTCGCAAGCGTGATGCTGCGCGTGGCGAGGTCCACAGCCTTCGGCATGTCGCCCGGCTGATTCCGTCGGGAGATGAACTCGGCGAGATCATTCAGCCCGACCGAAACACCGCGAACCGCGCGCGGCTCGAATGGAAGCATCTTCGCGATCTGCTCTCGGAGCTCCAGGCTTCCATTGAAATACGACAGCGCCTTTTCCATGTCGCCGCGCTGCCCGCGCCGCGCGAGATAGGATGCGAGCTCGCTCATTTTCAAAGCAGCATCAAACGCCGCATCCGCGGATTCCGGGCTCTCCTTCAGCTTCTGCGCGCTTTTGCCCAGCGCACCGGCGAGCCGCACGTAAGTCTGGTCGAGTTTCTCCTCGCCCTCCTCAGCCGAGAACCCGGAGCCGGGCAACAACGAGAGGCAGAGTGCGGCGAGGATGCAGGTCGAACGGAAGCGTTTCATAAGGACGCCGCACGATGCCCCTGCTCCTCTCCCGCCGCAAGTGTGTTCCGGCACTTGCCAGAACGCCGCGGATTTCTATTCTCCGCGCCCCTATGAGTCATCCAACTATTGAGAAACACGAGTTCCAGGCCGAAATCGCACAGCTTCTCGACCTGGTGGTTCATTCACTTTACACCGACAAGGAAATCTTCATTCGCGAGCTGGTGAGCAACGCCGCCGACGCCTCCGAGAAGCTCCGTTTCCTGAAAACGAGCGGTGCCGAAATTGCGGACGCCGATGTGGAGCCGAAGATCTCCGTGGCGACCGACGAGACGGCAAAGACGATCACCTTTACCGACGCGGGCATCGGCATGACGCACGATGAATTGATCGAGAATCTCGGCACGATCGCGCACTCGGGCTCGAAGGCATTCCTTCAACAGCTCAAGGAAAAGACCGCGGACGGCAAGGTCGATGCGACGTTGATCGGGCAGTTCGGCGTC
>SXWH01000112.1 GCA_005791535.1 Verrucomicrobiaceae bacterium | reverse complement strand
ATCGACATCGGCGGTCCGTCGATGCTGCGCAGTGCGGCGAAGAATTACCGGAGCGTGACGGTGGTGACGGACCCCGCGGATTATGCGGAGGTGATCGAGACGATGAAGGCGAATGACGGCGCGACGACGCTGCAGCTTCGCGAGCGGCTGGGAATCAAGGTTTTCGTGACAACGTCGAAATACGACGGAGCAATCGCAAAGTTCCTGAACAAGGAGAACGAGTGCAGCAGCGGCTTCAGCATCTGCATGCCGCGCGTGACGGAGCTGCGCTACGGCGAGAACTCGCACCAGAGCGGCGCGCTTTATGGCCGCTGGAACGAGTATTTTGAGAAGCTCGCGGGCAAGGATCTTTCGTACAACAACATCCTGGATATCACGGCGGCGGCGGAGTTGATGGATGAGTTCAGCGAGCCGACGGTGGCGATTTTGAAGCACACGAATCCGTGCGGCGTGGGAAGCGATGCGGACTTGCGCGCGGCGTGGGACAAGGCGTTTGCGACGGACAAGCAGGCGCCGTTCGGGGGCATCATCGTATGCAACCGTCCGCTCACACTCGGGCTCGCAGAGGCAATCAGCGAGATTTTCAGCGAGGTAATCATCGCACCGGATTTCGAGGCCGACGCCCGTGCGCTGCTCCAGCGAAAGAAGAACCTGCGCCTCATGCGCCAGCTCCGCGCAGTCGCAGAGCCGAAGGGCAAGGATGATTTCGTGCTGCGCAGCGTGGCGGGCGGAATCCTCGTGCAGAACCGCGATTGCTACGCCGAGGAGAAGCGCGAGACGGCCACCGTGCGCAAGCCGACTGCCGACGAACTCGCGGCGATGGAGTTTGGCTGGAAGGTCGTGAAGCACGTGAAATCCAACGCCATCGTGTACGCCGGAAAAGACCGCACGCTCGGCGTGGGCGCAGGCCAGATGAGCCGCGTGGACAGCAGCCGAATCGCCGTGGCCAAGGCAAAGGACGCGGGCCTTTCGCTCGCCGGCAGCGCGGTGTGCTCGGATGCATTCTTCCCGTTTGCCGACGGCCTCATCGCCGCAGCCGATGCAGGCGCGACGTGTGCAATCCAGCCCGGCGGCTCGCAGCGCGACGCGGAGGTGATCGCCGCCGCCAACGAACGCGGCATGGCGATGATCCTCACGGGCATCCGCCATTTCCGCCACTGACGCGATGGAACTCGGCGTAAACATCGACCACGTCGCCACGCTGCGCCAGGCGCGATACGTGGGAAACATCGACGCACACAACGCGGAGCCGGACGTCGTCGCAGCGGCGCAAATCTCGATGAATGCGGGCGCAACGGGAATCACCGTGCACCTTCGCGGCGACCGCCGGCACATTCAGGATGCGGACGTTTTCCGCATCCGCGAACGCGTGAAGACGAAGCTGAATTTCGAAATGGGCAACTCGCCCGAGATTGTGGATATCGCGCTGCGGCTGAAGCCGGACGAAGTGTGCATCGTTCCCGAGAACCGTCAGGAGGTGACCACGGATGGCGGGCTGGATGTGGCGGGGCAATGCGATGCATTGCGCTCCACCGTGGCGCGGATGAATGCGGCGGGAATCCGCGTGAGCATGTTCATCGAGCCCGACGACGCGCAAATCACCGCATCGCACCTGCTGGGAGCGGCGATGGTGGAATTGCACACCGGCGCATTTGCAAATGCCGAGGGCGACGCGCAGCAGCGGGAGCTGGAGCGCATCCGCAACGGCGCGCTTTTCGCCCACTCGCTCGGCCTTCAGGTGAACGCGGGCCACGGGATCAATTACACCAACATCGCGCTCATCCGCACCGTGCCACATCTCGTGGAACTGAACATCGGCCACAGCATCATCTGCCGCGCCGTCTTCACCGGCCTCGACGCTGCCGTGCGCGAGATGATCGCATTGATGCGCTGAACCGGATGAATCCACCGCAGCCATTCCTGAAGGGCATCGGCGTGGACATCGTGGAAATCGCGCGCATCGAACAGGCAATCACGCGGCAAGGCCGCGCATTTATCGAGCGGGTCTTTCTGCCATCCGAGCAGGCATACTGCGACGGACACCGGCAGCCCTCACGCAGCTACGCCGCCCGCTTCGCAGCAAAGGAAGCCGTGGCAAAGGCCTTCGGCACGGGAATCGGCGCGCACGTCGCGTGGCTCGACATCGAGGTCTGCCGAACGGAAGCCGGCGCGCCCTTTGTAAAACTGCACGGCACCGCAGCCGCCACCGCAGCCACGCAAGGAATCACGCAGATTCTCCTGAGCCTCAGCCACAGCGAGCACTACGCCGTGGCGAACGTGGTCCTCGCGGGCTGTTGAAATAGCGGACATATTTCCAGTCTAAATCGCTTGCGGCAATGGGCGGCGGCGGGGATAGTCCGCGCCTTTTTCCGCGACTAATGAGCTTTCAAAGCCTGCACGACCGGGGCGTCATCGCCCGCTGGAGGGAATATCTGCCCGTTACCGAGAAGACGCCCGTCATCTCGCTCAACGAAGGCTCCACTCCGCTCATTCACTCGCCGCGCTTGAGTGCGCTCGTCGGTCGCGACTGCGAGGTTTACATCAAATACGAGGGCCTCAATCCGACCGGCTCGTTCAAGGACCGCGGGATGACGATGGCCATCTCCACAGCCGCGGAGCAGGGAGCAAAGGCGGTCATTTGCGCCAGCACCGGCAACACGTCCGCAGCCGCAGCCGCCTACGCCGCACGCGGCGGGATGACGAGCATCGTGCTGCTTCCCGCGGGAAAAATCGCGCTGGGGAAACTGGCGCAGGCTTTCATGTACGGCTCGAAGGTCGTGGCCATCGAAGGGAACTTCGATGACGCGCTGAGGCTTGTGCGCGAGATTGGCGAGACCGAGCCGATTGCGATCGTGAACTCGATCAACCCCTACCGTCTCGAAGGCCAGAAGACCGCGTCTTTTGAAATCGTGGAAACCCTCGGCGATGCGCCGGACGTCCACATCATGCCGGTCGGGACCGCGGGCAACATCTCGGCCT
>SXWH01000111.1 GCA_005791535.1 Verrucomicrobiaceae bacterium | reverse complement strand
GTCGTCTTGCCCATGCCGTTGCGGCCCACGATTCCGATGCGGCTGCCCGGCGGCATCTCGAAGTTCAGGCGATCAAAAAGCACGCGGTCGCCGAGTTTCACGCCCACGTCCTTCAAATCGAGGATCGTGTTCCCGAGTTTCGGCGGCGGGGGAATGATCATGTCCATCTGCTCGTCGCGCACCGGACCCGCCTCGGCGGCCATTTCGTGGTAGCGGGCGATGCGGTCCACGCTCTTCGTGCGTCGCGCACTCGGGCCCTTGCGCACCCACTCCAGCTCGCGGGCCAGGAATTTCTGCCGTTGATGTTCCGCGCTTTCTTCGCCGGCTTCGCGCTCGGCTTTTGTGGAGAGGTACTTGGTGTAGTTGCCCGGATACGAGTAGAACGTGCCGGCTTTCAGCTCGACGATGCGCGTCGCGACGCGGTCGAGGAAGAAGCGATCGTGCGTTACGAAAAGGCACGTGCCTTTGTAGCTGCGCAGAAAACCTTCGAGCCATTCGACGCTGTTCGTGTCGAGGTGGTTCGTCGGCTCATCGAGAATCAGCAGGTCCGGCTGGCCAATGAGCGCGCGGCAGAGTGCGACACGCCGTTTCTCGCCACCGCTCAGGTCGCGGGCGATGCGGGAGGGATTCGGCGCGTGGAGATTGGTGACGAGCGAATCGAGCCGTGAATCCAGATTCCATCCGTCGTGCCGATCGATTTCGTCGAGCAATTCCGCCGCGCGGTGCGACTCCGCCGGCGTCGCTTCGTAGTCGGCGATCATCTTCCGCACGTGTGCCGCGCCGTTGAGGATGTTCTCCTCCACCGTGGCAGCGTCATCGAGCCCGAACGTCTGCGGAAGATACCCCGTGAGCGCGCCGCGTCGCCGAGTGACTTCGCCTCCATCCGGCTCCAGGTCGCCCGCTGCGATGCGCAGAAACGTGGATTTCCCGCAGCCGTTTCGGCCCACGAGGCCGACGCGCTCGCCTTCGTGAAGCGCGAGCGTGGATGAGTTGAGAAGCGTAGTGATGCCGTAGCGGACGATGAGTCCGTTGGCGCTGAAAACCGGTATGCCGTCCATGAATTAAAAAGCGCTCCGGAGGGCGTTGAGCTTTGCGAGGGCCGCGCCGCTGTCGATCGCCTCGGCGGCCTTCTCGATGCCGTCGCGAATGCCTTCGGCGAGATGGGCAATGACGAGAGCCGCTGCGGTGTTCAGCAGCACCATGTCGCGCTTTGGTCCGCGAATCGTGCCGTCCAGAATCCCCGTCACAATCGCCGCATTCTCCGCGCGCTCGCCGCCGATGAGGTCCGCGGCCTTGCACGGAGTGAGGCGGAAATCGTCGGGCACGATGGTGAGGTGTTCGCCGTTGAGAAAAGCGATGTCGCTCGGGCCGGTGAGCGTCAGTTCATCCGTGCCGTTGCCGTGCACTGCCCAGGCGTCCTTGCGTCCGAGCGCGCGCAGAGCTCCGGTGTAAAGCGGCAGCAGGCTGGAGCTGTAAACGCCCACGAGCTGGTAGTCCGGACGCGCCGGATTCAGCAGCGGACCCAGCAGATTGAAAATGGACGAGCGCCCTTCCTTCGCCAGCGCCGCCCGCACGGGGCCGATTGCCGCGAACGCCGGGTGATACGTGCGCGCGAAAATGAACGCGACGCCGTGGCGCTCCAGCGCCTCGCGCAATTGGGCAGGGGAGAGGTCGATTTTTACGCCCAGCTCCTCCAGCACATCCGCCGCGCCGGTCTTGGAGGTGATGGAGCGGTTCCCGTGCTTCATCACGCACGCACCCGCGGCGGCTGCGACAAACATCACCGTCGTGGACACATTGAAAAACCCCTGCCGGTCGCCGCCCGTGCCGCAGACATCGATCGTCGGCCCGCTCAACGCCGCGCGGTCCAGCTCGGGCGAAATCGCGCGCGCCGTCAGCGCATTTGCAAACCCCGCGAGGTCATTCACCGTCTCGCCCTTTTCGCGCAGCGCGATGAGAAACGCCGCCTTCTCCCCATCGGCCACATCCGTGGAAACCAGCGCAGCAACAGCCTGCTCGATCTGCGCCGGAGCGAGTTCGTGACCATCTTTCAAATGCCGTACAAGCGATTGCATCATGCCGTTAAAGGTCGCCGCGCCGGTGGTGTCAAACGCCGCGGCGGAATTCGTTCGGCAACGCTTCCCGCCGGTGCAGCGTGCCGTGGACTGCGTGCGACTTGTCGCCGCCGTGGCAGCGGGCGTTCCCCCCGAAATTTTCGATTGCCATACCGCGCTCTCCGAAAATCATTCCCGCGTTTCCTAAAACAAAAACACAAACCTCTCCAAAACCATGAAAGACGAATTCAAAAACCGCCTTGCACGTCACCGCAAAGTCATCGCCTACCTCAACGAACCCGCCAACTCCGGACGCTGGGCCGCCATCGCACCCTTCCGCTTTGGCACCCTCGTGAGCGAACTCACCGCGGGCGTCGAAGCATTCAGCGCCGCCGGTGGCCAGCAGTCCAACGCCGTGAGCTGGGACGAACAAAACCGCGAAGAGCGCGAACTCGAAGACATCGCCGACGCACTCGCGCAGGCATTCTACGATTTTCTCCTCTCCGCCGGCCGCGAAGCACAGGCTGCCGAATGGGACATGAACATCACCAAGTGGCGCAAACTCACCGAGGAAGCCCTCCTCGCCAAAGCCCTCCGCCTCCACACCCAGCTCACCGCCGAACTCGCCGCCACCCCCACGATTGCCGACGACTACAACCTCTCCGCCGCCCGCATCGCCCAGCTCAATTCCGAATACGCCGACTACCACGCCATCATCAGCAAACCCGTCAGCGACCGCTCCGGCCGCGCCGGACTCACCGGCTCCATGCGCCCCCGCATGCGCATCCTCGACGGCATCGCAAAATCCATGGACCGCCTCATTCTCAGCTACCGCGGCACTCCCGAGGGCGACGCATTCGTAGACGGCTACTTCATCGCCCGCCGCGTCGATGACCTCGGCCACGGCCCCGGCGACGACACCACTCCGCCGCCCGCGCCGACCCCGTAAGGCCGCCCGCGCAAAGCGCCGTGGACTGCGTGCGACTTGTCGCCGCCGTAGCCTGCGTGACTTGTCACGCAGAGAACCGTGGCAAACGCAGCGGATTTCTGAACGCTGGCTCGGCGCGACAGGTCGCTTGAGTGACGGCGGCGACAAGTCGCGCGCACTCCACGGCTTTGCCGCCAAAAGCCAAAATCTCCGCCTGCTCCGACCGACCCTGCCGGTGCCCGGATTCCTCCTGCGGGTGCGAAGATTGCCCCTCCGTATCGCAAGATTGAGACTCCCGGTGCACGGATTGATCCTGCGCATTGCAAGATTGAGGCTCCGTATCGCAGGATTGTTCCTCCGCGTATCAAGATTGATACTCCGTGGATAAAAATTATCCCTTCCGATGCCCGGATTACCCCTCCGCATCCTCGGACTCAGCCTGCGGCTGCGCGGATTCCCCCTGCGAGTGCCCGGATTCACCCTCCAAGCCCTCGACCTCTGACGATGCCTCCGAGAAGCAGCACCGACCCACCGGCGGCGAATACGCCGAAGGCGTTGCATCGTTCAGCCCAACGGTTGCGACGAAGGAGCTACCTTGGGTTCTCCACCCCCAAACGCGGCATTTACCCCGAAAGGGGTTCCATCGGGTGGTGCGCGTTTTTGATTCAACCCCTTGCGGGGTAGATGGTCATTTTGGGCGGTGTTCCCAAGGTAGATGCTCGTGCCTCGCATCAACCATTGGGCTGAGCGCTGCAACGCCTTCGGCGTAACCCGCGAACGGTGGCGAAAGACATTCTGGCACTCCGCGCGTTTGTCCCGATGCACGCGCAGCATGGGGCTAACCGCTGACCTGCGAGTCAGCCGAATTTTAAAGCAATGAGGGGGCGATTGATCGCGAAGAGTTCTTCATCCACGCGAACGAAACCAATGGATTACTTTATATCGTTTTCGTGCCTGATTCCGTTTCCCTGTTCGCTACTGAGGAGGCGGCAGTTTGGAGCCACTGACGATCGCTTCCAAGATCTCCCGCGCGAGCGCTTCTGCTTCATCCACCATTTGCTCCCCAAGCATGAATGTAGATTTCCAAGCAATTCCAGCTGAAACGAGGGGCCCGACGAACGGCACCCACTTCGCGACCTGCTTGGTCGCGGTTCGCGTCGCGATGCTTTTGAGAAGCAATACGATGCCTTCTCGGGCGAGATACTTCGCTGCAAATTGAGCGAGCTTCGCGAGAAGGCCGGGGATGGCGTTGGATCCCAACAGGCGTTTGATGTATTCGAACTGGTTCGAAGTTAGACCGTAAATCTGCGCGATGGCGCCCCCCATTTTCACGAGCAGGGTAATGTCGGCAGCGATGTCCACGCCCGGAATCGGATTCAATCCATTCGCGGCGGCCAATCCGGCATAAATGGGCATCAACTCAAGGGCTACTGCGCGTTTTTTTTTCAACGACTCTCCGGAGTATGAGGCCATGTCGGCGATGAAGCGCTCTCTCTTGATTCCGGAGAGCGCGTCCGAAACGTCGGTAAGGAGCAGGCCTAGATCATACTTCGTTGGATGCCACGCCGAGGTGAGGTAGACCCGAGCGGGTGAAGACGGTTGCAGCGACTCGCGGATGTTGGCCTCAATCTGTCGCCTGACATCATCCTCACTGTGGTCATTGTCACGTAATCCCGCTGCGACTGCGACATCAAACTGGTTCCGAAGGACAAAGCACGGTTTCCCCCGCGAAGTTAGCTCGTTATAAAGGAAAGCATCATTCTCTGTGAAACGACCAGTGGTGACGAGCAGGAAGCAGTCGTATTGAGTGAGCCGCAAACGCTCAATATACGTTTCCTGCGGCCAGTTTGGCGTGCCAACCCCAGGAAGGTCCACGAGAATCAAACCTTTTCCCCGATGCGTGAATTCTTGCTCTCGATCAGTGGTTTCCACGACGCCAACTTTAGCGATTTTCTCGCCGAAGATCGCGTTAATGAGCGAAGATTTCCCACTTCCCGATGGGCCTGTTATGCCACACTTTACCTCAGCATTCTCGAAGCCTTCCAGCTTCTTGCGACATTTTTCTGCAAAATCTCGAATCAGGTCTTCCATAGGTGAGAATGCTAGGGAGGTGGTCGCGGGGATGCAATCCGGAACAAAGTGAGAAAACAGCCACTGGCAAACAGATTTCGCGGACAATTTGACAGACTCATTGGCGTTTCGGGGGATGGTGGCCCCGCAACTCATAAGCGAAGAACCGGGATTTTTGTCCCTCCAGCCGCTTCACTACACCGCTGCATGCTTAAGACTGGTAATTCAACAGGCTGCTAGTTCTTGCCGCTTTTCAATTGTCGATCGTTCCACTCATCTTTAAGCAAATCGTTGCGCAAGGCTGGACGCGCACTTTCGACAGTACCATTACGGAGGATGATCACAAAATTTGCTGCATCACCTTTCCGCGCAAACCATACAATTTGTTTCGGATTGACAGTTTCAAGTTTGAGTTCGGTCCCTGTGAACGTCACTTTTTGAGTCTGTCCCGGCACCACTCGAATCGGAATAGTGATGCCATTGGATAAAGTGCCAAAGTTAATTTTGTACTCACTTTGGACCAACGACGGTCCGATTCCTGCCACAGTGTCATTCAAGATGAATTCGCCAGATTCCTTGGTCGCCATTTTCTTGCGAATATCCACGTGAGAAAGGGGAGCCGCGGAACACGTTGCCGTGAGGATGTAAATAAAAAGGATGTAAATCGATTTCATACAAGCCTGAATGAACGTGATTTTCGTGGCCGTCAATTGGGAACGCCGCAGCATGATCTGAGAGTATAGGGGAAACGGTGCCAACTGACATGTAGTGGGAACTTGACGCAGCAGACGATTCGACTGATCTGCCTTGCGGCTCTTTCACCGGCGTTCTTTCCGCCGCGTCGTCGCAATCTGCGGCGGTGATCTTTTTCATGTCCTTTCCGCCGGGATTCGGGATGATGCGGGGGTTATGAAATCGCTCGCTTTTCTTCTCGTTTTCGCTGCCGCTGCTTCCGCCGCCGACTGGCCTCATTATCGGGGGCTGAAGATGGATGGCTCTACGGTGGAGACGGTCGCGCCGTGGAGCGCGGAGGGGCCGAAGGAGCTTTGGCGGGTGCAGGTGGGGACGGGGTGCGCGAGTATGAC
>SXWH01000009.1 GCA_005791535.1 Verrucomicrobiaceae bacterium | reverse complement strand
GCATCGGTCATGATGATGATGCGGCCGTAACGAAGCTTCTCCATTTTGAATGAACCTTCCTGGTCGCCGCTGCCGATGCCGGTGCCGATGGCCGTGATGAGCGTCTGGATTTCCGTGTTCTGCAGCACCTTGTCGAGGCGGGCTTTCTCCACGTTAATGATCTTTCCCTTGATCGGCAGAATCGCCTGATAGCGCCGATCGCGCCCCTGTTTTGCGGAGCCACCTGCGGAGTCGCCCTCGACGACGTAGAGCTCCGTGAGCTCCGGATCGCGCTCTGAGCAGTCGGCAAGTTTGCCGGGAAGTCCGCCGCCGGTAAGCGCGCTCTTTCGAACGGTCTCGCGGGCTTTGCGTGCTGCTTCGCGGGCGCGTGCTGCCATGAGGCACTTGTCGATAATACGCTTCGCCACGTTTGGGTTTTGATCAAAGTGAAGCATCAGGCCTTCGTAGGTCGCCGAGCCGACGATGCTTTCCACTTCGGGCGAGATTAGTTTCACCTTTGTCTGGCTCTCGAACTTAGGATCGGGATGCTTGATCGAAACGACCGCTGCAATTCCCTCCAGCACGTCGGGGCCGGAAATCGCGGGATCCTTGTCTTTCAACAAATTGTTGCTCTTGGCGTACTGGTTCACCGCGCGGGTGAGCGAGCCGCGAAATCCGCTGCTGTGCGTGCCGCCGTCGGCATTCGGAATCGCGTTGGTGAAGCAAAGGAGTTGGTCGTTGTAGGTGTCGACGTATTGAAGGACGATCTCCGCGAGGATCTTTTCCTTGCCGCCTTTGATCACGATGGGCTTCGGAATGACCTTCTCTTTGTTCTCGGCGAGTGACTCGACAAATTCCTCGATGCCGCGTTTGTGCTGGATGAATTCCGGCTTCATTCCCTCGATGCGTTCATCGAGGAAATTGAAGATCAGCGGCGCATTAATGTACGCGAGTTCGTGCAGGCGGTGCCGGATGCGCTCGGTTTTATACTCGGTGGTCTCTTTGAAAATGAGCGCGTCCGGTTTGAACGTGATGTTCGTGCCGGTCGTCTTTTTGTTTTTCAGTTCTCCGATGACTTCGAGTTTCTGCGTCGTCTTGCCGCGCTCAAACGCGATGCTATGGATCTTTCCGTCGCGCATGACCTCGACTTTGAACCACTCGGAAACCGCGTTGACGCATTTTGCGCCGACTCCGTGCGTTCCACCTGAATACTCGTAGTTGCCCTGGCCATATTTGCCGCCAGTGTGGAGGACGGTGAGCGCGACTTCGACGCCGGGCAGGCCGGAATCCTTGTTGATGTCCACCGGAATGCCACGGCCGTTGTCTTTGATGGAAATCGAGCCATCGCTGTGGATGGTCACGTCGATGTGCGTGCAATGGCCCGCGAGAAACTCGTCCACTGAGTTATCGAGGACCTCGTTGATACAGTGATGGAGCGCTCTTTCGTACGTGCCGCCGTTATACATGCCGGGCTTCTCACGGACGGCTTCGAGGCCTTTCATCGTGCGTAGGTCGTTGGCGCTGTATTCCTTTTCGACTTTCTTAATCGTGTGGTCGGTTTGCTGATCGGACATAGGTGAGAATTGTAGGTAAAAATGAGCCAGGGCCGAGTGTAGCGGCGGGTCAGGGTGGCTCAACTCCTATTTTCTCAAAAAGCACAGTATATTGTGGCATCCCGCGCGGCGGATGCAGGCTCGACCGCTACTAATCGCGGATGTGGTGCTTTCGCGTAAGCTCGGCTCGGGTACAGCGCAGAACGATGGCGCGAAATCGCGCGCGGATATCGAGAAGGGCGGTCGCCTGAGGACGGCTACGCGAGCGCGAAACTCTGTGCGGCGGGGACGCTGCCTTCCGACTTGATCGAGGCGTCGTTCGCCGCGAGGTGGGTGAGGGCGTGAAAGACATCCTCGGGATCGCGACCGATTGCGGCGGCGATCTGTGCTGCCGTCTGCGCTTCCTTTTTCAAAGCGCCGCGTGTTGCTGCGAGCACGGCGAGCACTGATGCAGCGGCTTTCTTTCCTGCTTCGACACCGGGCTGATGGTAGGCGTTTATATTCACCAACGCTCCGTAGAATCCCACGGCGCGGTCGTAGAGAGCGATGAGCGCACCGATCGTCCGCGCTGAAACCTCCGGGATGCTGATGGTGATGTTGTCGCGGCCCGCTTCATAAAGTGCGGTGCGGGTTCCGCGGAGGAATCCCTGCAAATAGTCGCCGGTTGTGACTCCGGGTTCCACGTCGATGCCGGGGCACGAGCGGGCCTGACGCACTTCGATCAATGTCGCGAAGAAATTGTTTACCCCGTCGCGGAGTTGCTGCACGTAGGCATGCTGGTCCGTGGAGCCTTTGTTTCCGTAGACTGCAATGCCCTGTTCGACGACGTTGCCATCGACATCAAGCCGCTTGCCGAGGCTCTCCATCACGAGTTGCTGGAGGTATTTTGAAAAGAGCGCGAGGCGATCCTTGTAGGGCAGGATGACCATATCCTTTTTCCCGCGGCCGCCTCCGGCAAAGTGCCACATCAGCGCAAGCATCATCGCGGGATTTCGCGTCGTTTCAGTCGCGCGCGTCCAGTCGTCCATCGCGGCAGCTCCCTGGAGGATGCCGCCGACGTCGAGCCCCTGCAATGCGAGCGGAACGAGGCCCACAGCGCTCATCACGCTTGTGCGGCCGCCGACCCAATCCCACATCGGGAAACGCTTCAGCCATCTGCGTTCGGTGGCGTATTTATCGAGTTGGGAGCCCACGCCGGTGACTGCGACGGCGTGGCTTGCGAAGTCAACACCGACCGCTTTGTACGCCGCTTCGGCTTCCAGCATACCGTTGCGCGTCTCGGGTGTGCTTCCGCTTTTGGAAATGACGATGCAAAGCGTGTGATTCAGACGGTGTGCGAGCGTTTCCAGCGTGCGGTCGATGCCATCGGGGTCGGTGTTATCAAAGAAATACAGCCGCATTTTGTCGTCCGCGGTGCCGAGGGCGTCTGCGACGAACTGCGGGCCGAGCGCGGAGCCGCCGATGCCGATCACGAGGACATCCGAAAACGAGTCGCCACGATGCGTATCCACGGCGAACTGGCGAATGGCCGCGTAGGTCGAGACGATCTCATCGCGCAGCTCGTCCGAGGGCGCGAGTTCGGGAGCGCGGAGCCAGTAGTGGCCCACCATCCGGCCCTCATCGGGATTTGCGATTGCGCCGCTTTCCAGCGCCTTCATCGAAGCAAACGCCTTTTGCACCGCCGGCTCCATGGAGGCGAGCCATTCGTCGGAAAAGCGGACGCGGCTTACGTCGAGAGTGATGCCGAGGTCATCGTCGGCGAGGTGGTATTTTTGAAATCGATCCCAGAGACTGTTCATAGCCCGCGCAGGAAAGCGGCTGGGAAGGGGATTGTCGAGAACGCCGAAGTCCGGCGTTCAATCGTACGTAAGCTTCGCCGGCCGGGTTTTGCTGAATTCAAACTTGCGCCCGTCCCAGCGGAGTTCGCCCGTCCGCTGTCCATCCGCCCAGTATTTTCCACGGCCGTCACTGCGCTCTGCCTGAACGAACGGCGCGATTTGAATAACGGCGGCATTGCGGCGCGGGACGAAGCAATCCGTCGCATTCACGCCGTCCGGAAGGAGTGACTCCGTGACGTTTTCCCATTTGTCGCCCCTTCGCTCGAGAATTGCGGTGACGCTCTTCGGTGGCGCAGAGTTTTCGCTTCGGTTCGGAATGTGGATGAAAACCAGCGGTTCCCGGTCTTTCCTTGGCAGGAGCTTGATCCAGAAAAGGGAATTTGCGCCCACAGAACGGTAGGGATTGTCGTTCGCGTAGCCGAGCCAGCCGTTGGCGTAGTCGAGCCGCGTGTCGGCGGCATTCCTCGAGAGGTTCGAGATAAGCTCCGCTCTGCGAGCCATCGGGATTCCGGCCAAATACTGTTCGGGTAGTTGGAGGATGGCGATGTTGAGCAGGTTCTCGGGCGCGGCCATTATGGTTGTCGCCGAAAGCGTGAGGAGTGCGATGGTGGTTTTCATGATGCGGGAAGCGATTCGCTTTCAGCCCACGGCATCGCGGAAATGTTTGGACGTCAACAGCCAAACCCTTTCATCCCGACGCCCCGGCAGCGTGAATCACAGGCCGCGTCGGGCCCTTGAGAATCGGCATTTCCGAGAATCTTTTAGAAAATCGTGTTAGAGCCATTGTCAGATCAATCTCGGGCTGCTACGTTCCCTCGCTCCCAGCAACTATGGCTCTTACTACAGAAAACCAGCTTTCACCTGCACAACTCGCCCTCTACAAGAAAGCGCGCAGCGCAAACGAGATCGGTAACCACGGCTACGTCATCCAGCTCATGCAAAGCGTGCTGAAAGAGTACCCGAACTTCCTCGATGGACGCAAACTGGTCCGCGCCGCAGCTCTCGCCGCCACTCAGGGAAAGAAGTCCGGCATGTCCCTCGCGGGCACGACCTTGGGACTCACCGCTTCCAGTACGCTGAAAAAGGATCCGCTCGCGGCCATCGAAATCGCCGAGAAGACGCTGCAAAACGACCCGAAGAGCGTCGCGGCAAACCAACTTCTCTTTGAGGCTTGCAAGAAAGCCGACATGCCCGAGACGGCTTCGTTTGCGCTCGAGACGCTCGTCGGCGCGAATCCTTCGGACACGAAGGTCATGCACCAGCTGGCCGACCATTACATTTCGCTTGGTGAGAGCGACAAGGCTGTCGCGATTTGCAATCGCATCCTGCAGGTGAACCCGAAGGACATGGAGGCCACCAAGAAGGGCAAGGACGCGTCGGCGGCGTCCACCATGAAGAAGGGCGGATGGGACGACAGCGCTGGAGGCAGTGGCACGAAGAGCTTCCGCGACCTCATCAAAGACAAAGACGAGGCGAAGAAGCTCGAAGATAAATCGAAGGTCGTCCGCACGGTGGAGCAAATCAGTGGTCAAATTGCCGACCTTTATCCGCAGTGGGAGGAGAATCAGCAGCACGTCGATAATTCAAAGCGGCTGGCATCGCTTTATGAGCAGCTCTTCGACGTGTCCATCGCCGAAGGACAATCGCCGGAGGACGTCGAATCGCATCTCGACAGCGCCATTTGGTACTACGGCCATACGAATTCCATCCTCAACGGCGGGGATCCGAACCTTCAGCGCAGATATCAGGATTTGACGATGAAGAAGACCGATCGTCGGATCTCGACGCTCGAATCCTGGCTCGAAACCGTGGAGGACAAGACCCACCCGGAAGTGCTCCCATACGTGGACGAGTTGAACAGCCTGCGCGAACAGCGCGCACAGACGTTGCTGGATGTCGCGAAGAAGCGTGTCGACGACAACCCGACGGACCTCGGCCTGCGCTTCGAGTATGGCGATGTTCTGATGAAGGCTGGTCGCTTTACTGATGCGATTCCCGAGCTTCAGAAGGCGCGTCAGAATCCGAACGTGCGCCTGAAAGCGATGAACCTGCTCGGCCAGTGCTTCGTGGAAAAGGGCATGAATGACCTCGCGGCTTCGACATTCAAGTCCGCGGCGTCCGAGCTTCTCGCGATGGACAACCTCAAGAAAGAGATCGTCTACAAGCTCGCGATGGTGCTCGAGAAAATGGGCAAGAAGGAAGAGTACATCGAGAGCCTCAAGCAGATCTACGAAGTGGACTACGGCTACCTCGACGTAGCGCAGCGCGTGGAGAGCAGCTACGGAAGTTGATCACTTTTTGAGAATGCCGGTTGAATAATTTCCGGCTTGGCCGAGTCTTACCCTTCAAATCCGAATCACATATGAATAAAATTCTCGCATCAGCACTCGCTGCAATCGTCACCGTCACCATGACTGGCTGCGTCGCCGACGGAGGCTATGGTTACGCCTACGGTGGCTCCTATGGATCGTCCTACGGACGCGGCTACGTCGATGACTATGGTTCTTACGGGTACGGAGGCTACGGACCGCGCTACGTTCGCGATGTGATTTACATCGACGGCCGTCCTTGCCGTCACGACCACGATTCGGATCGGTATTATTATACGTCGGGAAGCCAGCGCATTTACATCACGCCCGAGCAATACAACCGCAACCGCAATGAGATTGCGCGGTGGAAGGCCGAGCAGCTCAAGAAGGAGGCGGAATACAAATACAACTACGCCAAGAACAAGGAGAAGCTTGAGCTGCAGAAGAAGCAGAACGAGTACGCCGAGCGTCAGGCCCGCTACAACTACGACCAGCAGAAGAAACAATACCAGTTTCAGCAGAAGGTCGCAGAGAACCGCGCCGAGGCGGAGAAGGCCAAATACAAGGCGAATCTCGAACAGCAGAAGAAACAGTGGGAATATCAGCAGAAGCAAAACGAGCTGAAACAGCGCCAGGCCGTTGCTGAGTGGAAGTACCGCAACGGAATCCGCGAGGACGACAAGAAGAAGAAAAAGAAGGATTAATCGACCTTCAGTTCGCCCGGTTCTCGTCTTCGCTCGAATTTGCCGGACCTAATGGCTCCAGCGCCATCGGTGCGTCATGGTCCAGCGTGCGGCGGCAGATTGCGAAAAAGTCTGCACGCGTGCTGACGCGTCGGATGTCGTGGAGAAAATCCGGTTCGTCCACGCCGGAGCCGATGAAGTTGAGATATTTTTTCATCTTTTGCACCTGCGCGGATTCCCTGACTTCGGGGCTGCACACTGCCTCGTAGAGCTCCTCAATGTATCGAAGGACATCGCGTCCGCTTGGAGTAAACGGGGTTCGACCTGCGAGGTGATCGCGGATTTGTGAAAAGAGCCAGGGATTGCGGATGATGCCCCGACCCAGCATGAGCCCGCGGCACGCAGTCTGGGCGAGTACCGATTCTGCGACCGCCGCCGATGAGATGTTTCCGTTCGCGAGGACCGGGCAGGGGAGTGAACGGACGGCATGCCCGATTCGCGGATAGTGGACTTCGCCGCGGTACATCTGAAGCACCGTGCGGCCGTGAATCGTAACGAGGTCGACGCGGTGCTTTGCAAACAGCGGCAGAAGCGCATCGATCGCAGTATCGTCGCTGAATCCGAGGCGTGTCTTCACGGTGAATCGTCCCGGAATTGCATCACGGAGTGCGCCAAGAATCGAATCGACGAGTGGAATATCGCGCAGCAGGCCGCCACCCGCGCATTTGCGGTAAACGACCGGAGCAGGGCAGCCGAGGTTCAGGTCGATCGCGGCCACGTCGTGGCGCAGCAGTTCCTTCGCACTTCGCACGAGCGATGGAACATCGTTCCCAATCATTTGTGCGATTGCCGGGCGTCCGGTCGGATTGTGGATGACCGATGCGAGGATGTTCTTGTCGAGGTGTGAGTTCTGATAAACGCGGAAGTACTCGGTGTAGTAAAGGTCCGCGCCTCCGTAACGCGCCATGAGCCGCCAGAAAGGGAGGTCGGTCACGTCCTGCATCGGCGCGAGCGCAAGCACCGGTGCGGGGCCGGTGAGCAGGGCGTCGAATTGATGCATGGCGGACATGAAAATTGAGCATGCCTGCGCCGTGCGTTCTGCCCAACGAAAATCGGCAAACGGGGTGCAACTTGCCAGCGCGGCGAATCCGAGGCATACTAGAGGCATGAAGACGCTTCCAATGTTCATCGGTGGCGAGTGGGTTCAGGCCGCGGACGGGGCCAAGCGGTCAATTCTGAATCCGGCTAACAATGAAACCATCGCGGAGGTCGCGGAGGGCGGAGAGCGGGATGCCGAGAGCGCGGTGCGATTCGCGCGGCGAGCCTTTGACGAGGGGCCTTGGCCGAAAATGCGTGCGCAGGACCGCGCCGCATACCTTTTCAAAATCGCGGACGCCATTGATGCACACGCGGAGGAACTCGCCGCGCTCGATACGCGCAATAACGGCAAGCCGTTGCGCGAGGCGCGTTATGATGCGGCTGATGCGGCGAACTGCTTCCGCTACTACGCGGGACTTGCGACGAAGCCGCTCGGTCAGACGTTTGAAGTTCCCGACCCGGGCATTCAAACGCTCGTTGTGCGTGAGCCCATCGGTGTTTGCGGACAAATCATTCCGTGGAATTACCCGCTGCTCATGGCGGCTTGGAAACTCGCACCGGGGCTCGCTGCCGGAAATGCATGCATCCTGAAGCCATCGGAGCTCACTCCGCTGTCGGCCATCCGGTTGTTTGAGTTGATGCTGGCAGTCGGTCTGCCGGAAGGCGCGGCGCAATTGCTCCTCGGTGCCGGGGCGACAGCGGGTCGCGCGCTAGCGGCATCAAATGACGTGGACAAAATCGCATTCACCGGAGGAACGACGACCGGTCGCCGCATTCTGGAGGCAGCGGCCGGCAATTTGAAAAAGGTCACGCTCGAACTCG